>JAZGDL010000127.1:0-9841 GCA_036477795.1 Phycisphaerae bacterium
ACGATGTTGTCCCCGTCCAGATCCCCCAGCCCCAGCGTCGGGGTATGGTCGGCGTAACCGTAAACGGCTTCCTCCTCGGCGTTCAAACCGTTCGGATTCTCCAGGACGTGCGTGTCGAATATCTCCGGCGGCAAACGGAACGCAGTCGTTTTCCATTCACCTTCCAGCCCCGGAGGAATGCAGTTGGGATTCTCCGGCGGCAAGTCGCTTTGCGGATCGTCGTCCCACCACTGCGTCTCCCACTGGCCCAGCGGATCGGTGATGTGCGATCCCGGGATGAGGTACCAAACTTCGCCATCGAGGCTGATCTCGACGTGGGCGCATTCCGCCCAGCGGCGGTTCGGTTGCCCACCGACGAAAAAGGCGTTGCCATAGACGATGGCGTCCAGGCCCAGCGGGTTGGCCGCGTCGTCCAGGACAGTGTGATCGAAGCTCACCGTAATCGATCCGCCGAATCCTCCGAGCGTGACTTGCGACTGGTTGTTGGCATCCAGTGTGCCCCCGCCGATCGGCGCCCCCAAGGCCCGCTGCGGATCGTTGAACGTCGCGTCGTTGACGAACTGTCCCGGCGCCGGGCTGTAGTCGACGACGGACCAGGCGAAGGGGCTCTCGTCCGCCGCCGCGATACACGCCCATAAAGCGATGCCAAGCGCAGCCGCCCGATTTTGTGTCGAGCTAATCATGGCTGCGAGCATCTCCTACCCTCAAAGAGCACTGTGTTCGACGCCGGTGGATGAGCATTGAGAAAACGCCACCGGCCAGCAGCAGCCCGCTGGCCGGTTCGGGAATGGCGTAGCGGTAGACGGTGAGCCCGGCGCGGATGTAGAGCTCCCGGGCGACGTTGTTGAAGTTCACGGCGTAGAAGTTCATGTCGTTGGCCCCGTCGGGGTCGAAACGGCGGACCTGCTCCGGATCGAAGGCGTCAGCCGGTCCCAGCCCGTCGAGGGCGTCGGTGATCGCAGCCGCATGCACCAGCGCGGCGTAGTCCAGGTCGCCCCCGAAATCGCCCCCGCCGACGAACAGATGTCCCTTGGCGTCGAAGCCGAGCGACGCCGCCGACAACAGGTCGGCGATCAACGTCCCATCGTTCTCGAAATCGACCGGCTCCGCGCCGCCCAGCGGCGCCAGCCAGTCCGCGTTGTCGAAGAACTTGATGGTGCCGGTTCCGCTGGGCCCCCCGATCGCGAATCCGTTGCCGGTGTAGAGGTTGCCCGCATCGTCAAAGGTGACACCGGCTGAGGCGCCGCCGATGTCACCGACAACGACGGGGTTGACGGGGTTTGCCGCATCGGTGCTGTTCACGTCCAGCACCGAAACAAACGACGGGCTCCCGAAGACACCGGCGGTCAGCGCCAGATGGTCGTCGTCGTACCATTCGGCGTCAAAATGATTGGCCGAGTACCACGTTCCCGAAAGACCGCTGAGGGAGAACACGCCGACCTGGAAGTTGTCGAAATCAGCCCCGCCGTTGTTGCCCACCGCGATCCGAGCGCCGCCGGGCGACACGCGAACAAACGCGGCCCCGAAGCTGGGGATGTCCCCCGCCGGCAGCGATCCCGGTAGCCCGAATGCCTCGGATCCCACCGCCGTCTCCGTGTATAGATCTCCGCCCACCAGTGTCACCACGCGCCCGTCCGCCAGCACGTCGAAGGGCCCCGCCCCCGCGGGCAGCGTGAACGAGCCGGCCAGGAAGTATTCGTCAAAACTTTCCGCCGCCGCCGCCGCGGCGATCGTCAAAAGAACCATTGCGGCCCGCGCCGCAGCCGTACAACTTCGTTTTTTCTCCCGATACATGTGATCCTCCATTCCCGCGTGAAGGGACGCAACGGCCCGCGCCGAGTACCGCTGGAGCGAGAATCCTTTCTCGCTCCTTGGGAGGTGCCGAGAAGGGATTCTCGGCACAGCATATAGTTGTACTACTTATGAAACGCGGTACTAGGGAGAGTGCGCACACCAATCACCGGCTGATGGATCACATCGATTTCAAGAAGCGATGCGCTGGAAAGCCACGCGGACATGCGGTGCCACTCCTCCCGCGAGAGCGTCACGTCCTGGGTTTCAAGCTGGTAGGTCTTCTGGCTTCCGAGCGGCCGACCTGAAAAGGTCGGTCTTTCTACTGGCTGCGCCTTCTCGACCCGGTTGCCCCGGATCAATGGCATGTTGGCAGCGGTCGTTCTCGGTTACAGCGGCGGGGCCGCCCCGGTTTCACACCGGATTCCCTGTTTGATCCGCTCCGGCGGATCACCAGCCGACAACCAGGCTAACGCCCCCCAAGACCCTGTCAAGCGCACTTCAGGATCTTCGCGGGAGGGACGCTGAGTTTTGCAGTCACGGTGTTTTCAGGCGACCTGCGATCAGAACTTCCTGCGCTGTCTTGAGGGCGGTATTGCAAGCTGGGCACGGTACTTGGCCACCGTGCGGCGGGATATACTGATGTTCTCCCGGGACAGAGCTTCTGCTATCCGATCGTCGTTGAGCGGGTTGGATGGGTCTTCACTCTTCACGATCTCCTTCACCCGCTCCTTAACACTATCCCAACTGGTGCCCACGCCATTGCCGGTTTCCGTCCCGCCGGTAAAGAAATAACGCAGCGGGTATACGCCGTACGGCGTCTGGGTGTACTTGTCGGCCACGGTCCGGCTGATGGTGGACGGGTCGCATCCCAACTCCTCAGCCAGATCACTCATCAGCAGGATGCGGAGCCCGGGCGGGCCGACCTGGAAGAACTCCGCCTGGTGCGCCACCACCGCCTGGGCTACCTCCATAAGGCGGCTGCGCCGAAACCTGACGGCCTCGATCAGCGCATTGCCGCTCTCGACCTGTTTGCGAACAAAGTCGCGAACGTCCTTGCCGTTGGACTTGGACCGCAGCATGTCGACGTATTCCTGCTTGATGTGAAGTTCCGGCAAGTTGCCGCGTGACAGCCGCACCACCAACCCCTTGCCACGATCGTCCTCCTCGATGATCACGTCGGGGTAGATGCGCGGAACGCGCCTGTCCACAACCAAATAGGCCGGGTGGAGCACCAGCGATTCAGTGATGGCCTCCATGGCTGCGGTGATCTCGCCGACGGAATACCCGGTGGCCTTGGCCACAGCGGGATATCGATTGCGGATGACATCGTCCATATGGTCGCAGATCAGCTTGCGTTCGATGGTGTTGTCGCCCGGCATGGCGTCGAGCTGCAAGAGAAGGCACTCGCGATAATCACGGGCCGCGATGCCGATCGGGTCCAGTCTCTGGATTCGTTGCAGAGCCTGCTCGATTACCTGGACGGACACCGGCGGCCGCGTGTCCTCAGCGATCGTCTCGAGTGGTATCTTGAGGTAACCGTCCTCTTCCAGATGATATATGATCGCTTCGCCCGCGCGGCGGGCGTCGTCATCGAGCTCGAGCAGGTTCCACTGGTGCAGCAGGTGCTCATCGATACCTTCGGGACGGCTGGCGGTGTTGGCCATTGCGTCGAGCTTGGCATCGCGCTCTCCGTCGGCGACCGGCCGGCCCTTGAAGCGAAACGACGCCCGCTCGTCGAAGTCCAGGCCGTTCTCGCGCGAGAAGCGGTCCAACCGATTGAAGCTGGCGCTGTGCTCACCGGCGCCGGCCTCGCCGGCCGCCGTACGGCCCGATTCGGTGACCGATTCGCTGCGCTCCCCGTCTCTAGCCAACTCCAGCGTCACATTCTTTTCGAGTTCTTCGGCCAAGCGCTGTTCCAGCGCTTGGGTGGACAGTTGCAGAATTTCCATCGATTGGATGAGCTGCGGCGTGAGCCGCTGCTCCAACCGCATGTACTGACCCATGACCTGGGAAAGGGACTGCGACATTAACTTCACCCAAACACGGCTACATTTCCGTCCGTCCGCGAATCGCGGATTCCAGCATCGCCGCGGTGGCGAACTCAAGAGGTGATCCCACCGCCAAACCGCGCGCCGGACGTGTGATCTTCACGCCCAACTCACTCAGAACACTCTGGATGTGCAAAGCAGTCCCGTCACCCTCAAGCGTAGGATTTGTCGCAAGAACCACTTCACGTACACCACCGTCCTTGACCCGGCGCACCAGGGCGTCGATGGTCAGGTTCTCCGGGCCAACGCCGTCCAGCGGTGCGATGTGACCCATCAACACGTGGTACACACCGCGAACCAGGCCGGTGCCTTCCAGGGCCATCAAATCCTTGGGCTGTTCGACAACCCAGAGTTCCGCCGAATCGCGCGAGCCGTCCGCACAAATCCGGCAGGGATCCTCTTCCGTAAGATTATAGCACACGCCGCAATGAAAGATACGTTCCTTGACAGCCACAATCGCCGCTGCCAGCGCTTGGGCCTGCTGTTTGGACTCACGGAGCACGTGAAAGGCCATCCTCTCGGCACTTCGTGCACCGATGCCGGGGAACTGCTTAAACTGCTCCTTGAGCCGCTCAATCGAATTGAGATGATCGGACTTCATTATGGGTCTCGGTCGAACAATGCCTAGCCCGGATTATTCATACCGCAGAGATCGCTGAGAGCGCAGAGTATTGTTTAGAAAAAGGTTGGAAGGTCAAAGGTCAAAGGTTAAAGGTTCCAAGGCCCGACGTTTCTCCCTTCGTGCCTTCCTGCCTTCCCCAGGACGCTGACTTGGCTAACTTCTTGTCTACCCCGCCTCTGCGATCTCTGCGTGCTCCGCGGTGAATTATTCGGGCCAAGCTGCAAATGCGCAATCAGCCCGTCAAGCCGCCCAGCATTTCATTCAGTCCGGGGATGTTCAGGCCGCCGGTGAGTTGGGCCATCTGTTCCTTCGCGGCGTTGTGAGCCTTCGAGGTCGCGACCGACACAGCCCCCTTTATCATATCCTCCAGCAACTCGACGTCGGAAACCGCGTCGGGTTGAATTCTGATGTCAACCAGCGTTCCCTTGCCGTCGACCGTGGCCACCACCGCGCCGCCGCCCGCGTCCCCCTCATACCGTTTCGACGCCAGCACCTCTTGCATCTGTTTCATGCGCGACTGTATCTCCTTCGCTTGTTTGAACAGGCCGCCAAGGTTTCCAAGTCCGCCCAGCATGTTACGCATCTCCCCCGGCGGATTCAGGCTCCGCCGTATCTGGTGTTGAGTCGCCTTGGCCCGGCGACGCCTCCGCGGTGTTCTGGTTTGGCGCACTCTTTTGCACACTCATCAGCGTCGCATCGAACAGCTCCATGGTCCGTTGCACGGTGGGGTCCCGGCGAACGCGGGCCTCGTCGGAGGAGCTGACGGATTCCCGTCGGCGGGCCCCGGGCGAAGGGGTCGGCGCCACCGCCGACACAGCCGATCCTGCAGGTTTCGCCTTCTTGTCGCCCGACGGCCGATCACCGCAGGCCGGTGTGCGGTCTTTCGGTGTCTGAGTGCTTCCGAGCGGCGTTGCTGGAGCGGCTGGCTTCGCAGCCGGCTGCCGCGCCGCTGGGGTAGGATTAGCTTCGTGCGCCGATCCGTCTTCCAGCCGATTGAGAAGCTCCTTGATGTCGGAGAAGTTCCCGGCCAGCGCCAGGCGAACCACGGCTGCATCGATCAGCGCACGCGAAGCGTTGCTCGATTTTACCGAACGACGCGCCTCTTCCGCCAGACTGATCATGTAGACGTACGTGGACGCGTCGAACCGCGGCGCCTGCTCAGCCAGTTGATCGCGATCAGCCGTGGACAGATCAACAAGTTCTGTGTCGGTCCCGCAGACCTTGAGCAGCATGAGCGTACGCAGGTGGTCAATGAGCATCTGGCAAAAGCGTTCCGCCGTTTGGCCGCTGGCCAGCGATTGCTCCACGCACTGCAGCGCCGCGGCTGCGTCCTCATCAGCCACGTGATCCACCAACGCGGTGATCACCTCATCGCGCGCCACCGGCAGAACGTCGTCGAGGACCTCAGCCGCCAACTTTCCGCCGCCGAACGACAGCAGTTGGTCCAGCAAAGACAGCGCGTCGCGCATCGAGCCCTGAGCCAGCCTGGCAATGCGCCGGATAACGGTGTCGTCCGCCTCGACCTTCTCCTGCTCCAGAACATGCCGCAAATGACCGGCGATGGCATCGATGCTGATGCTCCGGAAGTCAAACCGTTGACAACGGCTGACGATTGTCGCGGGAACTTTGTGGGCCTCCGTGGTGGCCAGAATGAACTTCACATGATCGGGTGGCTCCTCCAGCGTCTTCAGCAAGGCATTGAAGGCACCCGTGCTGAGCATGTGCACTTCGTCGATGATATAAACCTTGAAACGTGAGCGTGCCGGGCGGTAGGCGGTGTTGTTGCGGAGATCGCGGATGTTGTCGACCCCGGTGTTGCTGGCTGCGTCGATCTCGATGACGTCGATATCCTCACCTTCGGCGATCATCCGGCAGGGCTCGCACGTGCCGCAGGGCGTGGGCGTGGGGGCCTCGAAGCTCGCACAGTTCAGCGCCTTGGCCAGCACCCGGGCCGTCGACGTCTTGCCCACCCCGCGCGTTCCGGTGAACAGGTAGCCGTGGTGCACACGCTCAGACGCCACCGCGTTCTTGAGCGTCGTGGCGATCGCCTCCTGCCCCACAAGATCGTCGAAGGTCTGACTACGGTATTTTCGAGCCAAGACGGTATAAGACATACGTGATCGCTCCCAATTCGCTGGAAATCTCTGTAGCAATCGCTGGAGCGAGATTCCTATCTCGCTCCCACTGTGCGCCGCTGGAGCGCGATTCCTATCTCGCTCCCACACAACCGCGTGACTGCACGCCCGGTGGCGGGGCGTGATGACGGTCAGGTTGATCCACGGCACCTGTGCACGGCAGGTGGGCTGCTCTGTCTCCAGCCTGACCCGTTACCTGCCGGGCCCACTGCATGGGACCCAACCGCCATCGCGCCCCGCCACCGCAGCGGCGAGGCCGCAGATCATATAGCGCATTGGAGCAAAACTGAACAGGTCATCGCCCGTTTGCTGTTGTTTTGTCTTCCGGTCGGCGGGGTGATAGGATCCGGTCGGCGTTTAGCGGCGACCCGTAGGGGAGCGCTCCCCCGTCGGGTCGCCGCTAAACATGGTGGACCGCGTCGTCATGGTGCTCGGTTACCACGTAATCTTGGGCGCTGTATTGTCTTCCGGTCGGCGGGGTGATAGGATCCGGTCGGCGTTTAGCGGCGACCCGTAGGGGAGCGCTCCCCTGTCGGGTCGCCGCTAAACAGGGCGGACTGCGTCGTCGTCATGGTACTCGGTTACCACGTAATCTTCGGCGCTTATGGTTTCTGGTTGCCGAACGATCCGCGTGGATCGTGGTCGGATTTCGTCCGATCGTGGGAACTCTACCAATACGGACGTGCTACCAAAACAGACTCACGTCGATCGGTGGCCCATCGCCCGCACAATCACCAGGCGCGCCTGAGGGCCAAGGATGCTTTGAAGTATCCGCCCGTTCGCTGCAGCGGGGTGCAGGCCCGCGCCATCGGGTGGGGATTCGCAACCTTCGTGGACAAGAGCGGATTGGTTGTCTGGGCCTGTTCGATACTGCCGCAGCACGTTCACCTGGTCACCGCACGGCATCGCTACCATGTCGAGCAAGTCGTAAATTTGCTCAAGGGCCAGGCCACCCGGCAGTTGATTCGCGAGGGCATTCACCCGTTGGCGCCGTTGGTCTCTCCAAGCGCTCTGACGCCCAAGGTCTTTGCCCGCGGCCTGTGGAAGGTGTTTCTCGACAGCGAAGAGTCCCTACGGCGCGCCATTCGATATGTACAAAGCAACCCCATGAAAGAGGGTAAACCGGCGCAGAACTGGTCGTTTCTTACCCCGTTCGCTGAACGCCGGTCCCCCCGTAAGCGCGTTTAGCGGCGACCCGACAGGGGAGCGCTCCCCTGTCGGGTCGCCGCTAAACAGGGCGGACTGCGTCGTCTTATTTCGAAGTGAGCTCGATCGCCTGGTTCCAGTCGTCGGGAGGCGGGTTGTTCTGGTGCCGGCGGACGTTGGCCTCCAGCAGGTCGACGGCCAGATCGTCGGGCCGCATTTTCCGGCACTGGGCCAGCGTGCCTAGGGCCCCCTGCCAGTCCCTGTCTTGGAACTTCTTGACCGCCTCGGCGAACAGTTCGGCGTACTCGATCAGCGCCGCGTCAACCTCTCCCTGTCGGCCGATGAGCTCGTAGACGTGCACGCCTTGTTTCTTGCCCACGACCTGCAAGCCGCCCAGATGCCGCACCACGTAGCCGTCGCCAGCCGCCTTCAGCGTTGATTCGGACACCATCGCACAGATGCCGAACGGCTTGCAGGCCGGTTCCATGCGGGCCGACAGGTTCACCGTATCGCCGATGCAGGTGTAGTCCAGCTTGTTGCTGCTGCCGTAGTCGCCGACGAAAACCTCGCCGGTGTTCACCCCAATGCGCATGCTCAGCGCCCGGACTTCCTGCTCCAGCTCTCCATGTCCCAGCTCATCCTTGAGCCGCTCCAGGGCGACGAACGATTCAAGGGTCGCCTCGCAGGCGGCCCGGGCGTGGTCCTCGACCGGGTGGATCGGCGGATTGTAGAACGCGAAGATGCCGTCTCCCATGAACTTGTTGATCATCGCGTTCGATTTGATCAACACATCGCTCATGGCTTCCAGATAGGGATTGAGCACCTCACGGGTCCGCGCCGCCCCCAGGCGTTCACTGATCGATGTAAACCCTTTCAAGTCGCTGAAAAAGCAGGTCACCATTCGTGCCTGGGGTGTCAGGTCCACAACCCCGGTCTGCCGCGTCACCTGTTCTGCGAGCTTGGCCGCGATGGCCGGGGACGTGTAAGCCGCCAGAGACTTGCTGAACGCACGCTTGTGCCGCTCCTCGGTCATCTGACGATACAGCGTCACGAACATCCACGAACCCACCACGGCGATCATGGGCCCCACGATGTCGATATCGTACGTGGAAATGTAAAAAGCACTGAAAGTGATCACATGCAGAATCGCCCCTGCCAGTATCATCGAAGCCAGGCTCACCCATGGATCGCGCCACACCGTCACCACCGTCACCACCATACCGGTCCCCAGGATCAGCCCCACCACCGCCCATCTCCCCGGCGCCGAAGGGAACTGCCCCAAGAACATGCTGTTGATCACGTTGGCGTGGGCCATCACCCCCGGCACCTCATCGAACACCGGCGTGTTGACCGTGTCCGCCACCGCGGTGGCGGTGTACCCGATCAAGCACACCTTGCCCTGAATCACCTGCCGCAGATCAGCCGTTCGCGAAGCGATGAACTCTCGCATCTTCTCGATGCTCTCGCGCAATTGCCCTTCAACCGTGCCCTTCTCGTGTTCTTCCGCCAATCGAAGGGTTTCTTTTTCCGATTCTTCGAGCTGCGCCGAACTGTCCTGTGCCATCCACTCGCGGATCTGATTCGCGTTCTCGAGCACTTGATCGATGGCCTTGCCCTCTATCGCTTCAACTTCCTTCTCCAGTTGTGCCAGCTCAGCCGACTGCTCGGGCGTCTCAGCATTCCATCTCAGCACCCTGCGGCGACTGACCAGCTCACCATACTTTAAGCACCGTTGAGGCAGCATCACCTTCTGCACGTATTGGGCGCGGTGAAACGCCAGGCGCCCTTCCTGATCTTCTATCAACCGCCGCGTGATCGGAATCTCCATGATCCGTGCCACCGGAATGTGCGTGAAACTACGCGGCCACACCGGGTGGGCGGGGTCGATGTGCCAGTTGACCAGTGTCCGCCCCTCTTCGTCGATCGGGATGCGCCACTGCCTGTCGCCCGCCCGGTTCTCCATCACCAGACGCTCCCCCTCTTCCAGATGGAGAGTTTCCAGGTCGATGTCCAACACCTTCACCGCCAGAGCGAAGCCCAACTGCTGGATCAGCCGCCCGTCCGCGTCGATTAGAAGCGCCACCCGGCGCATCACC
>JAZGDL010000128.1:0-4216 GCA_036477795.1 Phycisphaerae bacterium
CGGCCGTCGCCGACAATGATAGCGACTGGTTCAACGAGGGCAACGAGGCCGGCACCGGACCATATACCATCGAAAGCTACGAGGTCGGCCAGCGTCTGGTGATCTCCCGCTTCGATGACTACTGGGGCGGCTGGGAGGAAGGTCAATTCGATACGGTCGTCTTCGATATCATCGAGGACCCCACTGTGGCGGAGCAGATGATCCGGTCAGGCGAGGCCGACTTCACGTATAACCTTCCCTTCGAGAACTACGCCGCCCTGTCAGAGGTGGAGGGCGTCACGGTCGATATCACCCCCTCGTTCCAGAATCTGTTGGCGCTCTTGAACCACCGCAAGCCGCCAACCGACGACCCCCTGGTGCGTCAAGCCTTGGCCTATAGCTTCCCGTACGACAAGGTGGTCGAAAACCTCTACGCGGGGCTGGGCACCCAGGCGCGCGGCACCATCCCGGCCGGGATGTGGGGCCATGATCCTGGGCTGACCCAGTACACTTACGACCTGGACAAGGCCGCAGAGCTGCTGGCCGAAGCGGGATTCCCGGATGGTGGCTTTGAGGTCACCTATACCTACGTTGCCGGGGATCTGGACGAGCAGCAAGTCGGCGAGCTGTGGAGGGCGGAATTGGCCAAGTTAGGCGTCGATCTGGAGGTGCAGGGCCTGCAATGGGAGGCCCAATGGGATCTGGCCATAAACAACCCCGAAGAGGCCCAAGATGCCTTTTCCTTCTACTGGTGGCCGGACTATGTCACGCCGTACGGTTTCCTGTTCGGTATGTTCCACAGCGAGGAGGAGCCCTTCTTCAACCTCGGCTACTACAGCAACGCCGAGTTTGACGAGTTGATCGACATGGGCAACGAAGTCAGTGGTGTGGACATAGATCTGGCCACGGAAATGTTCATCGAGGCCCAGGAGATGCTCGTTGAGGACGCAGCCGCGGTCTTCATCTTAGACTTGCCCGACGTCCACGTCATCCGGAGCGACATCCAGGGCTACGTGAACAACCCCGCCTACCCTCATGTCGTCTTCTGGTACGACCTAAGCCGTTAGCCGTTCGGCCAGTGCAGGCGGGCTCCCGCCTGCACTGGCCTGCTTTTCCTCCTCAATGCCAGCGCTTCATCAAGAAGCTTGGAAAATCATCTTTATTAATTCTAGATTTGTGACGAGGTCCGGTTTGTGAGTAAGGGCGAGTACCTCCTGCGTCGCCTGGGTCTGGCGGTGCTGGTGCTAGTCGGCGTTATGGCGGTGACGTTCGTGGTGGCACGCGTGGTGCCATCCAACCCGGCTGCGCTTTACGCTGGGCCACGTCCGCGGCCCGAACAAGTGGCCGCATTGGAGCGCAAGATGGGCTTGGATGAGCCACTGCCGATGCAGTTCTTGCGCTACGCGAGTGATGTGCTCCGAGGTGACTTCGGCGAGTCTTTCAAGACCCATCGGCCAATCCTGGCCGACCTCACGGTGTTCTTGCCCGCTACGCTGGAATTGGTCATCGCAGCCTCACTGCTAGCGCTGGTGATTGGAATCCCGGTCGGGGTGCTGGCCGGCGCGCAAAAAGGAGGCTGGCTGGACCAGATTAGCCGAGTGCTGTCAATTTCTGGGGTATCCATACCCACCTTTTGGTTGGCACTCTTGTTGCAGTTGCTGTTCTTTGGCTTGCTGGGCTGGTTGCCGCTTGGGGGTCGAGTAGCCAACTCGATAGCCTTAATCCATCCCGTCCAGGGGATCACCGGCTTCTATCTCATCGACGCAGCCCTCACGGCTAACTGGATCGCCTGGAAGGACGCCGCGCTTCATCTCATCTTACCGGCGGCAGTGCTGGCTAGCTACCCGGTCGGTTTGACCATCCGCATGACCCGCGCGGCGATGATCGAAGTCATGTCGGAGCCGTTCGTCGACGCCGCTCGCGCCTCGGGACTGCCAGAGCGGACCATCCTTTTCCGCCTGGCCCTCAAGAACGCGATTATCCCCACTTTGACTGTGCTGGGATTGTCCTTTGCCTACTCCATTACCGGTGCCTTCTTGATTGAGGTAGTTTTTTCCTGGCCAGGGGTCGGCAAATACGTCACCGATGCCATCCTTAACGTAGACTTTCCGGTTGTGATGGCCGTCACGCTGGTTGTTACCGTGATCTACATTGTGATCAATTTAATGGTCGATATGCTCCAGGCGGCTCTCGACCCGCGAGTCAGGCTAGGATAAGGAAGATTTCGTCAAGAGGAGAGAAATATGAGGCTCCGGATCATCAATCCAACGTTTCGTCAGGACCGGCAAGAGCGCACCCTGGCGATGTATCAAGCCTACGCCTCTCCCGGCACCGAACTCAGCCTTGTCTTTCTCGAGCACGGTCCGGAATCGGTTGAAAGCGACTATGACGTGGCACTGGCCGTGCCCGACATCCTGGCGCAAATACGCCGGGCCGAGCTCGAAAGCATGGACGCTGTGATTCTAGACTGCATGTCCGACCCGGGGCTCTTCGCAGGGCGGGAGCTGGTCAGCATCCCCATCATCGGCCCGGGGCAGGCCACCATGTCTCTGGCGGCCACTCTGGCGGATCGCTTCAGCGTAGTTACCATTTTAGAGCGTGACCGGCCGGTGATCCACAATCAATGGCGGCTTTACGATTTGATGGGCCGTGGGGCGTCGGTGCGAGCCGTTAACATTCCGGTTCTGTCACTCCATGATGACGAAGAAGACTTAATCGAAGCCATGATCGAGCAAGCCGTGCTGGCAGTGGCCGAGGACGGCGCCCATGCGATCGTGTTTGGCTGCACGGGCATGGGAGGTTTGGCCGGCCCCGTGCAACAGGGTCTGGAGGCAGAGGGATACATAGGCGTCCCAGTTATTGATCCAACAGGAGTAGCGCTCAGGCTAGCCGAAAGCCTGGTGGCGCTGCGCCTCAGCCACAGCAAACGAACCTTCCCTCCACCCGAGCGTAAGCAGATCATGGGATACGAACGAGATGACGACCAGTAGCATCGTAGAGCGCTGGTTTGGAGGCAGAATTCGTACCCAGCCCGAGCCCGGCTCTACGCTGTGGTTCTTCAGGCGCGATCGCCTTGCTGTGGTCAGCCTGGTCATACTCCTGATTGTGGTTCTAGCTTCCATTCTGGCGCCGTTCCTGACACCTTACGCCGAAGAAGGGTTAGGCGAGCCTAATCTGGCCAATAAGTTCCTGGCGCCCAGTCTTGCGCATCCTCTGGGCACAGATAGCCTAGGCCGGGACCAGCTTGCCCGGCTGTTGTTCGGGTCGCGCACTTCGCTCTCTATGGGCCTGATGGTCGTTTCCGTTGCAGTGATAATCGGTGCGCCGTTGGGTGCCCTCGCTGGTTACTTCGGCGGCCGGGTAGACGAGATTATCATGCGCCTGACAGATGTATTCTTAGCCTTCCCACCGCTGCTGTTGGCCATTGGTATAGCCGCCGCCTTGGGTCCAAGCTTCACCAACGCCATGTTCGCCATTGCACTCACCTGGTGGCCGTGGTACACGCGGTTGGTGCGGGCACAGGCCCTTTCGCTTCGCGAGCGGTCGTTCGTAGAGGCCGCGCGCGGCATTGGCGTAAAGGATGTGACGATCATCAGGCAGCACATTTTGCCCAATGTCCTCACGCCCGTCCTGGTTCAGGGCACGCTGGATATTGGCTCGGCCATCCTGATCGCGGCTGGTCTCAGTTTCATTGGCTTAGGCGCCCGACCGCCGGTTGCCGATTGGGGCGCCATGATCAATGAAGGCCGTTTGTACGTGTTGTCGGGACGCTGGTGGCTGGCCACATTTCCGGGCTTGGCGATCTTTCTGACGGCGCTGGCCTTCAATCTGCTGGGCGACGGCGTACGAGATGCAACCGATCCTCGCACCCGGATGGCTGGTTGATGGGTCAACCGCTTTTGGCGGTTGAGGACCTGCATGTTCGATTTGAGACCCCTATCGGCGATGTCCATGCCCTGAGGGGCATCGACTTCAGTATTGAGCGGGGCCAAGTCTTCGGGCTGGTGGGCGAAACCGGTTGCGGCAAATCGGTGACGGGCCGGTCCATCCTGGGCCTGGTACCGGCGCCGGGAAAGATTACGGCGGGACGCATTCTTTTCGACGGTCAGGATCTCCTGGCTCTTGGCGAACGAGAGATGCGAAAGATCCGCGGCGGGCGCATCGCCATGATTTTTCAAGATCCGCAGGCCGCACTTAACCCCGTTTTTACCATTGGCCAGCAGATCATGGCCGTGCT
>JAZGDL010000129.1:0-19216 GCA_036477795.1 Phycisphaerae bacterium
GGGCGTTGGCGTTGAAGACCTGAAACTTGACGGCGTCGGCGCCCGCCTGGACCGCTGCGTCGACCAGTCGTAGTGCCATACCTTCGTCACCATTATGGTTGACACCGGCTTCCGCGACGATGAACACGCCCGAGTCCGAGCCTATGTTGTGACGCCCAATGCGTCGAATGGCGAATGGCGAATGGCGAATAGCGAAAGGGCTTTCGTGCTCGCCATTCGCCATTCTGCATTCGCTATTCGCCATTCGACATTCGACCTTCCCACCGGGTTGCGTCTCTTGCCGCGCGCTTAGAATTGCTTCAGCCAGTTGAAGGTCGATGAGGGTATCGACGTCGACGGTGTCTTCCGGGGCTTGGACGACGGCACGGCGGTCCCGGCCGAGAAACGCGTGGAAGTCTTCCGCGTTCTGCGGCTCGGCGAACAGGGTTTCGCGCTTGACGGCCAGCACGGCTGCGTCGTGGTAGTAAACGGGATCCAGGTCCTGACGGCGATAGATGCTGTTGGGACGGTATTGGCGCATGTGGTCGCCGTCCAGATAGTGAAGCCAATCGGGGTGCTGCTTGCTGACCGGAGCCACCGTTCGCACTGAATCGGCGCCGGTCGCAGCCAGGCGCTGCACGACACGGTCGATGATGCCCGGTGCTCGGACCGGGATGTTGCCGTACAAGAGGACGATGACGTCGGCCGGGGCGGCGCCTTCGGCTTCCACAGTCTGGACCGCATGCCGCGCCGCCGCATCGACGGTGGCTGTGTCGGTGGCCAACTCCGCCGGCCGATCGACGACGCGAATATCGTGCTCTCGGGCGATTCGCGCAGCCGGCTCCGAATCCGTGGTGAGCACAATCTGATCGATCAGCGCGCTACGGCGGACGTGGTCGAAGGTGTACTCGATGAGCGGCCGTCCGCAGAGCGGGTGAACGCACTTGTCGGGCAGGCCCTTGCTGCCTGCCCGTGCCAGGATGACGCCGAAAACATACATGAATCGCGTTTTTATCGGCAGTTGTGGGCGACCGTCTTAAGCCTGCAGGTCACGCTGGACCGAGAATCCCTTCTCGGTCCCCCTTACAGTCTTGACATATGTCACCATCTCCTGGGGGTGCGGGACCGGCTTTCCAGCCGGTCAAATGACAGGCTGGAAAGCCTGTCCCACATATGGGCGCGAGAAAGGATTCTCGGGCGAAGAAACGGGGCACCCGGCCCTTTCTTGGTTGGTCACGGCTGGGGATTCTTCATGCGGCGCTTTGCATGCCGGGGCTTAACGGGTTGGGAAGGCGTGGATTCGGTAGGCGGGGGCAGTTCGACGTTGAAGATGACCGCGTTGGTGGCTGGCCCGGTCGTGCCTTGGGCAGTGCGGGCGAGCGTGGTTGCGGTGTGCCATTGGTACACTATCTTGCCGGCCAGCAGGCCGACGGTGGTCATGGCGCCGGCGATGATGACGTCGGTCGTCGCGGGGTAACGTCCCGGCAGCCAGAACTGGACGAATTCCAGTAGGCTGACTGCGGCTGCTACGGCCAGCGCAGCGATGGTGCAGCGCCGCCGATTGACGAGCTTCCCACCGGCCAACCAGAACGAGGTCATCAACCCGCCAAGTGCAATGAAGCGAATTGATTTATGCAGTGCGTCCAGTGCGGCTTGGGGCAGTTTGGCAAGGTAGTAACCGTGCAGCGGCAGCCACTCGGTGGCCGCCCTTCGTTGGACGGCGCCCTGGGGGTCGAATCGGAATGGGACCAGTTCACGGGCGGCGATATAGACAGCGGTCACCACCAAACCGGCCTTCAGGATGCGCCGCAAGCGTTGGGCTCTTTGGTGTGGGTCGTGAGCCTGGTGGGCGAATAGTGGCCCGGCGCTGTAGGCAGACAGCCATGCCCCGGCCAGGCCGCCGAGGGCCCGAGTCAGAATGCGGGTTGCGTCAAAGCCTACTGAAACGACGAACAAGCCTGCACCAGTGAGTAGAATGGCGAGGGCGGTGGTGGCTGCGGACGCTTTGAAAACGGCCTTGAGAGGATACCCCGCGCTTGCGCTTGGGGCTCTGATCCGCGATCGTCCTGCGGTGCGCAGGTGGAATACGATCAGTGCGCCCAGCAAGCCGAATGTGACCAAGTCGGCGGCGTAGTCGATTCGGAGCTGCCAGAGGTTGACCAGAGCGGTGTCGTTGTCACCCACGAATTGCAATCCGTGGGCTTGGGTTACGCTTTGCAGGAGCTCATTGTGCTTTTCAAATGGTACAAAGTGGGCGCTGCGCACAGCGTCGGCGAAAAGGGAGAAGTCGAAGGTCAGGTCGAACGGAACGAGCGCCGTGACGGCGATGATGACGGCCCAGCCGCCGGCGATGACCGCGAACGGTCCGCGTGACAGATCGCGGTCCAGGGCGGTAACGAAACGTTTGGCGAGTTGCGACTCTGGCAGGTAAACCAGGATGCCGATTATGGCGCCGATGATGTTGCAGGCCACGTCGGCGAGTGAGGATGTACGAGTGATGCACAGTTTTTGCAGACACTCTATGGTCATGCTCAGGCCCGCGGCGAGGAACAACGCGGCGGCAATCGCCAGGACTCCGGCGACTCGACGACGGCGCATGGTCGCGGTCAACAGGAGCCCCAGGGGCAAATAGAGGGCGACGTTACTGACGGCGTCGGGCATACCGATGCCGGTGACGGGAATGGTCAGGAACAGCGGGTGATCGGTCTGGGGGGCGTCGAACCTGAAGTCGAAGGGTAAGAGCGATCCATACACGATGAAGAGAACATAGAGGCAAGTGATCGCTTCGAGCCAGGGTATCTTGCGAGTGGCGGGGTCGGAGTGGAGCGGTTTTTCGCGAAGCACGGGCGTTGTGTGACTAACCATCGTCGAGATCAGCGATCTGGAGTTTCCTGAGGAGTTGGTCGACGTCGTAGTAAGCCTGGATGGCCTGCGTTTTTGTCATGTTACTTTTCCAGACGGACCAGGGCATACGACAGTGCCCGGCTTCGTCGGGGAACACCCGCCGGACCACCCCGCCGAAGTGTTGCTGCCAATACCAGATGCCCCGGCCGGTATCCCAGTCACGATCCTCCACCGGGACGGGCCCGTTGAAGTTGGGATGCTTGCAGAACCACTTCCACCAACCGCAGCCATGGTCCCACTGGTCGCGGCTGGCGCCGCGGGTGGTTGCACAGGCCAGGCCGGGACAGGGCAGGCCGTTTTTCAGCCACCATCCGCGGGGGCGGTAGGCGGCTGTTTCGCCGTCGTCCAATCGATCGAAGACGCGGACCAGGTTTTCCATGTTGGGGCGGCTGACCAACAGGTCGCTGTGCCAACAAGCCAATCTGGGGGCGAAGGCGTAGACGAATTCGAAGGTGAAGTGCAGCCAGACAGTGGGAAGGTCTAACAGCCGGTTGGCGTCAAAGCGAACGGCGCCGGGGAGGATGGTGGGCTGTTCGGCTCTGGGGTCGCAGCCCACGACCGGTGTCCAACCGAATTCCAGCGCGAGACGTTGTTGGATGCGGCAGAAACGGTCCAGCACGCACCAGCATAGCCACGGTTTCTCGATGCCTTGCAGTTGCACTTTCCAGTCTCTGATGGCCTGTTCGAGCGGCCCGAGTTCGGGGCCCCAGGCCTCCCAGTCACCGGTGCCGAGGTGCTCGTGGCGGTAGACGTCCTCGGTGAGGTCGAGGGTCGGGCAATGGGTTTGTTGGCACTCCACGGGGATGATATCGGTCTTAGGCAATGGACACTTGGGATGAATCCTGGGGGTTGGGAGAGAGAGCCCAGTACCGTGTTTTGCAAATGCCGCGACCATCTCGTCGTCTGCGGTTCGGGGTTCGGCGGACCTTCTTGGCCTTGCGTCGTTTGGGAGCACTTACGGTTGTCGTGGCGTCTGCCAAACGGCAAGCCACTTCGGGAGGTTGGAGGGGTGTAGGGTCCGCCTTGCGAACCACGAACGCGAGATTAGTGGGTGACCACGGGGTGGTCCGCACGGCGGACCCTACTAGTCTCAAGAGAACAACCCAGTAGAGGTGTGGTCGGTCGGCCAGTTGCGGGCAGTGTGCTTTGCAGCGCCGCGGCGGTTTCGGCGGCTACCAGATTCCAGGTCCTCGTTGTTCGAGACGATCGGCCGGCGGAGGCCGTCCTGTCATCGAGCGTGCTTTGGATTGCTTGAAGGAATGCGCGGTCGTCGCCGTATGGCACGACGCGGCCGCGACATGGGTGGACGAGTTCTGCGTTTCCTCCGACGTCAGTGGTGACGACGGGCAGGCCGGTGGCCAGCGCTTCGCAGAGGGCGTTGCAACAGCCTTCGTTGCTGGTGGCCAGGACGAAGAGGTCGGCGGCTTGCAGCCATTGGACGACGCCGGCCGGCGGTAGCGCTCCGGTAAAGGTAACGTGATCCAGCAATCCCAGCCGTTTAACCAGGCGCGTGAGGTGTAGGTGGAAGCGGCCTTCGGCGCCGTCGGCGCCGATGACCACGTAACGTAGATCGCGGGACGGTGGAGGTGTCGCACGCGACACTGCAGAACAGGGTTTGCATGGTGTCGTTTGACGGGCTTTGCGGCCGGTCCCACGGCGGATCAACTCCGGCAGCATCCTGAGGACGCGGTGGATGCCCTTGCGCCGGCAGAGGTGGCTGACGGTGATGAGAAGGGTTTCGTCGGGTGATCGGCCGAGGGCGTGGCGGGCTTGGTTGCGATCGCCGGGCTTGAAAATGGCCGTATCGACGCCGTTGGGGATGACGTGAATGCGATCGGCGTGAATGCCGAGTTTGACGGCTTCGGCCTTGAGTGATTGGGATACGGCGATGAGGGCGTCGGCTTCGCGTAATGCTCCGATAATGGAACGGCGTTTGGTGAGGTGGTTTGCGTAGCGTTTGAGCACTCCGCGAAGGGTAATGGTGAAGGGCAAACCCAGTCGTCGGGCGAGTCGTGCGGCGGCGACGCCGTCGGGCCAACAGAAGTGAGCGTCGATGAGATCGACCTGCCCGCTTGCCGCCCATTCGGATAGTAGCGGGTAGACCGCTCGGGCGTAGAGATGCGGATTTATCGGTTGGGTGAGACGGGGGATGTAGGGCATCGGTACGTACCAGACCGGTGGCGGGCCCAGGGCGTGTGGGACAGGCTTTCCAGCCTGTCGTTTGACCGGCTGGAAAGCCGGTCCCACAGCGGACCCAGGGATTGCTTCCGGTGTAGACCCACGGATTGCTTCCAGTGAAGACCCACGGATTGCAGTCCGTGGGCTTCTTAATAGGGGACAGATCACACGGACGGTGTGCGATAGGTGCAGGGCGTGCAGGCGCTGTTGCACGAATCGTCCGGCGCCCGGGGCGCTGGGTGAGGGGTAACAGAGACTGAGTGAAACGATGTTCACGGTAGGGCTCCGACCGTAGGCTTGTTGAGATGCGTCAGGATGGGGTCCGGTGGTTTGTGGGAAGGGGCGGTGGGCGTCCATGGTGTCAGGAATCTCCGCGCCCAGGTTTCGAGCATTAGCAAGGCCCACAGCCGCGGTCCGATGCCGCGCCGCCCCTGCTGAAGTTGTCTCCAGGTGTCCTTGACGGCGGCGGGATCGAGCCATTGGGATATGCGAGTGTCGCGTGACAAGAGCATGTCACGGGCCAGGGTCTTCAGCGGCCCTTTGAACCAGTCGTCGAGCGGCACTTCGAAGCCGCGCTTGGGGCGCAGGGCGATGTCGCGCGCGACACCGCAAAACTTTGATTGGCGGCCGAACTGCGATTGGATGATCCGTCGAAGGGCGAACTTTCCCCGGCCATGGCGGATTTTCATGCGCTTGGGCAAAGTGGCAGCCAGCTCGACCCAGGGAAGGTCCAGCAGCGGCACGCGGACTTCGAGGCTGGAGGCCATGGCGGCACGATCCACCTTGCAAAGGACGCCGTCGGCCAGCCAGCTCTTGAAATCAACATATTGGCTTCGTGCCAACGGGTCGGTGCTCTTGCAGCGGGCGAAATGTGACGCCAGGACGTCGAAGGGGTCGTGGTCCTGCAACTGTCTGGCGACGTCGCCGGAGAGCAGGGTTCGTGTCTGGACCGGATCGAACCATGCCACGCTGAGGTAGTGTGCGCGGTCCGGTGGGGCGGCGAGGTTGCGTGCGGCGGAGGCGGCGCGGCCACCGACGGCTGCGGCGCATGTGTCGATGACTGTGCGGGCCACCGGATTGGAGGCTACGTACCTCAGAGCTCTTTCCTGGTGATGGCGACGGTAGCGGGTGTAGCCGGCCAGGATTTCGTCTCCACCGTCTCCGGACAGGACCGTTTTTACATGGCGGCTGGCCAGGCGACTGATGTAGAAAGTGGGGACGGCTGACGGGTCGGCGAAGGGCTCATCAAAGCAGGCGGCGAGTTTTACGACGATTTCGCAGGGGTCCGGACGGATGATTTGTTCGTGATGATCGGTTCGCAGCCGTTGTGCGAATGATCGGGCGGGGCGGCGCTCGTCGAATCGGGGGTCGTCGAATCCGGCGGTGAAGGTGGACACCGGCGGTGATGAGGCCCGGGCCATAGCGGCGACGACGATGCTCGAATCGAGCCCGCCGCTCAGGAAAGCGCCGACCGGGACATCCGAGAGCAGTTGAGCACGCACGGCATTCAGAAGACCGTCTTCCAGCCGTGACAACCACTCCGCGTCGGTCGGGCGATCGTCGGCCTGGAAGTCGACGTCCCAGTAGTTTTCAATGGAATGGGCGCCGGCACGGGCCAGCAATCGTTGTCCGGGGCCCAGTTTGGAAACGCCCTCCAGAATGGTACGCGGTGAGGGGACGTAATGGTACGTGAGGTAATTGTGCAGGCTTTGCAGATCGACCGTTCGCTGTAGCTGTTGGAAACGGAGTAGGGCGTTCAGTTGCGAGGCGAAGATGATGGTGCCGCCGATGCGGGCATGATAGAGCGGCTTGACACCCACGGGGTCGCGGGCCAGCAGCAGGCGCCGGCGAGGGGCGTCCCAGATGGCGATGGCGAACATGCCGCGGAGCCTTTCGACACAGGCGGGGCCGACCTCTTCGTAAAGATGCACGATGGGCTCGGTGTCGGAACGTGTGCGGAAGCGGTGGCCTCGAGCTTCAAGCTCGCGACGGAGTTCCTGGTGGTTATAGATCTCTCCGTTGGCTACGATGTGCACGGTGCCGTCTTCGTTGGCGATGGGCTGTTTGCCGCCATGGGGGTCGATGATGGCCAGGCGGGTGTGGCCTAGGGCGGCGTTTTCGTCGGACCAGGTGCCCCGTCCGTCGGGACCTCGGTGGCTGAGGTCGTCGAGCATGGCGGCGACGGTCAGCCGTTGTTCATCGGTGATGCCCCGTTCAGAGACGACGCCCGCAATCCCGCACATCCGTCAACTCCTGGTCGTCTTCAGGGCCGGACCCCGCGCTGGGGCTTGGGGCTCGGATAAGCTCATCATCGTTCGCTGGCCCTTGGTTGATCAGCGTCTGGTAATACCGCGTGTAGCGCTCAGTGGCTGTGGCGATGTCGAAGCGCTGCACCGCCCGGCGCCGGGCGTTGTCGGAGAATCGCTTACGCACATCCTGCGAAGTGAGCAGGTCGGTCACAGCTTGGGCGAGTGCTTCAGGATCGGCTGCGGGTACGATCAGGCCGCTGCGTTGGTGCTCGATCAGCAAGGCGTTGTCGCCCACGTCGGTGGCGACGGCTGCCACCCCGCAGGCCATCGCTTCCAGCAGGGCGTTGCTCATCTGCTCGTAACGGCTGGTGAGCAGGAACAGATCGGCGGCACGGAGGACGTCGGCTACGTCACCCCGCCGGCCCAGGAAGGATGCCCGGACGTTGTCGGGCAACGCCTGGGCGCCGGACCGCAAGGTGTCCAACAACGGACCGTCGCCGACGATGAGCAGTTCGGTCGGCCCAATGTCCTTTGCGGATCGCTTGACGGCCTCGATGGCTGTCTGGTGGTCTTTGACCGGGACAAGTGACCCTACCATAACGATGACGCAGCGCCCGTCGGGGATGCCCAGGCTGATTCGAATCGCATCGCGGGTCGGCCCGTCGGCCGGTGCGAATCGCGTTGTATCCACGCCGTTGGGCAGAATACTTATGTGTTGTCGCGGGACACCCAACTCATCACGCAATTGGCGTGCACCGGATTGGGAAACGGTGGTGAAGTGTTTGGACGCACTTCGAATCCAGCGGGCCAGCCTTTTTCGGCGGACGGAGAAGCCGCCGGCGGTTTCCAGCCCGTGAAACCCGAGCACCGGCATGGGGCGCGGAGCGGGCGACAGCCGGCAGGCCAAGAGGCAGTCGGCCCAGGTGTTGAAGTTTCTGGCGTGAACGATGTTCGGTCGAAGGCGAGCTATCAGCTTTGACAGCTTCAGGGCCGCCAGGCGATTGCGCCCTTTGATGCGCAGTGAGTCGATGGTGACCGACCGATGGAGTTGGTCCGCCAAGGGACCGGGCTCGCGCATGGTGCACACGATGTTTCTTATTGCGGCGCGCGGGTCTTGCGCGGCGGTGTTGAGTATCGTTACCAGGGCCCTTTCCATCCCACCCACGCTAAGCGAGTGGACCAGGTGCAAGACCACCGGCGACGAGTTCGTTGTCCTCGCTGAAGGCTCGAAGATCAGCCCAACCACCTTCCTGTAAAGGTACCGTTTGTGCGGCTGCTTCGCGCAGCACGACGCGTTGCAGGCATCCGGGCAGGGCCAGCGTCCACCAGAATCCCTCGGTGTACAGTCGCTCGGTGAACATCTGCGTACCGAGCGAGGTGATAATCGACAGCAGCAGCCCGTAGGACATGTAGCGCACCCAGGCGGGATCGGAAGTCAGGTGGGCCCGCCGATTGCAATACCGTGTCTGATAGATGGAGGCCAGGACAAGCACGACAAAGAGCACGGTGCCTTGAACACCGAGCTCGGCGGCGCACAGGACGAAGGTGTTGTGGGCGGCATGGCGTCCGAACTCGTTATCGACATGTTTCACATAGAGCGGGAAGTTTCCGATCCCCACACCGCTGGGATGTTCCGCTATCGCCCGCCCGGCGATTCGCCAGATGATGATGCGCCCCCGGGCGGCCCTGTCGTTTTGCAGCAGATGGCGGTCCCGCAGGGTATTCATTCGTTCCCAAAAAAGGTTGTCGGTCAGAGCGAAGGCGGCTGCCGCAGCGACCAGCATGGCGGCGTACGTTCGAATACGTCGTCGCTTGGGTGCAAAGAGGAGGGCGGCGATGGTACCGGACAAGATTCCGAAGAAGGCTGAGCGAGTCCGGCATAGTACGACGGTGTTGACGGCCAACGCTCCGGAGAGGAACGGGACGATACGCAGGAACCATGATGGGGTGGTCAAAGCCACGACTGCGATCAGCGGGAGCATGGCGGACATGTGGGCCGCGAGCCCGGATGAATGTCTGAAGTCCGGTCCGCCGACGACCTCCAAGCGCCCACGTGAAAACGCCCCGCGCGGGGCGGTCCAGGCGTCGTAGCCGATGTACAAGCTGCCCAACACGAGGACCCACATGACGATGATGAAATTATCCTTGGTGGTGGTCACGCGGGTGAGGCAGAAGACGAAGATCATCATCTTGACGAACTTGTCGGTGAGGCCGGTGTTCTCAGGGCTGGGGCCCATGCCGGTGAACTCGCCGGCAAGAACCACCAGCACCATTCCCAAAGCACACAGGTCCCACAGGGAGAGGGCGGGCCATACTTTCGGCATTCGGGGAAGATTGACGAGAATGCCGAGCAACAGGCAGACGGCGGCGATCATCGAATAGCGTATGCCCAGCGGTTGCAGGGAGTTGTGCCACCAGGCGTGCTGCGGGTAAACCTGGTAGATCATCATGTAGTTGGCGACTCCGAGGATGGGGACGAAGAGTGAGCCCGCCGACATGCCCACGAAGGAGAGGAGAAACGCGATCGATTTCAGCGGCAGCATCGGTCCTCGGGGGAACGTTGGAAGGTTAAAGGTTGGAAGGTTGAAGGTTGCAAACTTCAGCGTTGAACCTTCAACCTTGAACCTTCAACCTTGAACCTTCAACTTTCAACCTTCAACCTTTTCGAATCGGTGGGTTTCCGGGGTCGGTCCCTCTCGGAGGCGGACCATCAGCCGGTTCATCCACGTTTCACTTCGCAGTTGTGCGGCAAGCCGAGCGGCCGCACGGGACATCTCCCGGCGCCGATTGCGGTCGCGCAGTTGCTCGATGGCCGCTCGGATGTCGGAGACTCCGGTCCCACGCACCACCACCCCGCATGCGGTGCGCGACACCAGACGATCGACGAAGCAGCCTTGGGGGACGATGGCGAGAACCGGCTTCGCGGCGGTGAGGTAGTCGATCAGCTTGGATGGGAAGCACCCATGCACTTCATCGGGGCAGGGTGTCTTGGAGCCGAGCAGGACCACGAAGACATCGGCGCGGGCGAGTTCCTTCATGGCGTCCTGGTGCGGCAGCCAGCGGGCGCCAACACTTTCCAGGCGACCGCGGCAGGCCGCCGGATCGGTGAGAAATGTCACGCGCACACTGTCGAGTGATTCCGTGGCGGCTATGAAGGCTTGGGCGGCATCGGCGTGCGGCTCGTAAATCGCTCCCGCGTACATGATGTGCAACACGTCTTGTTTGCTGGAGCGATCAGCCGGCGCGCCGGATCGATCGGTGGTTGGGTGGCCCGCCTCCTTTGACGGGTGGCCCACCTCCTTTGACGGGTGGCCCGCCTCCTTTGACGGGTGGCCCACCTCCTTTGGAGGTGGGGGAGGCGATGATCGTCGGCGGGCTGCATCACCAGGGCGGTATGAGCGTATATCATCGTGTCCCCCATGTCCAAAGGACATGGGGCACCCGCTGTCAGTTGGGCGCGGTCCGGCGGGTGTGGTGTGGGGGAGGATCCAGCAGCGCGTGATGCCGCGCCGGCGATAGTGGTCGGCGAACTCCTGCGTTGGGACGACCACCATCCAGGCACGTTTCAGACAGAAGCGGTCGATGAGTTTCCACCAGGCTCGGCGCAGAGGGTTCTTGAATGTAACGGCTTCCGCCAACAGGTCGTGCATGTACAGCACCAGGGGCAGGCGGAGTCGGCGGGCGGTAAGCCAACCGGCGAGCAAGCTGAGGCGGTGGGGGTAGACGGCCAACACGCGCCGGGCGTTGAAGTCCCGGCCGACGGCGCAGGCAACACGAATCATGCGGCTGACGGTTCGCAGAACGGTCAGGAAGTCTCTCGGTCTTGGCTGGGCTTGATCATCGATGGGCCAGGGGACAAACGTAGGCGGCACGCGGGTTTCGAAATCGTCACCGGCTTCGCGCCGATCGACGACGCGCTGCTTGGGGAACGAGCGGGTGACGACGCGGAAGACGCCGGGCGGTGCTGAACTGAAAAGGGCTCCGAGCACGCCGGCGGAGGCGCGGTTGGTCGGCGGCCAGTGCCAGGAGACGATGAGAGTACGAGTGAATGGCGAATGGCGAATGGCGAATAGCGAAAGGGTGTTGGAGTGAATGGCGAATGGCGAATGGCGAATGGCGAAAGGGTGTTCGTACTCGGCATTCGCCATTCTGCATTCGCTATTCGCCATTCGACCTTCGCCATTCGACCCACGGATTCGAATCCGTGGGCTTCACGCCCGCTGTTTATCGGCGGATGATGGAGGGGGATGGACGCAATTCAGTGATTGTTGGTGCGGTTACCAGCGGACCAGATAGAGCGTTCCGCGGCGGCGGTTGCCGGCGGCGGAGGCGATGATGTCAGCATGTGCGGGGTCCCAGGTGAGATAGAGAGCGCCGGGCGGCACGGCGTCACGGCGGCACTGCGGCCTATCAATGAGGCGGAAGTGATGGTCCGGCCCGCCGGTGACCGCAACCGTCGGATGACCGGTGTGGGCCATCACCGCCAAGTCGTTCACTTCGGTGTAGACCGTTTCGTCGGGATGTAAGCGTCTGACGGCGCCCTTGATTGCCACGAGCTGGTTGACCGGATCATTCTTCAGGTCGCTGATCTCCCATAGCAGGTTACGGCCGGGCATTATGGAAAAAAGAGACAGGAACATGGTCGGCCAGGCGACGTAGGAGGCCCATGGGGCGTGTTGAGCGTAGTGCCGCAGCATGAGGATGGAAACCAACAGCAAGGGCGGGATTATGGGCACCAGCAGGCGGGTGTCCTTGGCGCGGATCAGGTGCAGGGGCAGGAGTTGCAGGAGAATGACACCGACCAGAAGTGCCACCAGATCATACCGGTGGATTCGCCGGCGTTGTCGCCAGTTGGTCGCGAGCCAGAACAGGGCTGCCAGGCCGCCGACAAGCAGCGGCCAGCGGATTGCCGGCCACGCGCCCCAGTAGTACCACCAGTCGTTTTCCAGCGGTCTGACGGCGTTGGCGAATCCCTCCGTGTTGAGGGAGAAGTTAGCCAGGATCGGATGTAGGGGGTTGCCGTAGACCATCGCCGAGGCTGTCAAGAACGGGGCGGCGGTGAGCGCCGCACCGCCGAGTAGAAGTAGCGCAAGACGCCAGCGACGCATGACACAGTAGACCGCCAGCACCACGGGGAGAATGGTCAGCATCTGCCAGTGCAGGACGGCCATGAGCGTTGCGATTGCCCCGGTAAAGACGGGACGGTCGCTGATGAAGAGGTGTATCAAAAGCAACAGCAGGAAGACGGACACCAATTCGGTCAGAACCAGCATGTTAAGGAACCGGAGGTCGCCGGAGAACATCAGCAGGAGTGCCCCGCCGACGGCGACGGCGGGCGAAGCCAGGCGGCGGAGGACGACAAATAGCAGCACGGTGGCACCGATGTGGGCCAGTGCCGGAATGAAGCGGTAGAAGCCCCCCGCCAGCACGATCAGTATTGGAAAAAGTGGCGGCCGGTGGTGAACGTACGAGAGATTGGTGTTGCCCATGAGGCAAAGAGCATTAATGCGGTACGCAGCCTCGTCCCACCCGGCCACGGGATTGACCGATGCCAGGTAGAAAGAAACGGCAACCTCAATGACGGCCAGGACGGCGATGATGAGCCAGTGGGCAGGCTGAATGGCGAATGGCAAATGGCGAATAGCGAAAGGGTATTCGTATTCGCCATTCGCCATTCTGCATTCGCTATTCGCCATTCGCCATTCGACCTTCATCGTGGCGGGCGAATGCAGGTGGTCCACATCCAGAAGTCGTGGCCCAGGCCCAGATCGGTGGCGATCGGCTTGAGGCCGTGGGCACGTAGACGTTTTCGCCAGCGGCGCGGGTAAAAGGTGATGCCGCCGAACTCAACCTTCCTTCCTTGGGACCATGACCAGTGGCGCGGACTGCGATATTCTTGCTTGCCCAGGAGTGGGCGGACCAGGTCCTTCAGTGATTCTACGATGGGCTTGGGCGCCTCGCGGCAGTTCTGGATGCGACAGTAGCCGCCGGGTTTGAGCACCCGCCGGATTTCGCAGAGGTAGGCGTCGACGACGCTCTGGGCGGTTATATGCTGAAAGGCCAGGTGCGAGTAGACGAAGTCGATGGAAGTGTCATCGATGCCGGAGAGCGAACAGCCTTCGTTGAGCCGGACTTCGGCGTTGGGAGTATCGGCCAGGTACTCTTGGGCCCATTGCACCATCTTGCTGCTAATATCGCAGCCGATCACCTCCCGGCAGCGCCGGGCCATCGGCCTGAGCAGACGGCCGATGCCGCAGCCGATCTCCAGGCAGGTCCAGTCGTCGTTGAGCGGCACGCCTTTGGTGACCATCTGTACGGCGCGTGCGGTTTCATCGTCCCACATTAGCTGTAGCCGCTCTTGGTCCCGGGTGGCGTCGAACTCCGGTGATGAACAGATGCGGCGATACATGGCCTGAAACTTGGAGTCGGCGTCCCAGAAGCGACGTGTGTCGGTGAGCCATTTTTGCCGGGTGGCAGCGTCCATGGTGCGGGCCTCCGCTGTGGGACCGGCTTTCCAGCCGGTCAAACTACTGCGTTCGTGGTCCGCAAGGCGGACCCTACGCGTCTACCTCCCAGGCGTGAGCGAACGCGTGAGCCGCGAGACGGCTGCGCCGGGAACGGCCACCATGTTCCGGGCGATCTTGCGCAGCGCCACGCCGGGGGTGCAACGTCGCAGATTGTTCAATCGTCCGAACTGATAACGAATCGCTCGGCTGCAGGCGGGACCGGCTTTGAACAGCAGCCAGTACGCGAGCCCCACCTTGCGGCACACGTGAAAGGCGATGATCGGCCACCACCCGGGTCTGATGGCGTACGTCTGGAACAGCCAGCGGTATCTGCACACCAGCTTTTTGTCGATGCACTCCTGGCGTAGGACGGTACCCTCGTAGACGTCTTCGACCGTGCCTTTGCCGTCGTACAGACCCATCTGGACCACCTGGTCGTGTAGCCGGGTTCCTTTGAGCGGAAAGAAGATCGTGAACTGGGCCGAGTGGGGCATGATGTCACGCATGAATCGCCACGTCTTCATCAACGACGCCGCGTCCTGACCGGGCAGGCCGAGCATGGTGAACGCGTGCACCTTGATGCCGTAGCGTTTGGGCAGCGTGAACGCTCGGCGCAGCACGTCGAGCTTGGTGCGGCGATCGAGCAGGCGGGTGCGCAGATCCTCGTCACCCGTCTCCAGCCCGATGCAGATGCAATACAGCCCGGCGTCGGCGATCACCTTGATCTTTTCCTCGGTAACGCACTCGGGACGTTCCATTATGCTGAACGGGGCGCCGATCAGGGGCTTGTAGAGATCGCGGAATCGCTTGAGCCGTTCGAGCCCGGTGAGCCAGATCTCATCCACCCAGTAGACGAAGTCCAGCGAACCGAACGTATCGCGAAACGACGTGAGCTCTTCCATGATGCGCTGGGGCGACTTCTCTCTCCGCCATGATCCGTGACCGGCGTAGGATTCCATCAGAGCGGAGTTGGAGCAATAGGTGCATGTGAAAGGGCAGCCGCGGCTGCCTTCGATGGCAGCGACCACTTCATAGTCGCCCATGACGTCGCGGATATACGAGTGTCTGTGGTGAATATCGTCAAAGAGCCGCCAATCGGGCAGCGGCAGGATATCGAGGTCTGGAATCAGGTCTCGCTTGGGCGATTTGACAACGCCGTCTGGTGTGTTGACCCAGGTGTTGGGGATGCCGGCGATCGATTCACCGGCCTGGAGACGCCGGACGATGTCCGTGATGGGGCCTTCGCCCTCACCGATCACCAGCGCGTCGACATGCGGGATGGTTTCCTCCGGCGCGTGCGTGGGGTGCGGCCCGCCGGCGATCTGCCTGATGCCGCGCGATTTTCCCAACGCGAGCAGTTCCCGCACCAGAGACCATTCGGCAGAGCGCACGGAGTAGGCCAGCAAGTCCGGTTGGTATTCGTCAACCGCGCGCTGGAACGATTCCATCTCGTGCCCGCGGTGAAGCGTCGTCGAGTCGAACAACCGCGTCTGCCCGCCCATGCGCTTCAGACAGGCAGAGAGAACGGCGATTCCAACTTGAGCCGTCCTGGTCCTCTGGACGTTGGGGTAGACGAACAGAACCTTGAAGACCGCCCCTTCGGGCAAGGGCTTGAGATTGAGCACCTCAGTTCGCGCGTCGTGCGCAATGACCTTGAGTTGCACCGGCGTCCGGCTCATGGGTCACGCCCCCTCTGGGACGTCGTGCACCATTGGCTGTCGAAGGGTGGTAGACGCCCGCGTTGCGATCGATCCCACCGGAGCGATATGTGGGACCGGCTTTCCAGCCGGTCAAACGACAGGCTGGAAAGCCTGTCCCGCACGATCGCGGGTGCGAGCATTCCCTCGCCGCTCCGGCATCTCGCTGTGTGCATTATCGGCAGTTGCCGAAGTTGTGTTCATTCTGTCGCCATTTGGTGGTTATCGGACTCGGTGGACGTCGAGATCAAGGAGCGGCAGCGGATGGGTGCGAGAAAGGATTCTCGCACCAGCACTTGGATTACGCTTCCTGCGTCTGCCAAACGACAAAGTCACTGCCGGCGTCAACTAAGCAACGGAGGGTCCGCCGTGCGGACCACCCCGTGGGCGCCCATCGAGCTCGCGTTCGTGGTCCGCAAGGGCGGGCCCTACTGCTGGGTAGAGACTCGTAGACGAGGCTCATGGCCGGGTCGACCGAACCGGCTGATCCAGCGGGCGATGGACTGCATCATGTAAACGACAGTGGTGCCGTCGAATTCCACGCAGAGGGCCTCGCCGAAATACCGGGCTGCGGCCCCGTATTCGAAAAGCTTGTAGCTGTGCATACCCAGTTGGCGGCAGGTGTAGGCGAGCTGTTCGCGGATGGCGTGGCGGGCTTCGGCGGAGCAGTCATCGTAGCGAGATCGCATGGTACGCAGCAAACTGCGGTGGTCGATGCTGTTGCGGATGCGGGAGGTTCGCGAGATGCTCCCTTTCACGAAGTGGTTGACGGCGAGCGGTTCGTCAACGTAGCCGACGCGGCAGCGGCGGGAGAGGTCCAGGTAGAACATCCATTCGGTGCGACCGTAGAGGTTGTCGACGTAAAAGCGTATGTCGTCAGCCAACATGTCGCGCCGGACCAGGCCGACGATGGTGGCGATGAAGTACTGGCGGATGAGGTACTCGAACAGGCTTGGGGCGCACACCCGCAGGCCTGGGGCGACCTCCTGGTAGGGCACCTGGCGGGCCAACGGGGCGTCGACGTCGAACACGCTGTCGTGGAATCGGCCTTGGAGGTCGACGAAGGAGAAATCGCAGAAAACAAGTCCAAGGTCCGGTCGGAGGCGAAAGAGTTCAAGCTGCCGCTGGAGCTTGGCCGGTTTGAATTCGTCGTCGGCGTCGAGGAACGCCAGGTATCGGCCGCGAGCCGCTTCGATGCCGGCGTTGCGGGCGGCGTTGCAGCCTTGATTGGGCTGCTCGATGAAGACGATTCGGCCGCCGTGCCGGCGTCCGTATCCGGCGACCAGCCGGTCGGTTCCGTCATGGGAGGGGCCGTCGTCAATCACGATCAGTTCCCAGTCGTCGAAGGTTTGGGCACAGACCGAATCAATGGCCCGCTTGAGCAGTTGAACCCGTTTGTACGTTGGTAGGATAACCGATACGGCGGGATCGCTCATCCGGCTTCCTCGCACAGTTGCAGGGCCAGTGCCGCGCGCTGGGCCCAGCGTCGCCCGGCGGGTGACGCGGCGGAGCGCGCGGACCATAGCCGCAGATAACCACAGGCGGTTCGCTGCCAGTTAAGGGTCTTGACGTACTCGAAAGCCTGCTGGACGCGTTGGGCACGTTGTTCCGGGTGCCCGGCGTAGTAGGCGACGTGGTCGGCCAGCGCCTCCGCGTCGGCGCCGACTACCAGGTAGGGGCTGAAAGGTTCATCGCAGATGTAGTCGCGCTTGAGCTGATTCACGTAGGTAGCGACGACCAGCCGACGGCGGGCCATCGCTTCCTGAACGGCCAGGCGTCCGGAGACGAATGCGAAGCAACCGTCTGAGAAACGCTCCTGAGCATTCTCGACAAAACCGTAAAATGTCACCGGCAGCCGATCGCGTTCTACACGTGCGCGGAGTTTGTCATTCAGCGGGCCGTTCCCGTAGACCTGCAGTGAGATGTTCAGTCCGTGCTTTTGCCTGGCGACCGCGACGGTGTCGACGTAGGTGGTGATGGCGGAATCCCATTCGAGCCGGCCTACGAAAACGGCTGAGTGCGGCGGCGGTTCCGGAACCGGTTCAAGCTCAGGCGCCGTCGGGGAGAGGCCCTGGTCGATCGTGCCGTCGCTTGGCACTTGCAACCATTTCGCAATGAAGCGGCCGTCGTCCATGGTTCCATCAACCATCCGAGCGGCGCGTGCCGCCCTGCGCTTCTCGCTGTCGGGCACGGGATGGCGGAAGGACATGCCGTGTCGTGTGAGGTATATCGGCCTTTGGGGCAAGTTCCAACCCAGCATGCGGTAGTAGTACTCGACCATCAAGACGTCGCTGATGTGGACCACGTCCGCGCGGGTGAAAAGCCGGCGGAGCCGTTGCAGGTGGCACCAGCAGCGCAGCGGTGATCGATAGGCTGGGAAGCGGAACACTTCGACGGCCTCATGCACCTCGTGCTGGGGCAGACCGGGCTCATGTGCACCTGCCACCACGGTGACGCCATGCCCCATGCCGATGAGGCCCTTGCCGAGCTCGCGGATGTACTTCTCGACGCCGCCAACGGCCGGCCAGTATCGTGATACGAGAAATGTTACCTGCATCGGTTCAGCCTTTCGGAGCCGTCACGCACGCGCGGTCGTGTGGGACAGGCTTTCCAGCCTGCTGCCGCTGGTGCGAGAATCCCTTCTCGCACCAAGACCGGCGCATGTACCCATTCATCCCGTCGCGATAGCGTCGGGGATCGGCGATTCTTTCGAGGGTGCCTTTGAGGTAGCCCAGGGCGTCGGCGAGCATGACGGTCCATTGGACCGCGAGGGCGAGGAAATAGGCACGCCGATCACCGATGGCTCGCATCACGCGGTAGGACTTGCGGTGATAGGTGTATACGAAGAGATAACCGAAGACTGCAACGATCACCGGCGATAGCCATAAGCCCCAGTCGGCCCACAAGACGGCTGCGACGAGCAAGAGCATAAGCGTCAGATTGCGGATGTTGTACAGGGTGCTCTCGGCGAACATCCGGGTATGGCCCGCGCTGGTGCCATAGAAGGCAAATTGTCTGGCCAGGGCGCGGAAGGTACCGCGAGGCCGCCAGTAGACGATGGCGTCGCCGGCGAAAACCCAGCGGACCTTCATCGAGCGGATTTTGGCGTCGAAGAGAGTGTCGTCGATGGCCAGGAACTGTGGGATGCGGCCGGCCCGCTCCCACAGCGACTTGGTGAAGGCCATGGACCGCCCTGAGGGGTTGAAGCGTTCCGGACAGACCGGGTCGAGAGCCCCCCGCATGGTGCTCATTCCGATAACACGCTCGAGAAGAGTGGCCGGATCAATCCTGTAGAAGCCGGCGACGAACTCGGCTTTGCGTTGGTCTTCGAAGGGCTCGACGATTCTCTCCAGCCAGTGGGGGTCGAGGCGGCAGCCGGTATCGGTGCTGGCGATGATTTGCCCGCGTGCGTGCTCGATCCCGATGTTGCGGCCCTCGCCGATGTTGGCGCCGGGGGCTTCAATCAGGTGGATACGCGGATTTCGTCTGGCGGCGGCGCGGATTACACAGAGCGTCCCATCAGTCGAGCCGCCGTCAACGACGATGAACTCGTCGGGGGGACGGACCTGGCCGGCAAGCGAGTCCAGCAAGACCCCGCAGCCGGCGGCATCGTTCAGGACGGTTGTTACAATCGAGACGCTGGCCATGCGCGGTGTGTCGGTCTTGAATCAAACCTGCGACGCTTCGCCTACCGTTCGCTTGG
>JAZGDL010000013.1:0-7377 GCA_036477795.1 Phycisphaerae bacterium
GCATGGCCCAGTATCTGAGCATCATGTACAAACCATCGCCCCTGTCCCGTGCCCAACGCGAATTGATCGCCACGGTGGTGTCACGGGCCAACAACTGCCACTACTGAACGATTGCCCACAGCGAGGACCTCCGGGCTGAGGTCAAGAACGATACCCTGGTCGAGGCGGTCAAGAACGATTATCGAACCGCGGACCTTCCGCCCGCCGACCGCGCCCTTTGCGACTACGCCCTCAAGTTGACCCGCGACCCCGGAAGCATGGCTGAGCCGGATGTGGAAGCGCTCAGGAAGCACGGTTTTGACGATCACGCCATTCACGACGCTGCCCAGGTGACCGCCTACTTCAATTACATAAACCGCGTAGCCGACGGACTTGGTGTAGACCTCGAACCGGAAATGCCCCCACCCCGTTGAACAACCCAAGCTGAATCCGGCTACTGGCGCGTTTCATAAGAAACGCGAGTATGACCGCTGGAGCGAGAATCCTTTCTCGCTCCTTGGCAGGTGCCGAGAAGGGATTCTCGGCACAGCGTACCCTCGAACCGGAAATGCCCGCGCCCCGTTGAACGACCCGAGCGCAATCCGGTACCGACGACACGTGTCGTATTGCCACCGCCAAGCCGGAGGACGTGACGGCACCTCCGAATTGCGCTATAATCGACGATGATCGAAGTTTGTGAGACCAGCGACCTGCAAGAGACCGGTCCATGTCGATCGGTCTACCACGCAGAAGATTCCGAGGATAAACGCAAGTGACGGATTATGGATTTTGAACTGCCTGAGGAATTGACGGCGCTACGGGACCTGGCTCGCCGCTTCGCTGCCGACCAAATCGCTCCACATGCCCGTGACTGGGATCGGGAGGGAGAAATCCCTCAGGATGTGATCTGCAAACTCGGCGAGCTCGGTTTTCTGGGAATGCTGGCACCAGCCGATCTTGGTGGAGCCGAATTGGGCTACCTGGGCAACACCATTGTCATCGAGGAAATCGCCCGTCAATGCGGCGGAACAGCGCTCATGCTGGCGGCCCACAACGGCCTGTGCCTGGGACACCTTCTCCTGGCAGCCAATGACGAACAGAAAAAGAAGTACGTCCCGCAGCTCGCCGAGGGAAAAATGCTCGGCTCCTGGTGCCTCACCGAGCCGGGCAGCGGCAGCGACGCCGCCGCTCTGAAAACGCGAGCCCGTCTTGACGGAAACCAGTGGGTAATCAGCGGCTCAAAAATGTTCGTCACCAACGGCCACAATGCGGGCGTGTTCATAGTGATGGCCCGCACTTCCGATGAGAGCAAATCCAAGGGCATCAGCGCGTTCATCGTCGAGCGTGACGCGAAGGGCCTCACCATCGGGCCCAAGGAAGACAAGCTGGGCATGCGGGCCAGCGACACCGTTCCTCTGACGTTCGAGGATGTGCGGATCCCGAAGGAGAACCTGTGCGGCGAGCTTAATCGAGGCTTCATCGACACCCTCAAAGTTCTGGAAAGGGGCCGGATCACCATCGGGGCGCTCTCCGTCGGCCTGGCCCGCGGAGCCCTCGAGGAATCGTTGTCCTACGCCAGACTGCGCGAACAGTTCGGAAAACCCCTTACCGAGCACCAGACCATCCAGTTCATGATGGCGGACATGGCCATGGAGATCGACGCCGCCCGGCTGTTGGTTCGCAAAGCCGCACTCAAACAGGACGCCGGCGAAAGCTCCGAGATGGAGTCGTCCATGTGCAAACTGTTCGCCAGCGAAATCGCCACCAAAGCGTGCCTCAACGCCATTCAAATCTGCGGTGGCTACGGTTACACCAAAGACCTGCCGGTCGAACGATACATGCGCGACGCCAAACTTTGCGAAATCGGCGAAGGCTCCAGCCAGATACAACGAATGATCATCTCGCGCAGGATACTGGAACCCGGGAGTGAGGTGGGATGAACTTCGCCCTCAGCGACGACCACCTGTTGCTCCAGCAGTCGATTCGCGATTTTACGATGAAGGAAGTTGCCCCAGGTGCCGCAGAGCGTGACCTGGCAGCGGAGATGCCGCAAGAGCTCCGCGATCAGCTCACCGAACTGGGGCTCATGGGGGTTTGCATCCCCGCAGAGTACGGCGGGGCCGGGCTCGATTGTGTTGCCTCCACAATCGCGGTGGAAGAGATATCCAAAGCCTGCGCCGGCACCGGTGTTTTCGTAAGCGCGCACAATTCCCTGTGCGTAGATCCCATCATGGCCTTCGGCACCGCCGAGCAGAAGAAGAAGTACCTCCCCATGCTGGCCGGCGGCACCGTCGGATGCCTGTCGCTGACCGAGCCCGGCAGCGGCAGTGACGCGAACGCGGCGCGCTGTATGGCCGTCCAAGAGAAGGACTGCTGGCGCATCAGCGGAAGCAAGATTTTCGTGACCAACGGCAAGGAAGCCGGCGTCATGGTGCTGATCGCCGTGACCGACCCCGGCGCCCCCAAGCATAGATTAAGCGCCTTCATCGTCGAGCAGCCCTGGGACGGCCTGCGCATTGCCAAAGTGGAGAAGAAGCTGGGCATCAAATGCAGCTCCACGGCGGAATTCGTCTTCGAGGATTGCCTGATCCCCCGGCAGAACCTTCTGGGCGAGGTGGGCGAGGGATTGCATATTGCCCTGGCTACGCTGGACGGCGGGCGCATCGGTATCGCAGCCCAGGCGCTGGGCATCGCCGAGGCCTGTCTGCATACCGCGTCCAAGTATGCCAACACCCGCGAGCAGTTCGGCCGGCCCATCGCCCGTTTTCAGGCGATCCAGAACAAGATCGCCGACATGGCGGTCCGGATCGAAGCCTCACGAAATCTCATCTGGCGGGCCGCCTGGTTGAAAGATAAGGAAGAACCCTACGGCTACTACAGCGCAATGGCCAAGCTCTACGCCAGTGAAACGGCATCGTTGTGCGCCAATCACGCGGTGCAGGTTTTCGGCGGTTACGGCTACTGCCAGGACTATCCAGCCGAGCGCTTCTTGAGGGACGCGAAAATCACGGAACTCTACGAGGGCACCAGCGAAATTCATCGAATCGTGATTTGGCGCGGCCTTCTCAAGGAGGCGGAATGTCGGACCTGATAGCATGATCGCTGTCATTGACGAACAAAGAGGGCAGCTTGCGGCATTGTGCCGTGGGCACTACGTGAGGTGGCTGGAGGTGTTCGGTTCGGCGGCGATCATCAGGTCTAGGGCGGGCTTTACCCGCCAATCGGACTTGATGGTGAGCATAGCCCACCTGGCCAGGGTTGATGTGCCAGGGCGCCTTGCCGTAAGATGAATGCAAGGGATGAGTTGTGTTCGAGAGTTGACGTACGACATGAGTGACCCTGTGATTGCCAAGCACATCGAGTCATCGCCGGACATGTGTGGCGGGAAGCCGCGGATCGCCGGGACACGTATTCGTGTTCAGGACATCGTCGCCTGGACCGAACTCGGCCGTTCTCCCGATGACATCGCGTCCGGGTACCCGCACATCACGCTGGCCGACGTCTACGCGGCGCTGGCTTACTACCATGACCACCGCGAGGAGATCGACCGACAGATGCAGGAGGATGAGGAATTCGTAGCGCAATTCCGAGACGAGTACCGGGTGCGACAATCCGGCCACGGGGACGCCGATGGACGTGCGGTTCCATCTTGATGAAAGCGTCGACCATGCGGTGGCCGAGGGGCTTCGTCGTCGGGGCATCGATGTGACCACCGCAACCGACGGCGGATTGCTGGGCGCCGCGGATGAAAGCCATCTGGAATTCGCCCGTTCCCAGCGCAGAGTGGTTTTCACGCACGATGTCGATTTCCTTCGCCTCCATCAACGCGGGGCTCCGCACGCGGGAATCGCCTACTGCCACCAGGGACGCCACGCGCTCGGCGGAATGGTGTTAACCCTTGCTGCTCTTCGAAGACGATCCTCGGCGGACGAAATGATTGGTCGTGTGGAGTTCCTGTAATCTCGAGCCGCGACATATAACTTGCCGATTCACCCGTAGAGCGTCTAGATGTAGGGCGGGCTTTGTACGCCGGTCATACTGGAGTCAGACACATGAGTGTTACACCGGGAAGGTCGACGCAGAACCTCGACCTTCCCTCAGATGCAATCGCCGGGTTTTGTCGGAAGTGGAAGATCACCAAACTCGAGGTGTTCGGTTCTGCGCTGCGAGAGGATTTCGGGCCGGGCAGTGACGTGGACTTCATGGTCACGTTCGATCAACAGGCCCGTTGGAGCTTGTTCGACCTCGTTGACGCGGAGCAGGAGATGAGCGCCATCGTCGGTCGACCGGTGGACCTCGTTGAACGCATCCCGATTGAGAAGAGCAGCAACTGGACCCGGCGGAAGGGGATCCTCGAAAGCGCCCGCACGATCTATGTCGCGTGATGTTTCAGCACTCGTGGACATCAGTGTCGCCGCGTCTGTTACCACAAACGGAGGGTTCATAAGCTCTGGGTCCGACGCTAGGATTGAACATGTTGGGTTGCCGGGAGATGAGACATGGAACGTAAGAACCAGGACAAGACCGTGGGGGTCGTCGGCGCCGGCACCATGGGCCGGGGCATCGCACAGGTGTTCGCCCAGGCGGGGTTCAAAGTGAGGTTGTACGATGCGGTACCCGCCGCACTCGAAGCCGCAGCCGGCATGATCGGAAAACTGCTCGACCGGGCGGTGGACAAGGGAAGAATGGAAAAGGCTGAGGCTGACGCTACCAGGGAACGTATCGTTCCGACAAGTGTCCTCTCCGACATCGGCAAGCCACAGCTTATCATCGAAGCCGCCACCGAGCTGCTCGACATCAAGATCGAGATTCTCAAATCCATTGACTCGCTTGTCGAAGAAGGCGGCATCATCGCCACCAACACCAGCAGCATCAGCATCACCAAGCTCGGTGCCGTCGTTTCCAACCCGCAGCGCTTCGTCGGCATGCACTTTTTCAACCCCGTGCCGGTCATGCAGCTCGTCGAAGTAGTTCGAGGCCTGGAAACGTCCGACGCGACCATCCAGGAAACCTGCGCCGTGGCGGAAGCCGTGGGAAAGACCCCGCTCATAGTGAACGACCATCCCGGTTTCGTATCCAATCGCGTCCTCATGCCCATGATCAACGAAGCCGCCTTCACCTTGCAGGACGGCGTTGCCGACGCCGAAACCATTGACGGCATAATGAAGATGGGCATGAATCATCCCATGGGACCGCTGGCCTTGGCGGACCTCATCGGAATCGACGTATGCCTCTTCATATTGGAAGTGCTGCACCGCGACCTGGGCGAAGACCGATATCGGCCATGCCCGCTTCTGCGTAAGATGGTCGATGCGGGACGGCTCGGCCGAAAAACCAAGCGAGGGTTCTACTCATATGACTAGCCACACGCATGCCCAACTCACCATCGACGGCTCGCTCGGAACCGTCACGCTATCGTCCGAGAAGGGCGTCAACGTCATGTCCAGCAAAGCAACGGCCCAACTCGGCGAAGTCGTCGACCAGTTGGCCAACAACCCGGACATACGCTTTGCCGTGTTTCGCGCCGAAGGTAGAGTCTTCATTGCCGGCGCCGACATCAAAGAGATGTCCACCTTTGACGCTGCCGCGGCTCGGGACTTCGGCCAGCTCGGGACCGCCCTGTGCGACGCCATCGAAGCTCTGCCGATGATCACCGTGGCGGCGTTGACCGGAGCGGCCCTGGGCGGCGGTTGCGAGATCGCCTTAGCATGCGACTTCAGGATCGCAACTTCTAACGTGCAGATCGGACTGCCTGAAACAACACTGGGGCTGATCCCCGGATGGGGTGGGATACCGCGGGCCACCCGACTGGTCGGCGGGCCAGCCGCCAAACGGTTGATCTTCAGCGGTACGCCGGTCTCGGCTGAACAGGCAAGAGAACTCGGCTTGATCGACGAGGTGGTCCCCGACCAGGAGGCGTTGGACGAAGCCGTCAAACAGTTGTGCTCGTCGTTTACGAAGGGGGGACCGGTAGCGATCGGATTGGCCAAGCGGGCCATGCGGGACGGGCAGGACGTGGCTGCGTTCGCCGCCTGCTTCAACGAGCCGGAGTCTGTAGAAGGCATGAAGGCGTTTGTCCAAAAGCGTGGAGCCGCCTGGGCCAAAGGATGATCCCATGGGCACACCTCCCAACGTCGATAGACCATCGGTCGATCAGGAGGCCGGCGATGACCGACCCTTCGTAGGTCCCGATGAACTGGGCGCTTCACACCCGTCCGATTCGCCGGGCGAACCCGGTCAGTTCCCCTTCACCCGCGGTATTCACCGGGACATGTACCGGCGTAAGCTCTGGACCATGCGCCAGTTTGCCGGTTTCGGAACAGCCCGCCAGACCAACAAACGATTCAAGTACCTGCTCGAAAAAGGGCAGACCGGCCTGAGCACGGCGTTTGACCTTCCGACGCTTATGGGACGGGATAGTGACGACCCTCTGTCGCTGGGAGAGGTCGGTAGATGCGGTGTAGCCATCTCGTCACTTGCCGACATGCGCCGCCTGTTTGACGGTATCGACCTGGCGTCGGTCAGCACCAGCATGACCATCAACGCACCGGCCGCGATACTGCTGGCCTTCTACGTCTGCGTCGCCGAGGAGCAGGGGCACGCCCCGGAGCAGTTACAGGGCACCCTGCAGAACGACATCCTCAAGGAATTCCACGCCCAGAACGAGTACGTCTTCCCGCCGCGACCCAGCGTCAAACTGGTGATCGACACCATCGAATACGGCACCCAACAGATGCCGCAGTGGAACACCGTGAGCGTCAGCGGATACCACATCCGCGAAGCCGGCGCCACCGCCGCTGAAGAGCTGGCCTTCACCCTTGCGGACGGCATGGAGTACACCAGACTGGCCATTGAGCGCGGCCTGCCGGTCGACTCCTTCGCGCCGCGGCTGAGCTTTTTCGTCGACGTTCACAACGACATGTTTGAAGAGATCGCCAAGTTCCGCGCTGCCCGCCGCATCTGGGCCAACGTCATGCGCAACAGATTCCACGCCAAGAACGAACGCAGTTGGTGGCTCCGCTGTCACGCTCAGACAGCCGGCGTCACCCTCACCGAGCAACAACCCATAAACAACGTCGTCCGCGTAGCCTACCAGGCCCTCGCCGCTGTTTTGGGAGGCACCCAATCGCTTCACACCAACAGTATGGATGAAACACTGGCATTGCCCTCCGAGGAGGCAGCCAAGGTCGCCTTGAGAACGCAGCAGGTATTAGCCTACGAGACCAATGTCACCCAGACGGTCGACCCGCTGGGCGGCAGCTATTTCGTCGAAAGACTCACCAGCGAGATGGAAGCCAAGGTGCTGGCCATTTTCGACCAGATCGACGCGATGGGCGGCGTCCTCAAAGCCATCGATCGCGGCTTTTTCCGCCGGGCCATCGCCGAGTCCGCAATGCG
>JAZGDL010000130.1:0-2375 GCA_036477795.1 Phycisphaerae bacterium
GGCCGAGTACCCAAGTGGACTAAGGGGACGGATTGCAAATCCGTTATTCATGGGTTCGAATCCCATCTCGGCCTGTTCGGGTGCGGTGGGGGAAACCGGCTGGGGACCGATAGGTTGGCAACCGGCGGTCAGGCACGCCCCAGCGCGCGTGGCCATCACCCTAGGCAACTATCGCGGCCTGATGGCAGCCTCGGGGGTGCCGGACGCGGCTTCGCTGACCCGCCGGGGGCAGCCTCAGCCGATCAACGTGTACCGGCCGCGAGCGAAATTTGGACGGTTTTATCTCGGAAACTACTTCCCCCGGGCACGATCTCGCGTACGATTGCCATAACGGCACTGGCGAGAAAGGCCTCGCTGAGTTGCGAGTTCACGTCCGAGAAGAAACGGCCACAAGGAGTAAAGGATTAAATGAACGCAAGAACACTGCTCACCCTCGCTGGGTTTGCCGGCGTAGCGGTGCTTATTGGTCAAGTCGCGGTCGACGCCGAGCCCGGTGGTGGCGGTACGACAAAACCGCGCCAAGCTGGGGCAATGAGCTTCAGCTTCGGCATCGAGGGGCCGGACATGACCTTCTGCCAGTTGTACGGGTTATCTCAATGGGGCCGATCAGGTGACATCGTCGGCCTGTCGGAGGCGACCACCTCCTGGAACATTGGCACCCAAGACCTGATTTGGCTCAACATCCCCGATGAAGAGCATCCCTTCATCGTTATGAATCTTTACCGTCTCAAAGACGATCAGTTTGAACAGATTGGGCAATCACACATCAAGCACGGTTTCTTCGCGTTGGGCAGCCATCAGTGCGGGGGCCCGCCCTGTTCATATGAGCCGGGACACGGTGCAGGAGACTGGCTGGGCACGGGCTGCACCGACACTTATGGCGCGGGGCTGAATGCCTCGCAGAACGGGATGGGGCCCAGGTACGAAGTGGACCCGTGGACCGGTTCCTGGTTCTACCCGGGCTCGCACATGCAGGGCGGTGGCGGTCACAACGCGATCCAGCATCGCCTTCAGGTGCACGATGCAGACCTCGACCCTGCGCTGAATGCAGGCGCCACCTACTACGCCGAGGGTTACTACGTCATACTCGACGATATCGATGTCATGAACAACGCCGCTTGGAAGCCGGTGACGGTTTCCGGGGTCCCCGGCGGAACTTGGTCCTTCGGGATGAGTGGGTCAGGCACGCTTCCAAACGCCGGCTTTGCGATTGATGCCTGGACCGGCGCAACCAAGACGCTCATCGCTCAAGAGCTTCCTGTCAAGGAATTCTTTTCTCCAGACGGGCGGTGCGTGCTGGCGGCCAAAGCGACGCCGCTGGTTGACAATATGTGGCACTACGAATATGCCTTGCTGAACATCGACATGGATCGACAGGTCGGCTCGTTTAGCATTCCGATCGCGCCCGGCACAACCGTGAGCAACGTCGGTTTCCAGTCTGTACAGCACCATGACGAGCCGTTCAACACCGCCGATGGTGATGCCGTTCCGATCGACAACACGCCATGGGCTTGGGACGTCACCAGCGGTGCCGTCGTCTGGAACACCACTACGAACCCGCTTCGCTGGGGTACGCTGTACAGCTTCCGCTTCGATGCCGACGCGCCGCCCGACACAACCAGCTCGACCGTAGGGCTGTTCAGGCCGGGCTCGCCAAGCACGTTGAAGGGCGAGACGATCGGGCCATCGGTGGCGGTCTGCCCGTGGGATATCGACGGCAGCGGCGACGTTGGCGTGAAGGATCTGCTCTTCTTGCTGGGCGCCTGGGGGGCGTGCCCGCCGAAGGGAGATTGTCCCGCCGACTTCGACGCCAGTGGCGACGTTGGCGTGAAGGATCTGCTCACCTTGCTGGGCGCCTGGGGCCCGTGTCCCTGAAGAGGCATCGAGGCATCAAGGCATCGAGTGAGAAGAAGGCATTAGGCACTGGGCAGCGGCGATAGCCGCGACGGGGCGGTTGCGGTTCGCTTCGGACTGAGAACCAAAAGCTGACGACTGACGACTATTCCGTCCGCCGTTATTCGCGGTCGGCGAGGGCGGCCCGGGCGGGACGGGTGCGCTCGGCGATGGTGCGGGCGTCGGCGGCAGTGTCGGCGGGGGGTTGGGGCAGGTAGCGCAACAGTTGGGCGCCGCGCAGATCCTCATCGGGCGGTTTCTTGCCCAACAGCCAGGCCGTGGATGAATCCTTGTTCACGCGATTGATGCGCACCTGCAACGGTTGGAACGTATCGGGATCGAGGATGGGGCGCAGCCGGGATTCACCATCGTCCTGGGTGCAAACGTAATAGCGGCGACCTTCGACCAGACCCCACGACCAACCGCCGGTGATCGAGACTTTGCGGTCGGCGATGAGGTTGAGGATTCGCGGCTCACCCATG
>JAZGDL010000131.1:0-14114 GCA_036477795.1 Phycisphaerae bacterium
GGTCGACGGAAGTCCGCTGAGCAGTGATCCAGGCCTCCGGAGTTGGTCACAACACGGATGGGGGTCCGAGGAAGGTATGGGCAAAAAAGATGCGGCAGAACACTTGCCTCCGAAGCTCTTTCAGGTACATGCCACCCACCCGCCGAATCTGTCACGCACCCGCCCCTGCCGGAATATCACCTACCAGCTTGCGGATGGCTGGCCGATATGGTATAGTGAATCTCAGAATGCGATCATGACGCATCCTGTTGCGTGAGCAACGGCGATGCCTGTGAACGCGGAACGAGACATGTGCTGGTAGTCCGATCGCTCGGCCGGCGAAGGACAGGAAGGCTTTGGCAACATGGAACTTACGGTGCCTACGGCGTAAACACGAAGCGGGCTGGCGGACTTGAAAGACGACATGCTCATGTTTCAAGCCCCCAGTGATTGACGCCGGCACCGGATTTCAGTAGCCAGCCTTACGTTGCGAGCAACGCTCGCCAAGCCCGGCCGGGCACCGGCTACCAGATACACGCGCCCACCGCGTCGCGCTTCAATTCGTAGCGCTCAGCTCTCAGGTTTGAGGGGTGTGCTATGGGCGGTCGGGCTCATCCCGCTTCGGCTCATGTGATGACTCAGGTGCCGCAGTGCCGTCTCTGTCTTGGGTAGCCGAGACGACGGTCACGTCGAAGGATTGCCACACGCTATCATCGCGCCACACAGTGAGCTGGGTGTTCCCTTCCTTCACACCGGTGACCTGCAGCCGTTGGTCCGAGAGTGGTTCCAAACGAATGATACCCACTGCGACCGCTTCGACCTTCTTGAACGGACTTGTGAAATCAATGAACAGGGCGCGGCCCACGGCGACTTTGACGGGCGTGTCCCATTCATGCGGGTCCACGACGGTTGCGGTGAAATCATCCTGCCACGGCGGCTGGTCCGGGGCTCGTGGGACGACGGTGATCTCAAAGGCTTGATACTCGCCCTTCTCCGATGACACAACGAGTTCGGTGACGCCTTGGTTGACGCCCGTGACGACTACAAGGTAGGGGCGCAACACCTCAACGGTGATCGTGTACGATCCAGGTCCCTTGCGGGAACGCGGCCAGTAGCACTTCTCAAACGGGAACGACGTCTCCAGGATTTTCGTGCGGCCGACTGTGATCTCGACGGGTATCGCAGTCGTCTCCAGATCGACTACGTTGGGCGCGCCCCTGGTGATGCTCGGGGTCTTGTCCGGCTTGGTGGGGGTTGCGGGCAGGACAAGGTCGCGCAGCGTCAGCACCGCGACGGCCAGGGTGAGAAGCACGAGCAGTGCCGTTGTGAAGTGCGAATGACGGGTGGGTACGGTGGCACCGGCAGTTGGATCAGGTGTAGGCGCCGTTTGGGCGATGGATTCGACATCAGTCTTGATCTCGGTGGCGTGCTGGTAGCGGCGATCGGGTTCGCGCTCGAGGGCGCGGAGTACGACTTGGTCCAGGCGCACATCCACACAGACGCGCTCGGAGGGCGGGGCGAAGCGCCCGATGGGGAGCTCGCCGGTGAGCATCTCGTAGAAGACGACGCCGAGGGAGTAGATGTCGGCGCGGTGGTCGACCTCTTGGGGATTGAACAACTGCTCCGGGGCCATGTAGTGGTGCGTCCCGACGACCTGCTGGGTCGCGGTGAGGGTCAAGTCAGAAGGTGTGTGTTGGAGGAGCTTGGCCAGTCCGAAGTCGGCGATCTTGACGTTTCCCTTTTTGTCCAGCAGGACGTTTTCGGGCTTGATGTCGCGGTGGACGACGCCGTGCTCGTGGGCGGTTTCGAGTGCGTTACAGATTTGGGGGACGATGCGCAGGGCCTCCTGTGGCGACAACTGACCGGTGCTCAGCAAACGGCGCAGATTAAGCCCGTCGACGTATTCCATCACGAAGTAGAACAGCCCATCGACCTCGCCGAAGTCGTGGATGTTGACGATGTTGGGGTGGCTCAGCTTAGCGAGTGTGCGGGCTTCGCGGGCGAATCGATCGGCGAAGGCTGGAGCGGTGCCGGTTTCGGGCGGGAGGATCTTGAGGGCGACGAATCGGTCAAGCTTGGTCTGCCGAGCCTTGTAGACGACGCCCATCCCGCCTTGTCCGAGGATTTCGAGGATTTCGAGCTGAGGGAAGTGCTGGGCCAGCTCGGCTGGGTCGGGTGGGACGAATCGAGAGCGATCGGACTTGGCGCCCGTGCCAGGTGAGGCATGGCCTGTGCGGGTCTGGGTCTCCATTCCGGCTTTGAGCGAACATTGGGGACAGAGGCCCGGTGGCGCGTTGGGCTCGAGCGTCGCACCGCACTGCGAGCATTCGTCAAACTCCGGCATGAGCGCGTCTCCTCAGCGGAGCTCTCGTTCCACCTGTTACAGAAGTGCTCCAGCGGAAAGTCTACACCGAAATTGGAGATTTTGAACTTGTTCGCGGCAAAAAGTTCCCGGATTTCGTCGTCTATGTCTTTCGGGTGGTGCGGGTGTCGCTTTGTTTGCCAACGAGGATTTCCCCCTTCCCGGTTCCGTTCTGCTACTTTGACGGCTGTTAGTGTAGTGTCACAGAAACAGCGACGTTTCCCGGAACAGAGCCGCGACCGTCAGGGAGCGGTTTGGGCAGGCGAAGTCGCTTCCCCTCCCTCACGGTCAGGGCTCGGATAAAATGCCATCTGCGTGAGACACTACACTAGTCCCCGCGCGCCGGGATTCCGTCTGCTGCTTCCGGAGCCGGCTTTAGCCGGGCTTTTCGAATAGGTGCCCACGGAAAGCCGGCCCGCGCGGCATCAACGAATCAGTCCCTCACCCTCGGAGAAGATGGGGCACCCGGCTCTGGTCGCGGTGTAGCGACATTGGTTTGCGAGTGGCCGCGCGGGCTGAAGCCCGCGGCTCGGGGCGCAGGTTAGGATTCGCCGACGGGTTGGTTCTATCAACCGGCTCTGGTCCTATGAAGCGACGTGGACCTGGTGGAACCAATCGACGTAGCGGCGGATGCCGTCGGCGAATTGGGTGGTGGGATTGTAACCGAGTTCCCTTCGGGCTCGCTCGACGTCGGCGTAGGTGATCTTGACGTCTCCGGGCTGCTCCGGTTGCGGCTCGATGATGGGCGGTTTGCCCATGGCCTTTGCGATGGTGTCGATCATGTCGCGAAGCGCGATCGGTCTGGACTCGCCGAGGTTGTATACCCTGTAACCCTCACAACGCTGGATCGCTCGAACGACACCGTCGATGATGTCGTCAATGTAGGTGAAATCCCTCCGCATCGATCCGTCGCCGAACATGGGAATGGGCTTGTCGGCGTCGATCAACCTGGTGAACTTGGCTATCGCCAGGTCCGGTCGGCAGCGGGGGCCGTAGACGGTGAAGAAGCGCAAACAGGTCATCGGTAAATCGTACAGGTGGTGGTAGGTGTAGCAGAGCATCTCCGCGGCCTTCTTGGTGGCGGCGTAGGGGGAGATGGGATGATCGACGAGATCGTCCTCGTGGAAGGGGGTCTTGCTGTTGTTGCCGTAGATGCTGGAGCTGCTTGCGAAGATGAACTTGCCGCACCCGAACTTGCGTGCGGCGTCCAGAAGCTTCACCGTCCCGACAACGTTGACGTCGGCGTAAAGGGCGGGGTTGGCAAGCGACGGTCGTACGCCGGCCCGGGCGGCCAGGTGCACCACCACGTCGATGGGCTCACGACGCCAGACCGACTCCAGCGCTGGCGCATCGCGGATGTCACTTTCGTATAGCCGGCACGAGGCGTGGGTCAAAGCCCCTTCGATGTTGCGCCGCTTGGCGGCCGGTTCGTAGAACTCGTCGAAACTGTCGATGATGGACACGCGGTCGCCCATCGCCAGAAGCCGCTCAACGAGATGAGAACCGATAAAGCCGGCACCGCCGGTTACAAGCACGTGCGACATAAGGAATCACCCACGCAAAGGGTCCAAGGTCAAAGGTCAAAGGTCCAAGGTCCAAGGTCCAAGGTCCGGCGGGTCTTCGACCTTCCGACCTTCGGCCTTCCGACCTTCGACCTTCCGACCTTCGACCTTCCGACCTTCGACCTTCGACCTTCCGACCTTCGACCTTCTAACCCAACATGCGACAATTATCGGCTCAATAAAGGCAACATTCCCCTATCGGCCCATTCCTTCCCGAAACCAGCACGGCCGATAAATCCTACGCCCGTCGCTCAAGATGGGAAACCGTTTAATGGTTAGTGTATTACTGTCGTTGTGGCTTTATTGTCTCGTCGGTGGTGCGATTTTTTCAGGTGTTTCTCTGAGTCGTTTGGCAGCCAGTCGCACGGCTTCGTCTCCGATGTCACAGGCCAACCAGCGCCGCTCGAGTCGATCTGCCACAACGGCGGTGGTGCCGCTGCCGCAGAAAAAGTCCGCCACCAGATCGCCCGGGTTGGAGCTGGTTCTTACGATCCGTTCTAGGAGGGCCATCGGCTTTTGCGACGGGTATCCGGTTCGCTCACTCGACACGGTCGAGAGAAACGGAATGTCCCAGACGTCGGTCATGGCGGGCCCGTCGGGGTGGAAATAGAGGCGGCCCTTCTTGGTGTTCTTGAACGGCTTGCCGTCGTCGTCGAAGAGCAGGCCGTCGGTTCGGAATTCTCCTTCGCGCCGCACGTTGAAGGTATGTCGGCCGCGGTTCCTGGCGTAGAGCAAAATGGTGTCGTGCTTGCGGCCGAACCAGTGCTTGCTCAACCCGCCGGTGCGGTAGTGCCAGATGATCTCGTTTAGGAAGTTGTCAGGCCCAAAGATTTCGTCGAGGGCTACTTTGACGTAGTGCACCGTGCGCCAGTCGAGATGGACGTACAAGCTGCCGCGGTCGGAAAGCAAACGGTGCATCTCGCGCAGGCGCACGGCCAGGAAGTCAACGAAGCCGGGCAAATCGCCCTCCCAGCGATCGTCAAAGCCGTTGGCGGATCGGCTCGACGTGCGCCTTCGCTGCGAGCGAAACGGGGGATCGATATAGATCAGGTCGCATGATGCGGTGGGCAGTTGGCGCATCAATACCAGATTATCTGCGTGAACGAGTCTTCCCCGGCGGTTGGGATCGATGGCGGCGTTTGAGGATTGCGCCGCTTCGGACGAGAGTGTCTGCAGTGGTATCAACGATTCTGCGCACATGATGCTGCGGAATCTTACCGGGCGGGGAAGCATTGATAAAGCATCAAGTAGACGATTACCCCGGTGACACTTACGTACATCCAAAGCGGCCAAGTCCAGCGGGCGATGCGTTTGTGGGCATCGACGCGGTTGCGGAGGGCTCGTGTGAGGGTGACCAGGACCATGGGGATGTTGACGACGGCTGCCGATACGTGGGTGATGAGCACGAAGAAGTAGACGTAGCGGACCGGGCCGGGATGCGTGAACCTCGTGGAACCGTGCAGGGCGTGGTAAGTGACGTAGAGGATCAGGAACAGGCAGGAGACGGCGAAGGCGGCGATCATGCACCGCTTGTGATTTTGGATCTGCTTGCGGCGGATGAAGACGAATCCGGCAGTCAGCAGGACCGCCGCCAGGGCGTTGAGAGTGGCGTTGACTGCTGGTAGATCAGAGGTGTGCATCAGCGTCCGGGCCAGCGGGCCAGTTTTCGCACATCGGTGACCAGTCGTGTCATCTGTTCGGGTTCGGTCTCATCGTAGTAGCCGCGGATGCGGCCCTGTTGATCGATGAGCACGAACCTGGTGCTGTGCAAGAGGAGATGTTCGTCCTCGGGGTCCTCGCCGACGGTCAGCTTGAAACCGTTGATGGATAGCTGGTAGATCTTCCTGCGGTCGCCGGTGACGAAATACCAGCGATCGGAGTCGGCGCCGAAGGCTTGTGCGTACTCTCGCAGAACCCGCGGCGTGTCGTATTCCGGGTCGACGGAAAAGCTTACCAGGCGGACACCGGGCAGGTCGGCGAGTTCCTGCTGGAGCTGAGCCATCCGCCGGGTCATCCGCGGGCAGGGCCCGGCGCAGCGCGTGAACACGAAATCAGCCACCCATATCTTGCCGCGCAAACTGGACAGGGTCAGCGGTTCGGAAGTCTCCCGCATCAATGTGAATTCAGGCAACTGTCCCAGCACCCTCAAGCCGGCGCCGCTGGCCACGGCCCGCGCTTCGCCTAGCATCTGCTTGAACGCCAGCGCCGCGCTGGCCAGGCCGGCGAACACCAGCAAGACCACGACGTACTTGGATGCTCGTTGTCCCCGCTCAGGCATGCCTCACGTCCTTTCCTGTTTCGCCGATCGGCCCCGCGGAGAATACCGTGCCCAACAGATCGCCGGCGACGAGCGGCGAGGCCCCCTTTCCGTAGTTCCGGGTCAAGAATCGCATCGTGGGAATTATAGGGCCAATCCCGGTGTCCGTCTCGCGGGCGATTGGGGTGATTCCATTACGGGCAACCTGTGTTCAAGGCGGGTGGCCCATGTCCTCTGGACATGGGGGACGCGATGATATACGCTCAAGTGAACCACCCGACGATCATCGGCTCCCCCACCTCCAAAGGAGGTGGGCCACCCAGCCTGCGAAAATCAGCGTTCAAGGGCGATTTTACTGTTGACGAACGCTCCATTTTTCCGTACCGATAGTATTCAGGTGCGGTTCCGTCCACCTGGTCGGATCGGATGGGTACGTGGCCTTCGCCGTGTTGGGCAGCTATGAGTTAGCCCGAATGCGGTCCGTGCGATACGTACCCCTTTGTGTGCTTTAGGAAATCTAACGAAACCACTCGTAGAGGGGTCGAACTCGGTTCGGCGTCCGGGCTGGTCAAAAGCCCGCGGCTCGTTTTGTCGGAGTTCGTTAGACTGAGTTGGAGCGTTGACCATGCCGGAAAGCGTGTACGGATATTGGCTGCCTCCGGACATCTCCACACATGGGGCCGGGGTGGACCTACTGATCAACCTTCTCCACTGGTTCATGGGGATCATCTTTGTCGGCTGGGGTGTTTTCTTTGCTTACTCGCTCATCCGCTTCCGGGCCCGGCCCGGCCATCAGGCCAGCTACCGACTCCCCGAGGCCAAGGTGTCAAAATACTCGGAGATCGTCGTGGTGATTGTTGAAGCCGTCCTGCTGATCGGGTTTTCCATACCTGTCTGGGCTCACGTCAAAAACGATTTCCCGTCCCCCGGGGAGAATCCGCTGCGCATACGCGTGGTGGCCCAGCAGTTCGCCTGGAATTTTCACTACCCCGGTGCCGACGGGGTCCTCGGCCGTACAAACGTGAACCTGATGAACGCTGACAATCTGATCGGCTTGGACCTTACCGACCCGGCAGCCAGGGACGACGTCGTAACCAACAACGACTTCCGCATTCCGGTGAACAGGCCGATCATCTGCGACATTACGTCCAAGGACGTGATTCACAGCTTCTTCATTCCGGTCATGCGTTTGAAGCAGGACGCGATCCCGGGCATGAGCATTCCCATCTGGTTTGAAGCTACCAAGACCGGCGAGTATCAAGTGGCCTGCGCTCAACTCTGCGGAAACAACCATTACACCATGAAGGCCGACCTCACGGTGTACGAGGAGAAGGAGTTTGCCGAGTGGTACGCCTATATGGCGCCCGGTGAGGGTGAGGAGGAAGAAGAAGAGGAGGAGGACTCCGACCAGGGGGGTGCCGCGGAAGCGGAACAGGACCAAGACGAATGGGAGTAATGAATCCCGCGGATTCGAATCCGTGGGCTTCAGCGGAAGACTTATATGAGCGGTGATTACGACCACCAGTTGAGCTTTTGGCGCAGGTACGTCTTTTCCGTTGACCACAAGGTCATCGGAATACAATACGCGTTGACCGGGCTGCTGTTTCTGTTGTTCGGCTTCGGTCTGATGATGCTCATGCGGGTGCAGTTGGCCTGGCCGAAGGGCGAATTCGGGTTCCTGCAGAGCCTCTTCGGCGAATCGGCCTTTAGCGGCGGCACCATGCTGCCGGAGTTCTACAACCAGCTTGGGGCGATGCACGGCACCATCATGGTATTCCTGGGCGTGGTGCCGTTGGCCGTCGGCGGATTCGGTAACTTCATCCTGCCCCTGCAGATCGGGGCGCCGGACATGGCATTCCCTCGGATCAACATGGTCAGCTACTGGGTCTACTTTATGGGTGGGGTGGTGATGCTGGCCAGCTTCTTCGTTCCCGGAGGAGCCGCCCAATCGGGATGGACCTCCTACCCGCCCCTGGCCGACATCGTGCCCGAGGTGGGCCAAAGCATGTGGCTGGTCGGGATGGTGCTTATTATCACCTCCTCGCTGCTGGGGGCCATCAACTTTCTGGTCACCACCATCCAACTGCGGGCTGAGGGACTGACCTTCTTCCGGTTGCCCTTCTTCGTTTGGGCGCAGTTCGTGACGGCAGTCCTGCTGCTGCTGGCCATGCCGCCGTTGGAAGTTGCCGGTCTTTTGCAGTTGATCGATCGCGTGGTAGGCACGAGCTTCTTCCTGCCCAGCGGGCTGGTGGTGAGCGACCAGGTGCTTGCCGTGGGCGGGGGAGGCAATCCCTTGTTATGGCAACACCTGTTCTGGTTCCTGGGCCATCCGGAGGTCTACGTGCTGATATTGCCCGCCATGGGCATAGTGGCGGAGATCATCGCCAACAACACGCGTAAGCCGCTGTGGGGCTATCGCTCGATAGTCTACGCCACGATCTTCCTGGGGTTCATGTCGTTCATCGTGTGGGCCCACCACATGTTCATGACCGGCATGAGCACGGCCATGAGCACCTTCTTCCAGACCACGACCATGATCATTTCCGTGCCCTCGGTGGTCATCCTGACGGCGCTGGTCATCAGCCTGTGGGGGGCGTCGATCCGTTTCACCGTGCCCATGCTCTTCGCCATCGCCTTCCTGCCCATGTTCGCCATCGGCGGTCTCACCGGGCTGCCGCTGGGGCTGACCGTGTCGGATATCCATCTGCACGACACCTACTACGTGATCGGCCACTTCCATTTCGTGGTCGCCCCCGGCACCCTGATGGCCCTTTTCGGCGGAATGTACTACTGGTTCCCGAAAGTCACCGGCCGATCGATGAACGACTTGCTGGGCAAGGTGCACTTCTGGGGGACGCTGATCTTTCTCAACGGCGTTTTCATACCGATGTTCTTCCAGGGGATGGCCGGCGCTTCCCGAAGGCTCTACGATGCGACCGGCTACTTCCACGGTGCAGCCGTCCAGGATCTGGCCGTTTTTTCATCGTGGTGCGCCTGGCTGTTGGGCATCGCCCAGATTCCGTTCATCATCAACTTCTTCGCCAGCATCAGGAAAGGAAAAAAGGTCGGCGACAATCCCTGGGAGGCCACTACGCTGGAATGGGTGGCGCCGTCACCCCCGCCGCATGGCAACTTCGCAACCGAACCGGTGGTCTATCGGGGGCCTTACGAGTACAGCCCCCCGGAAAACCCCACGGGATTCAGCCCACAGCACGCGGCACCAACATAGGAGACTGGCGGCTTGTCCACTGCCACAATCAAATACATCGATAAACCACACCCGGTCACCGGGTTAACCAATGCAAAGCTGGGCGTGTGGTTCTTCCTGGCTTCGGAGGTGATGCTGTTCGGGGCATTGTTCTCCTCCTATGTGTTGCTTCGGGTGGGATCGTCGGAGTGGCCCCGCGGCTCCGAGGAGCTCAGCGTTCCGCTGGCGGCGCTCAACACCGTCGTGCTGATAGCCTCCAGCGTCACCATGGTGATGGCCTGGGCCTCGTGCAAGCTCAACGATTTCGCGAAGTTCCGTCTCTACCTGGGGGCCACCGTCGGGCTGGCGCTGGCTTTCCTGGTGATCAAGGCGGTCGAGTACACCCCCAAGTTCAGCCATTATGAGGTGTTTCTCAACGACGGATCCTCCATTCGAGGTCACGTGGGCGCTGAACATGAAGACTACATCATGTTCACCGCTGATGCTGATTCCGAACACGCCGCTCACGACGGGAAACATACGGATTCTAAACCAATGGATTCTAAACCCACGGATTCTAATCCGCGGGCTTCGGAGAGACGGATTGAGCGTAAGGATATGCATCGGCTTACCAGCTTTGGTCCCTGGCATAGCAACTTCTTCGGTTTGTACTTCACGCTCACCGGGCTGCACGGCCTGCACGTGCTGGGCGGCATTATTGTGAATACATACCTGCTGTTTCCCGGGGCGGTCATGTGGAAGACCCAGCGTGAACGGTTTGCCGGGCGGATCGAATGCGCCGGCTTGTACTGGCATTTTGTTGACCTGGTGTGGATCTTCCTCTTCCCGACGCTTTACCTGCTGTAGTCACTCAAGGAGACGAGCATGACCGCTCACAGTGCTGAGGACATCGCCAAAGAGGTAAGAATCTATATCAGCGTGTTCGCCGCCCTGATGGTGCTGACCGTCATAACGGTAGCGGTTTCGTATCTCGGCCTGTCTATCGGAACCGCCGTCCTGGTTGCCCTGTTGATTGCTACCATCAAAGGTTCGCTGGTGGCCTGCTGCTTCATGCACCTGATCTCGGAAAAAAAGATTATCTATTGGGTGCTGGGCATTACCATTCTGTTCTTTGTCGCACTGATGCTGGTGCCGGTGCTGGACGTCCAATTCAATGTGGCCGATACTGACGTGTAGTGGGGCGTCAACGTTCGAATTGTGGGTTGGAGTATGGGATGGGGGAGCGGAGATTACGCTTTGGGCGTCTGCCGAACGACAAAGTCACTGCTGGCGATTCTTGTTACGGCGTGGTGGCCGCAAACGACGTGGGCCTGCGCGGTCTGCTTCGGTGACCCCAACTCGGAAATGGTGAGGGGCGCCAAGGCCGGGGTGTTCGTGCTGATGCTGGTGGTCTACGGCGTTCTGTTCACCATGGCCGGGGTGGTCGGCGCCTGGGCGCTCAAGGCCCGCAAGGTGGCGGCGTCACAAGCGGATGGCTCCGACGAGACGCAGTAACCCGCTCCCTTACGGTCGCGGCTCAGATTTTGGGGCACCCGCTCTTACGGTCGCGGCTCAGATCTGGGGGTAACCGCTCCCTTGCGGTCGCGGCTCAGATTTGCGAAGGCACCTTGTCCAGCGTCATCAGCACGAACAACAAGGTGAGATAAGCCAACGAGGCCAGCAGGTGCTGCCGGGCGCTGGCCCGGGTTCGCAGCCGGGCCACCTCCAGGGCGAATGCCAGGAAGACGAACCCCAGAATCATAGCCCCCGTATAGTAGGCAAAACCCGCCATCCGGAAGAAGGTGGGCAGCAGGCTCAACGGGATCAATATCAGCGAATAAGCGATCATTTCCACCGCGGTGCGCTTTCCGGTGGGCTCGACCACCGGCAGCACGGGATACCGGGCGCGAGCGTAGTCTTCCCGATACAGCCAGGCGATGGACTGGAAGTGGGGAAGCTGCCAGACAAACACGATCGAGAACAACACCAGGGACTTAGCCTCAAAACCGCCGGCCGCCGCCGTCCATCCGATGACCGGTGGTAACGCCCCCGACACCGCGCCGACCAGCACGGACCTTGAGGTCACCCGCTTGAGCGGCGTGTAGACGCACAGGTACAGGATCCAGGCGGTCACCGCCAGACCCGCACAGGCGGGATTCACCAGCATGAACAGCGCCATCAGTCCTGCCACCGAAAGGCATGCGGAGAATCGAACGACGTGGCCCGCGGAGAGACGCCCGGTCGCCAGCGGGCGGTTTGCGGTGCGGGCCATCAAGGCGTCCTGCTTCCTTTCCAGCCACTGATTGGCGGCATTGGCACCGGCGATCACCAGGACTATGCCCACCATCGTTGCGGCAAGCGTCCCAGCCCACGGATTCGAATCCGTGGGTTTCACCCCGCGCGATCCATCGCCCAGCACAGGCCCAGCATGCCCCAGGTAAAAGCCAACCAGCACCGAAACCACCACCAGCGCCGTCAAACGCAGCCTGACCAGCGTGGCATAGTCCGCCAACCATGTGGGCACGACTGAAGCGGCATTGACTTCCACCATCTTCATATGGTCGACACCTCCGGCCCACTGTCGTCACAGCCCCTGTGGGACAGGCTTTCCAGCCTGTCGAACGGAAGCGCCCGAGCCGCGGGATTCATCCCGCGCGCCCTCCCGACGTGATACACGCTCACGGTAAGCGCCACCGTCACAGCCAGGATGGCAGCCCCGACCGCCACGTGGAACGAGGGAATAAGCCACTCGATGAGCGTTGCCGGCCGGCTGGCATCATACTCCATGATAGAAACGTACGCGCCAACCCCCAAGGACAGTTGCACCATCAACAGCAGAGCCATCAGCTTCACCAGCCGCGGCCCAATCCCACGGATTGCAATCGGTGGGTTTCCCGAAACCCAGAACATCAGCCAACTGAGCACAAGGATCACAACCACCGCCCCGCCCACGTGAAAGGCCAAACCCACACCGAGGTGCCGGTAGATGGCACCAGCCAGCAGTTGGCCGAAGACGATCAAGCTCGCCGCCACGCACAGACGCCCCAATCCCGGTGGCGCCTTCTGCAAGCCCACGGATTCGAATCCGTGGGTTTCCGCCTGAACCGCGCCCCACCAACGCGAGGTCAACAGCACCATGCAGATCGTAACGCAAAAAAACGACTGGGCCAGGCAACCGTGGACGATCGCCAGAGTGATGGAGTTGGCAGTAACACGGATACCCCCCATGACCCCCTGAACGATCACGGCGCCGAGCATGATCCAGGCCAGGATTCGCACCTGACGCCGGGGCTCTCTCATCTGTGCCCACACCGCAATGGCGATCATCAACATGCCCGCCGCCGCCCCCAGCAGACGGTGCACGTGCTCGAAGAGCTTGTCTCCCACCCACTTACTGGGGGGAAACAGGAACATGTTGTGCCCGTCCACCGTCGGCCAATCGGCAAAGGCCATGCCCGCGTCGTTGCTGGTCACCGATCCGCCGACAAAGATCAGCAGCAGCGTGACGACGGCGGCGGCGATCGCCAGTCGATGCAACCCCACCTAGGCTAACCGTCCTCTCTGGAGAACTCGAACTTGACCTTCTTGGTCTCGCCGTCGGCCACCGTGACTTCCCTGGTCTTGGTGCCGTACTTCTCATGCCAGGCTACCAGTTCATAGGTCCCCGCCGGCAGCCCTTCGATGGTCACGACGCCGTCGTCTCCGCTGGCGCCGAAGAACGGATGTTTCATGACGCCGGCGTAGGCCTTCATCCAGGGGTGCACGTCACACTTGACCGGCACCATGACCTCCGCTCTCTTGAAGGTCATCTTCTCGATCAGGCCCTTCTTCGGCTGGCTCTTGTTGAACTCGGGATTCTTCTTGGGCGTGAAATGGATGTTGTGGGCCGTGGGGTCGCTGTTGTGAATCTCCAGCATCTGCCCCACCCGGACACCAAAGACACGCGGCACGTAAACGCAGCCCTTCTGATCCAATACGACGTGTTCCTCCGGCACGGGATAGTCGCCTTCGGGTGCGTTCTTTACATAGACAAAGACGTTTCTGAGGGTGTTGTTCTCGTTGGTGAGCACGGTCTCGGAGCGCGGAGGCGTCCCTTGGTGAAAGCCGGTGCACTCCTTGTTCATGTTCTTCATCCGCTTGCCCTTGTAGGGCTTACCCTGCCAGAAGATCTTGGCCTTGATGGTCGCGCCCTCCGCCATGGCCAGCGAGGGCAGCGCCAGCAGGAGGGTACACATAACGGCTGTTCCGTTTGTCCATTTCGTTCGTTTCATTGACGTGTTCTCCTTATGCGTCGTTGGAATCTTGCTAATACTGCGTTTCAGGAATCATACGGCTACACCTACGGATGGGTTCCCCACCCCTAGGTACGGGTTCAGTGTGTTTGTGCTCGATTCCGAGCCCTGAGCGCCAGCGACGGGTGGGGGTAGTCACCCCGCGCTGGCGCTTGGGGCTCGGATCCGGCGTTCGTTTCGTCAATCTGCGTCACCCAGTGCGCTAGACACATACCCCCTGGAAGGGGTGGGGCGCCGTGGTACTCACGGCCCCCAGTCGTCCTCGTCGTCCTTCACTTTGCCGCCCTGGTCCTCCGCGCCGTAGCCCTCCTCTTCGCCTTCTTCCTCTTCCTCCTCTTCTTCTTCGGACTCATCAAAGGCTGCTTCTCCGGCGTCGGGCAGGCCGCCGGGCTGGATGGCGGTGTAGTTCTTGACCCCGGCGTTGTACATGAAGTCCATCAAGAGCTGCATCTGCTCCTCGCCGGTGGAGCCGAAG
>JAZGDL010000132.1:0-6428 GCA_036477795.1 Phycisphaerae bacterium
CCAGCCGCCGGTCTCGCTACGCTTCAAATCTGCGTCGCGCATATCCGAGAAGTCGATCTTGTCGTAGGGCTTATCCGGGCCGGAGATAACGCCGCCGGTGTACGTGTAGGTGCGGAAAAGCCCCCCTTCTGCCTCCACCTCCGAGCGCTGAAACTGGCCGTACATGCGTGCGTTCCAGGGCTCACTGGAACCGTTATGCACCTCGTAGCGGACTTCGATGGTGTAACTGTCACGATGGAAGGTGTAAATCTTCGCGACCCGCACGCCGTCGTCGCTGCTCCAGTGGAGCTTCACTTTCAGGGTGTCACTACCATCAGCTAGTGTGTACTCACTCTCGGCGGCAGTGAACTCGGCATGATGATCCGGGACATTGCTGTCGACGGTGGTGGATTTACCGCGCAGACCCGTCTGGGCGATGAATATGTTCGGCGGTTGGAACTCCATGAGTGGGAAGGCCGTGTCCTTCTCAGCCAGGGACACGGGATAGTCGAGAAGGGCCAGGCGCCGAATGCCACCACCGCGTAGATTAATGCCCACATCGAGCACATCCGTGCGCACGCGGATCTTGTTGTAGGCCGGCGCCGCGGTGGCGGTGGGCATGTCCGGAGCCGACGCGAGTTCCTGATCGCCAACGGTGGGCAGCGCCGGCACGTCCTCCTCGACCACCGGGACGGGCTGTCCGCCTTCGGTGATCGCCACCGATGGCGTTGAAGGCAGGGGCTTCGGACCATAGTCCTTCTGCCAGGCTTGCCACAGGAGAAAGCCCACCACGCAAAGCGCGATCAGCAACAGATTTCTCAACTGTTCGATGGCCACGTCGTCTTTATCTCCGGCCTCAGCAGCTGCCTCTATTCCGGCAACGCTCGCTTACCTGTCGCCAGTGGTTTTCCAGGCACTCGAAGACCCCTTGGGTGTTTTTCCTGGCCAAATCGCTTCTACCAATTACCACCACGTCCAGGCCACGCAACAAGTCCTGGTGCCGGCGAAAGCTCTCACGAATGAGGCGTTTGACGCGATTGCGGTCCACCGCTCTGCGGATCTGCTTACGCGGGATCGCCAAACCAAGGCGCGCCGACTCGCACCCACTCGGGCGAGCCAATACGGTGAGCGCTTTGCCGCCGGATTTCTGCGGATGCTGGAATACGCGTTGGTAGTCGCTGGCAGTCAGCAGACGCTTGTGCCGCTGGAATCGCGAACGCGGCTGCGTGTCTGGCAAGTTGTTCAGAGCGGATCGTCAAGCGGAAAGGCTGGCTCGACCTTTGGCGCGCCGGGCGTTAATCACCTTGCGGCCCGCCTTCGTCGCCATGCGGGCGCGAAAGCCATGCCGCCGCTTACGCTTCAATCTACTCGGTTGAAATGGTCGTTTCATTGCGCGGCTCCCGTAGCGCGTACCTGCAAGCGGTTTTCAATCCACGACTTGCAAAAGGGGGTGAATGCTACCGTCACGTTTCGCTGCCTGTCAATCGTGTACGGAAGCTTTCGCTGTTATGGATTAGACCAAGCAACCGTTATACACTTCCAGCCTCTCTTGTTCTCTCCAACATTGCCTTCAGGAGGACCGCGGGGGTGGGACCGACGCTGTGGAAAAGGTGTCTCGATCGCCTCGAAGGAGAGTTCTCGCCACAGCAGTTCAACACCTGGATTCGACCGCTGCACGCCATCGAGGATGGCGACTCCCTGCGCCTGCTTGCACCCAATCACTTCGTGCGCGATTGGGTCAATGAGCATCTTATCAACCGCCTGACCGAAGTATTGGCGCGCCTGCAGAACGGCCGTGCTGCAAGTATCGTCGTGCAGATCGGCAGCAAAGAGTTCGCCCGTGACCCGGAACCGACGGCGGCGGCGGTCGCGGCGCCCGCGAAGACAGCGGTTCGCAGTGCTCCCAGAGGAAAGCGCCAGGGTACCGGATTACGCCCGGATTTCACCTTTGAGAATTTCGTCGAAGGCAAATCCAATCAGCTTGCACGGGCAGCGTCCATGCAGGTGGCGGAAAATCCCGGCGGCGCCTACAACCCGCTGTTCATCTACGGCGGCGTCGGGCTCGGCAAGACCCATCTGGTGCACGCCATCGGCAACGCCATGGCTCGCAGCACGCCGTCAGCCAAGGTTGTTTACCTGCATTCGGAACGCTTCGTTGCCGACATGGTGAACGCCCTGCAGCACAACGCCATTAACGATTTCAAGCGCCACTACCGATCCGCCGATGCGCTGCTAATCGATGACATTCAGTTCTTTGCACGCAAGGAACGTTCCCAGGAGGAGTTCTTTCACACCTTCAACGCGCTGCTCGAGGGACAGCAGCAGGTGGTGCTCACTTGCGACCGCTACCCCAAGGAAGTGGAGGGTTTGGAAGAACGGCTCAAGTCGCGTTTCGGCTGGGGGCTGCCGGTGGCCATCGAACCCCCGGAGCTGGAAACCCGCGCCGCCATTCTGATGCGCAAAGCGGCTCTCGCCGACGTGGAGATCGAGTACGACGTGGCCCTGTTCATCGCCCAGCGAATCCGCTCCAACGTGCGTGAACTGGAAGGGGCGCTGCGCCGGGTGATCGCTACCTCTCAGTTCATGGGCCAGGCCATCGATCTGGATCTCGCCAAGGAAGCTCTGCGTGATCTGCTGGCTCTGCACGCCCGCATGGTCACCATCGAGAATATTCAAAAGACAGTCGCTGAGTACTACAAACTGCGGGTTGCCGACATGGTGTCGAAGCGCAGAACCCGCTCCATCGCGCGGCCGCGGCAGATTTCCATGGCCCTCGCCAAGGAACTCACCAATCACAGTCTGCCTGAAATCGGTGACGCTTTCGGTGGGCGCGATCACACGACGGTTTTGCACGCCTGTCGCAAAGTAGCGGAGCTCAGGGAGAACAACACCACCATCAACGAAGAGTACACGGTACTGCTCAGGAGTCTCAGCAGTTGATGTCGACAGCTTGTGGATAAGATGGGGTTATCCCCAGCGACAGATCTTGTGCACATTTCGTCCACAGGCGGCACCGATGCTTCAAGGGTCGAAGTATCGGTGCTTATGCGTTCCAGAACGTACTGATTACTATACCTTTTATTCGGTTATCCACAGATTCGGCCGGGTCTAATAATTACAGTAATAGATTAGGATCTTTAAGTATGAAATTTACTATGCACCGTGAAAACCTCCTGAAACCACTGCAGGCGGTTCAAGGTGTGGTGGAACGCCGGCAAACCCTCCCCATCCTGGCGAACTTCCTACTTACCATCGACGGCGGGCAGCTGTCGGTTACGGCTACGGACATGGAGCTCGAGTTGGTAGCCAGTACCGAATTGCCGGATGCGGAGGCCGGCGAGGTGACGGTGCCGGCCCGAAAGTTGGTAGATATCTGCCGTTCTCTACCGGCTGATGCCGAAATTCGCTTGGAAGTGGACGGCGAGCGGGCGCTGATACGATCCGGACGTAGTCGTTTTACGCTGATGACATTGCCGGCGGTGGACTACCCGAGCAGCGACAGCCTCACCGGGGAGCTTCGGGTGACGGTCAAGGAGGGGCAGCTGAGACGTCTCCTGGAGCTGACTCATTTCGCCATGGCGCATCAGGACGTGCGGTATTACCTGAACGGGTTGCTCCTGGATATCGGCGAAGGGCTTCTGCGTGCGGTGGCCACCGACGGTCATCGTCTGGCGATCGCGGAGATCCCTGTGCAGACCGGGGATGCGGCGCGCCAGGTGATCGTGCCACGCAAGGGCATCAGCGAGCTTCTGCGTCTTCTGGGCAACGGCGACGAGGAGGTCATCATCGAGGTGGGCAGCAATGCCATCCAGATAGCACTGCCGGAGGTTCGTCTCACCAGTAAGCTCATCGACGGCAAGTTTCCCGACTACCGGCGGGTGGTGCCCAAAGGCGAAGACAGTGATAAGACGGTGGTCGTGGATCGGGAACGGGTGCGCCAGGCCCTGGCGCGGGCGGCGATTCTGTCCAACGACAAGTATCGGGCCGTGCGCTTGTGTCTGGAGGCCAATGTGCTGCGGGTGGTAGCCAATAATCCTGAGCAGGAAGAAGCCGAGGACGAGGTAGAGGTGGCCTACGAAGGCGAAGGGTTGGAGATTGGTTTCAACGTCTCCTACCTCATTGATGCGCTGACGGCTCTGCCCGGCGAAGAAGCGGAGATCCATCTGGGGGATTCCAGCAGCAGCTGTTTGATCACGCCCAAAGGGGAAGGCGATTGCCAGTACGTGGTCATGCCCATGCGTCTCTAGGCTGGATTATTCATGAACTCATGCTGCAGACGCGGCTTTGCCCGTATCGGCGGCATGGCGCCAGGAAAACCCATTTCACCGGCCTGTGGGTACGCGGTGGCGCGTTGATGCATCGTTCAGGCTAGCTCCAGGTGCGTTTGGACCAGATAGAGGTCCGGAACATCCGGGTCTTGTCTGCGCTGGACTGCGTGCCGGCTGAAGGACTGAACGTCTTCGTGGGCGCCAATGGCAGTGGTAAAACCAGTATTCTGGAAGCTATTCACCTGCTCGGCAGCGGCCGCTCGTTTCGCACCCATCGTCTGGCGGAGCTGATTACCCGGGGGCAGTCCTGGCTGCGGGCCCGCGGTGACCTCCGTAGCGAGAGCGGCGCGGTGGAATCCGTTGGCGTGGAAAAGGGCCCCGAGGGGCTGCGCATCCGGGTGGCGGGGGAGGAGATCCGCAGCGCCTCGGAGCTGGCACGGCGGCTACCCCTGGTGGTCATCACGCCGGATAGTCAGCGTTTACTCACCGACGGCGCCGTATTACGCCGTCAACTCATGGATTGGGCACTGTTCCACGTGGAACCTACCTATTTGAGCGTGCTGCAGCGCTACCGGCGGGCCCTGCGCCAGCGGAATGCGGTCCTGCGGGAAGGGGCAGCGCCCGGTGCCCTGGTGCCCTGGAATCGGGAAGTGACGGAGGCTGGGGAAGGGCTGCATCGGCAACGGGACCGTTTCCTGGAGGGTATTCTGCCGGTCTACGCCGAAACCCTGGAAAGCCTGCTGTCCATGGTGGTGGATATCCGGTATCAGCCCGGGTGGGACACGGCGAGAGGGTTGGCGGACGCCTTGCAGGAAGCGACCGCCACCGACAGGGTGCGGGGCTTCACAGGAATCGGTCCCCACCGGGCGGATCTGCGCTTTTCCATCCATGGCGCTCCGGTCCACCAGGTGCTGTCCCGGGGTGAGGGTAAGCTGTTCGTGGTGGGTTTGGTGCTTGCCCAGGGCAGATTCCTCCAGGACCTGCAGGGACGGCGGCCCATCGTGCTGGTAGATGACCTGGCATCGGAGCTGGACGAGGACAGTCGGGAGCGTTTTTTCGGTGAGCTGCGTGCCCTGGGCTCGCAAACCTTCGTGACGACGGTGACCCGGGATTTGGTGGAAACGGCGGATTGGGAGGGGTTACGAGTGTTCCACGTGGAACGCGGCAAGCCACTGGAAATGGTATAATTCCAAGGTTATGTAGCGAGGAGATTTTGAGTGGCGGCAAGTACTTACGATTCAACCAACATCAAGGTTCTCAAGGGCCTGGACGCCGTGCGGAAGCGGCCGGGCATGTACATCGGAGACACCAACGACGGTACCGGATTGCACCACATGGTGTTCGAGACCGTCGACAATGCCGTAGACGAAGCCCTCGCGGGGCACTGCAGCGAAATCGACGTCATCATCCACGAGAATGAGTCGGTCAGTATCATCGATAACGGCCGTGGTATCCCCGTGGACATGCATGAAGACGAGGGCCGCCCGGCCGCCGAGGTCATCATGACTGTGCTCCACGCCGGCGGTAAATTCGACGACAACTCCTACAAGGTGTCAGGCGGCCTGCACGGGGTCGGCGTGTCGGTGGTCAATGCGCTCTCCGAGCGCCTGGTGATGACTATCCACCGGGACGGCAAGACCTATCGCCAGGAGTACCAGCACGGCGAGCCGCAGACAGCCCTGGAAATCGTCGCAGAGACCGACCGAACAGGTACCGATATCCTGTTCAAGCCCAGCGCGCGCACCTTCACCAATATCGAGTTTCACTACGATATCCTCGCCAAGCGTCTGCGGGAGCTGTCTTTCCTCAACTCCGGCGTACGCATCCGGTTGCTGGATGAGCGCAGCGGCAAGAAGGATATCTTTCAGTACGAGGGCGGTATCAAGGCGTTCGTGGGGCATCTCAACAAGAACAAGACCCCGATACACAACAGCGTTCTTTACTTCTCCACCGAGAAGGATGCCGTGGGCATCGAGGTCGCCATGCAGTGGAACGACTCCTATCAGGAGAACATTTTCTGCTTCACCAACAATATTCCTCAACGCGATGGTGGCACCCATCTGTCCGGTTTCCGCGCCGCCCTGACGCGCATGCTCAATCAGTACATGGAGCGCAGCGGCGCCAGCCAGAAGGCCAAGGTGGAGCCCACCGGCGACGACGCGCGCGAAGGTCTGACGGCGG
>JAZGDL010000133.1:0-3812 GCA_036477795.1 Phycisphaerae bacterium
GGACGAGATCAACGACGTTTTGGACACACTCGATCTTGCCCTACAGGGTGTTGAGGATCTGACCGTTTCCTTGCCCAGAATCGTGCGCTTTTCGGGCAGTGCCTGGGCAAACGCGATTCTCCAACTCGACGCCAGTGCCACGCTCCCATACGGTGGTCGGTTCGAGATCCCCCTTACGGTCGACCTTGGCACGACATGGCGATTCATCCGGACGTTCCCGCTCCGGGCCGGCATTGTGATGGGCGGGCATCAAGGGCTTGGGTTCAGCGGTGGGTTCGCGATCGAAGCGCGGAACTTCTTGTTCCAAGCCGGCGCCCGATCCCTCGGAGGGCTCTTTGGGGATGCGAACGGCGTCGGCGGGCGGCTCGAGCTCGGGGCGTTCTTCTAAACGTCCCGAAGCGGACCTCCTTCTACAACAACGGGTTATCAATAAGGCCCGCCCTCGCGCTGCTGGGCGGCGTCGGCTGGTTATACTTATCGGCCTAATCCGACTGAGGTGGATGGAGAACCATGCGAGAATCAGGGTGCCTGGTGCTTCTGGCGTGCACCGTCTCGCTCGCAGCCTGTACGGGCGGCGGCGCGCCGGGGGTCGTGCACGAGCCTGAGGCCGACGAGCGTTTCTTCACGAAACTCACGCAACTCACGTTCGAGGGCCAGAACGCCGAGGCGTATTTCTCTCCCGACGGCACCAAGCTCATATTCCAGCGACAAGACAGCGAGCACGCGTGCGACCAACAGTTCGTCATCAATATTGATGGCACCGGTTTGAGCCGCGTTTCGAACGGAATGGGTCGAACCACCTGCGGATATTTTCTTGAAGGTGGCTCGCGAATTCTCTACTCCAGCACGTTTCATCGTGATGAAGCTTGTCCCGCTCCGCCGGATCGTTCGCGCGGCTACGTGTGGGCATTGTACGACTTTGACATTTACACCGCGCTCCGCGACGGAAGTCAGTTTACTCGATTAACGCACACCGAGGGATATACTGCAGAGGCGACTCTATCGCCCAACGGTGAATCGATTGTGTTCACGTCGGTGATGGATGGTGACCTCGACATTTATACCATGAATGTCGATGGTACCGGATTGCGGCGCTTGACGACCACGCCCGGCTACGACGGGGGACCATTTTTCTCGCCCGATGGTTCGATGATCGTTTACCGGAGCTGGCACCCGTCGGCCCCCGAAGAGCTGGAAGACTATCGAGCGCTTCTCGAGAACGGTCTGGTACGTCCCAGCCGCATGGAGGTGTGGGTGATGAGCGCGGATGGCTCGCAGCAGCGCCAAGTGACCCAGCTCGGAGGCGCGAACTTTGCGCCGTTCTTCCATCCAGACGGTCAACACATCATCTTCTCGTCGAACCACGAGAACCCGCGGAGTCGGAACTTCGACCTTTACCTTATTGGTATCGACGGTGCCGAGCTCAGTAAGGTCACGACCCACGGTGATTTTGATGCGTTCCCGATGTTTTCCCCGGATGGGACGAAACTCGTGTTCGCCTCCAACCGTTTTGGGAGTGTAGAAGGCGAAACGAACATCTTCATCGCTGATTGGGCCGAACCGGAGGAGATGTAGCGGATGGCGGCACAGAAGGAGAAAGGATCCTTGCGCAAGTCGGTTTCCCAGCAAACCTGGGAGTGGACGAAATCTATTCTCATAGCACTGGTGATTTGGTTTTTCCTTCGTTCGCTGTTGATCCAGGCGTTTCGCATTCCGTCTCCGAGTATGGAGAACACGTTGCTGATCGGCGATTTTCTTTTCGTGAACAAGGCGCTGTACGGAGCAGAGATCCCCATTGTCAAGAAGCGTCTACCGGCTATTCGTGAGCCGCGGCGCGCCGATGTCGTCGTCTTTGATTCTCCGGAAACCCCCGGGACAAACGTTGTGAAACGTATCGTTGGTATGCCGGGCGACACGGTACAGATGGTAGACAACAAGATTTACGTGAATGGGGAGTACTATCACGAGGATTATGTCATACGGACGGACCCGACCGCGGATCCAGAACACCCGCGCATGCGCAGTTGGCAGCGCGAGTACCTTGCTACAGAGCAGCCTAATTACCGGCCATCGCTCAAGAATTGGGGGCCGATCAGTGTTCCGCCCGATTCCTTCCTCGTAATGGGAGACAATCGGGACAACTCATACGACAGCCGCTACTGGGGATTTTTAGGTCGAGACCGTATAGACGGGAGGCCGCTGTTCATTTATTACAGCTATAACAAGAAGGGAATGTTACCGCTGCCGTTCATTACCGCGATACGCTGGAAACGAATCTTCTCGACACCCGATTGAGTAACCAATGCTGCCGTTATCTGCGGGCACAGCGGATTGAACGAGAACGGTTTCGTTTGACTAGACGTGATTCGGACTGCGACGTGCTGGATGACCCGCTGGCGTCTCGATCAACGTTCGGTGTGAAGGCTGGGTAACCCTACTCGGTACGTACATCGCCTGTCGCCCGCACTTGATGCACTTCAGAACCACCTGGCGGTGGGCCGCCCACTTGGTTCCGCTCAATCTCCGCCTTGGCGTGCGCTCGATGTGCTTGTGGCCACACGATGGGCAATTGAGGGCCTCCCGATCTCGGTCGGCGAGAATGAGCTCGAGAGCCTCGGACGGTCTGTACTCTTTGATTCCCCGGCGTCCCACTCTTCGCATTCCCCAGGTCGGGTTGAAAGAGAATTTAGCGGAGCACTCGGCCTAGCGGAAGTTGTCATGAGCGGTTATTTCTGGCGTTGTACCCCGATTTGAGGGCAGCAAATGGAAGGCCAGCAGGCAGATAACGACTTCGTGGCCGTGGTAGACATCGAGGTGGACACGGTCCGGGCGGAACGGTCTGGCTTTGTGCTCAGAGGGAGAGGGGCGGATCGTTCGGAGTATCAGTTGGAGATGCATCTCGACATTCCGGTGGACCGGCGGACTCAGACCGTGTTGGGCGAGATGCTCGCCCAGTCTGAATGGCGCATCCTCCGGCGATCAGCAAAGTCGCTTCGGAAGCGAATCCCCGCCTCATCGAGCTGAACAGCGACGCGATGTCCGGCCATAAAGCGTTGTTCTACAAGTGGTTAGGTGTAGCCCGCCCGTTGTAATCGCCGCTTGACGTGGCACCAGGCAATCGCTAGCTTGCCGCTCCTCAGACACATTTCGCCTTAGGAGTTTGGTGCATGGCCGCGGAACTAGGCGGCTCACAGCTGTCATCTCTGCTCGAATCCGTACCGGGGCTCGCCAGCGTACTGCGCAGTCCGGTTGCCGATGCGATCGTCAATATTACGCGCGCGGGCGCTGGCCTGGCCGACCTCGAGCTGAGTGACGTGCAGGAGCTCGTGCAGTATGCCGTCCGGCGAGGACTGATACCGTCTGCCGAGGGGACCGAGTTACTCCAAGAAGTCGAGGCCGTTGTTGGAAAAGGCCGCCGCAAACCCAAGGTACCTGTGCGGGGCACGGCGAAAAAGCAGACGAAGAAGGTGGTAAAGACCAAAGCAGTGAAAAAGACGGCGAAGAAAACCAAGACTGTAAAGAAGAATACGAAGAAAAAAATGCCCAAAGGTGGACGGGGTTAAGTGCGAAACGAACTGACCAAAGAGCGCAAGTGCTCAGCGGCTTGATTGAGTTCACCTGCCCGTGCCGCCATTTCCTCTGTTGATGCTCCCTGCTGCTGCGCGGCCGCCGCGACTTCTTCGCTCGAAGCGGCATGTGAGTGGGCCGCTTTTGAAGCACTTCGTAACGCACTTTTGATTTCTTCGACAGCGGACAGGTTCCTGCCAGCTTCGCCGACCACACGTTGCGCTTCTTCTTCGATCTCACGAACA
>JAZGDL010000134.1:0-19924 GCA_036477795.1 Phycisphaerae bacterium
GCGCACGCCCCGTCCGCCGCGACCCTGCTTGCGATAGCCGTCGATGTCGGTGCGTTTGATGTACCCTTCGTGCGACACCGTCACCACCACCGTCTCATCGGGAATGAGCTCCTCGATGCTGAACTCGCCGACCGCATCGGTGATCCGCGTGCGGCGCTCATCACCGTACTTGTCCTTCAGTTCAACGGCGTCGTCGCGGATCATCTGCATAATGCGGCGTTCGTCAGCAAGGATGGTCTCGTGCCCGTGGATTTCCTCAACAAGCCTGCTGTAATCGGCGGCCAGCTTCTCGATCTCCAGGCCGGTCAAGCGCTGCAACTGCATGGACAGTATCGCCCCGGCCTGCACCGCCGTCAGTCTATGGGCCCGCGAGGTGTAACGATCCACAAACTTCTCCGGCAGCAGGTTGCCAAGGGTGGCCGACTCCGCCAGCCGCAGCTCCCGCTCCATGAGCCGCTGCCTGGCCCGGTCGGGCGATTCCGATGATCTGATAAGCTCGATGATGGCGTCGATGTCGCCGATGGCCAGAATCAACGCTTCCAATATGTGGGCCTTCTGTCGGGCGCGTCGCAGCAGGAACTCGGTGCGACGCCGGATCACCTCTCGCCGATGATCGATGTGAAACTCGATGATAGCCTTCAGCGGAAGCGTCTTCGGTTGGCCGCCCACCAGCGCCGTGTTGATGATCGAGAAGTTGGACTGCAAAGGCGTGTAGCGGAACAGTTGATTGATCACCACCTCCTCGTTGGCGTCGCGCTTGAGATCGACCTCGATCCTGATGTGATGCTTGCGGTCCGAAGCGTCGTTGACCGCGGCTACGTCCTTGATCCTGCCCCCCTTTACCGCGGCGGCGATGCGCTCGGTTATGGTGCAGCGCAACACCTGGTAGGGAATCTCGCTTATCACGATGGTTCGCCTTGACCCGCGCCCCTCCTGGACCGTGTACTTGCCGCGCATGGTGATCGTCCCGCGCCCGGTGCGGTAGGCGTCGACGATGCCCTGACGACCGCAGATCTCACCTGCGGTGGGAAAGTCAGGCCCTTGGACCACCTTCAGCAACTCCGCAAGGGAGCAATCCGGCTTGTCGATGACCAGTACAACGGCGTCGCATATCTCACTTAGATTGTGCGGCGGCATACTGGTGGCCATGCCCACCGCGATTCCCGAGCAGCCGTTCACCAACAGATTCGGCAACTTGCTGGGCAAGACCACCGGCTCGGTCCGCGTACCGTCGTAGTTGGGCTGGAAATCGACGGTGTCCAACTCCAGATCACCCAGCATCTGTGTGGCGTGGGCGTCCAGTCGAGCTTCAGTGTAGCGCATGGCCGCCGGCGGATCACCGTCCACCGATCCGAAGTTGCCCTGTCCGTTCACCAACCGGTAGCGCATGTTCCAGTGCTGCCCCATGCGCACCAGCGTGGGATAGATGACCTGCTCACCGTGGGGGTGGTAGTTACCCGAAGTATCGCCGGCGATCTTGGCACATTTGCGATGCTGTGACCGAGGCCCCAGGTTCAGGTCGTTCATAGCCACCAGAATCCGCCGCTGCGACGGCTTGAGCCCGTCGCGCACGTCCGGCAGAGCCCGCGCGGTGATCACGCTCATGGCGTAGGTCATGTAGGATTCTTGCATCTCCTCCGTTATGGAGAGCGGTTCGGTCGACTCGCCGGGAAATTCCGCCGTATCCGCCATCAAATGTCTCTCCTTGGAAACACCAAGCTGCCTGTTACGAGCCGCGACCCTGAGGGCGACCAAGGCGGGAGCCCGAAGGGAGCGGTCGGCGCCTGTCGCGAGGCCCAAGCCCACATTCTAGCTCATCCACCACCGCTAGCAATCATGCTGCAACCGCTACTTCACAGTCGCGGTTCGGATTGGTCACAAATCACAGGTACTTGCTGACCAGCACCAGGACCGCCAGGGCGCCGATGATCCACGGGGCTGCGTGGATCGCCGCCACCATGACCGGAACGTAAGGATTGGCTTGAGGTCGAGCCGGTGCCGTGCTCATCGGCTCCAGATCGCTGAACAGCGATTCGTATGACAGCTCCCGGCAGGATTCGACGGCCTCGACCATGCGATCGGCCGATTCGTAGCGATCCGAACCGTCCGGGGCGCAGGCCTTTTCGATCACCTTCCCCAACCGCGCCATATTCCAGTTGCTGCTGGAGCCGGCGAAATCACCCGGCAGCTTTGGAAACGTGCCACGATCGCCGCTGACCAGCATCTCATACAGAACCCGGCCCATCGCGTACACATCGCCGGTCTCGTCCATCCGGCCGTCCGGCGGCATGTAGTCCGGCGTGCCCACCTGGCTTGGCGTGGCTGTGTTTGAGGTGATCATCCCGATGTCCGCCAGCTTGGGCTGACGATCCACAAAAACGATGTTAGCCGGCTTGATGTCACGATGGGCCAGCCCCATGTCATGAAGGCGAGCTAGTCCGCGCAGCAGGCGCAGGACCACCTCGATTGCCGTATCCGGGCTCGTCGGACCTTTGGCGATCACGCGCTGCAATGTCAACGGCCGGTACGTCTCGGGAAGACGATCACGCACGCAAGTGCGCGTGGCATCGTCGTCGGCCAACTCCATGGTGTAGTACAACACGCTGGCCTGGACGCCGACGTGAAAAATCTGAATCAAGTTGGGATGCCGTTGCACCCGCCGGCAGTACGCTTCCAAGGCAGTCGACTCCCGGCACCGCGCTTGGGCTGCCCGCAATCGCGAAAGATCGATGGTCTTGAGCGCCCGGTGCATGCCCACACGATCACGCACCGCCCAGACGGTCCCAAACGCCCCGGACCCGCACAGGCGTACGCGTTCATAATCCGGGATGTCCCACACCCGGCCGCTCTGATCGGGAGCGGATGTCCCCAAACCGATGGTCGACGCTGCCGGATCAGCCTGCATCGACTGATCGCGCAAGGCCCCACGCAGCACCCGTGAATCCAGATCATCATTTCGCAGACGTTCCAGCAACGACCCACACTCTTGGCATCCGCTAACATGCGGCGTAATAACATCGGCACGCTCATCCGAAAGCGCGCCGGCTTCGAACTCGCGAAGAACATCAATGTCCGGGCACGTCGACACCTCAGACCATCCCGTCAGCCAGCGAATCCCAGTACTTCTTGATCCGGCCCATGACCCGGTGTTTAGCCACGTAAACCTGATTCGGCGTCATGCCGAGCTTCTCGGCTATGTCCGCCACGGAGTGCTCCTGGATCACATACATCTCGAACGCGTTGTAGGTCACTGCGGCTACGTCGCTCCGCACCTGGTTCAGGCAGTAGAGCAGGTGCGTTCGGTTCCACTGCCGCTCCCAGATCAGCGCCGGATTGCCTTCCCGCGTTTCCTCCTTATCGAAATCGCCGGTCAGAGCTCCCTGCTCGAGCCGCCGCTTGCGAAGCTGATCGTTCACCTTGTGATCGATCATTCCGTGCAGCCAACCCCGGAAGCTGGACCGCCGCTGAAACCCCTGAATCCCCGTCACCAGGGCAGCCATGCACTGCTGCGCGATCTCCTCCGCCGCGTCATCGCTAAGCCCCCGGGCTTGGGCATAGCGCACCAGCAGCGGCCGATACAGCCCGTCGAACTCCTCCCAGGAGGCCTCGTCCCCCAGGTCCTTAACCCGCCGCAACAAGCTCGACCGAGTTTCACTCATCCCTACCGGCAGCCCCTTCACAACCCATCAATTCGGAACCATCAATACCTCGCCCATTTTACGCGCACCGTCGGACAAAGGCACGTAGGCACGTAGGGGGGGGTGCCCGACGATCAATCGTCAATCGTCGAGCCCCAATCCCCAATTCGCAATTCGCAATCCGCAATCCTCCACCCCGCCCCCGCTCGAAGTGACTTTGTCGTTTGGTAGGCGTGGGCAACAGAAAAGCCCGTCAACCGGTGTCTTTGCCCTAATCGCGAGGTTTCTTCGCGATAGACCTTGACAGCGTTGACATCACTGCCGGCGGCGCGGTATATTTCAAATTCAGCAATTGTCGCACATGGGACCGGTCGAGCGCATCGAGGTGATCATACCGATGATGTAGGCCGCAATTCTATGTGGCGGCGTTGTTGTGTATTTCGAGTCTCGCCCGGGGTTTGGGCTCATCTTGGATTCCCCGGCGGACAGGAAGGCTTCCCGCGGAGGCGGCAAGCAGGCGCAGCTAACCTCTTCGATTTCTCGCGCCCCGTTAACAGGCCCCGATCCTCCGCGGTTCTGAACCGCGTTTTGGGACGCAGGTCGTCTATCGCCGCCGGAGGCGAAGGAAATGGCCGAGCGAAGAAACATCTCGAAGCGGTACGCACCGCGATGCGACACCGATCAGACGTCGGTCTCCGAGACCGATCCGAGCCCAGAGCGCAAGCGACGGGTTTTGGCCCCACGCGTTCACGCTCGCGAGTCGGTGGGAGTTACGACGGAAACAGGTTACTGTCCCCTATTAACCATTGATCCTCTCTTATCGTTTTCCCTCTCACGGCCGGGCCCCGCCGGCGTAGCCGAGCGAAACGTGGGCCGGGTTCAGTTTCTGGCGGGCCCCGAAACACGATGGGGCGGAAAACAACATGAGCACAAAAAAAGAGGATGGAAAAGCTAGTGTGAAGTATTTGACTTCGCCTGGCATGGAACAGTCGTGCGAAGCAGACCAATTCAACAGGAAAGGAAGGCAAAGAACGATGAAGACACGTAATGTGTTGATTGCCCTGCTGGCCGTGGGGATGTTTTCAGTGCCGACGCTGGGCCAGATTGATAACAACGGGAGCTGCGTCCTGGTAGCCAAAGACGTGGATTTCCAGGCGGAGCTGTGGGATCTTTGGTCGTGCGCGCCGAACGATCCCGTTTTGGACTTCAACCGGATCGACATCGCGGTTGGGACAGACGACCAGCTCTTTGAACTGAGCCAGGCGCGCTTTGTTTGCCTGGCCACAAATGAGAAGGTGCCAGGCGTGTTCAAGGACCACAAGAAGTTGGGGGGGGTTTGCGCGGATGGCTCGGCGTGCGACGTCGCCCTGCAGAATTGCGCGGATGGGTCGGTGTGTGTCGAAGTGAACCACGAGGTGTGGAGCGGGGACTTCATAGGAAACTGCAAGGGGAAGGTCGATGCCTATCTGCAAGCTGCCGTTCCAACCGACCCCAATCCTTTTATCAAGGAAGTCTCCTTCACCCACACAGGCCCCGCAAAAGTCCCGACCGTGGACGGCTCCACCAAGGGCGACCCCTACGGCGCCGCCGTGTCAGTACAGCAGGTCCAGACGGACTTCGGCGACAATCAGAGCGAGTTGGATGCCGCTTACTGCACGCTTAAGGCTGGCCGCCTGTACTTGGCGCTGACCGGCAACATCGAGGACAACTTCAACAAGCTGGAGATCATCATCGACTCCAGGCCAGCGGGTGAGAACGCTTACAGCGGCGTGCCCGGCAATGACGGCACCGACGTCATGGGCCCTGCGGGCGGAGGGAGCTTGGTGTTCGACGCGGGGTTCGAAGCCGACTACCACGTCATCGTCCGTCGCGGCTTCGACGGGGCTATCGACAGGTTTGACCTGGATATCGCGCAACTGGGCAGCCCGAACTTCTCGTTTCATGGGGACATCTTCGGCGGTCTTAAAGAGGGCTGCGGTACGACCGGCGTGGGGCCGGCGAACGGCAACCCGATCGAGGTGTGCTACGACAATAGTAACCTCGCCGGCGTTATAGGTGGCTGCGACCCCGCGGTTAAGGCGGATGCGTTGGCCGTCCAGACCGGCGTCGAGCTGAGCATCGCTCTAAAGGACCTCGGCTACAAGGGCGGTGACATTAAGGTATTGGCGTTCGTGAACGGCGGCGGCCACGACTTCGCGTCAAACCAGTTCCTGGGACCGCTGACGCCCTCGCAGTGTAATCTCGGTGGCGATGGGGCTGGCAACTTCATCGGCGGCCCCATCACCTTTGATCTGAACGACTTTGCCGGCACCCAGTACTTCACCTGTCCGGCGGCGGCTTGCGAATCGGACGCCAAGTGTCCGGGCAAGTGCACCTTCTGCGATCCGGCGACCGGCACCTGCCAGCATATCCCGAACTGCTGCGACAAGGACGACCAGTGTCCGGACAAGTGCATGGTGTGCAACCTGGCGACTAACGCGTGCGTGAAGATGCCAGGCTGCTGTACCGGGAACGCCCAGTGTCCGGGCAAGTGCATGGTCTGCAACCTGGCGGCTAACGCGTGCGTGAAGACGCCGGGCTGCTGCACCGGGAACGCCCAGTGTCCGGGCAAGTGCATGGTCTGCAACCTGGCGACTAACGCGTGCGTGAAGCTGCCGGGCTGCTGCACCGTGGACGCCCAGTGTCCGGGCAAGTGCCAGGTCTGCGACCTGGCGACTAACGCGTGCGTGAAGCGGCCGGGCTGCTGCACCGCGGACGCCCAGTGTGGCAAGTGCGAGACGTGTAATCTGGTGACGAACACCTGCGTTAAGACCGTGCCCAACTGCTGCGACGGGAACGCCCAATGCGGCAAGTGCGAGACGTGTAATCTCGCAAACAACACCTGCGTTAAGAGCGTGCCCAACTGCTGCACCTCGGACGCCCAGTGTCCCAACAAGTGCGAGGTGTGCGACCTGCTAAGCAACAGCTGCGTCCTGGCGCAGGAGGGCTGCTGCGTGGACAACCTTGACTGCGGCAAGTGCGAGACGTGTGAGCCCACGCCCGATCCCAATGTGAACAAGTGCGTCAAGAGCGCGCCCAACTGCTGCACCTCGGACGCCCAGTGTCCGGATAAGTGCGAATTCTGCAACCTGGGCACGAACACCTGCGCCCCGATCGCGGGCTGCTGCGAAACCGATGGCGATTGCCCGGCAAAGTGCGAGCTCTGCGATTTTGCGACGAACACGTGTTTCAAGGTGCCGCCCGAAATTTGCTGCGACTCGGACGATCAGTGCGTCAAGTGCGACGAGGCCTGCGATCTTGCGACGAACACGTGTATCAAGGTGTCGCCGCCCGAATTCTGCTGCGTTGCGGACGCCGACTGCATCCCGTTGTTTGGGGAGAAGTGCGCCTTCTGCGATCTGGCGACCAACGAGTGCGAGAAGGCCGCCGGCTGCTGCGACTCGGACGATCAGTGCGGCAAGTGCGAGCTCTGCGATTTTGAGGCGAACACATGTTTCAAGGTCGGCCCGCCCTGCTGCGCCTCGGACGATCAGTGCGTCAAGTGCGACGAGGCCTGCGATCTTGCGACGAACACGTGCGTCAAGGTGTCGCCGCCCGAATTCTGCTGCGTTTCGGACGCAGACTGTATCCCGTTGTTTGGGGAGAAGTGCGCGTTCTGCGATCTGGCGACCAACGAGTGCCAGAAAGCCGTCGGCTGCTGCGACTCGGACGATCAGTGCGGCAAGTGCGAGCTCTGCGATTTTGAGACGAACACGTGCTTCAAGGTCGGGCCGCCCTGCTGTGCGTCGGACGCTCAGTGTCCCGACAAGTGCGAGGTCTGCAACCTGGCGGCTAACGCGTGTGTGAAGCTGCCGGGCTGCTGCACCGGGGACGCCCAGTGTCCGGGCAAGTGCATGATCTGCGACCTGGGGGCTAACGAGTGCGTGAAGCTGCCGGGCTGCTGCACCACGGACGATCAGTGCATCAAGTGCGACGAGGCCTGCCATCTTGGGACGAACACGTGTATCAAGGTGTCGCCGCCCGAATTCTGCTGCGTTACGGACGCCGACTGTATCCCGTTGTTTGGGGCGAAGTGCGCGTTCTGCGTTCTGGCGAGCAACACGTGCCAGAAGCGCGCCGGCTGCTGCAGCGATGATTCCCAGTGCCCCCTGGGCGAGATGTGTGATCTCGCAACGAACACTTGCCTGCCGGCCTGCCCGCCGCCGGTCGTAACTGCCGATATCGCGTCCCGATACATCCAGATTGAGCCGGATGCGACCGTTACGGATCCGGTGGCGTTTCACATTGAGTGCGGCACGGACGGCGGGAGTCCCAACGAGGGCTGGGTGCAGTTGATTCTAAAGGACTACGATGACGGCGGTGGTGTGTTGGTCAATATCGGCAAGACCACGGCTGACTGTGTGGACGCCGACTTCCTGACGCCGGATCAATGGACCAGCAGCGGCGCCAACGCGCTGTATGTCACCGGCTTGGCGGTGTGTCCCAGTGTCGCTACTCTTGCGGAGGGGGGGTCCATCTCCCGGCCGACGGTGACGGCGCGCTGCGTGGACTGCGCCGCCCCGGACGCGGATCCGGTACAGCCTACCGATCCGACGTGGGTGTTCTGCGACTCCAGCGGCGACGGACAGACCACGTTCTTCTCCGACCTGTTCAAGCAGTTCCAAAACACTGCCGCCGCGGGAGGCCCGGCCTTTACGGGGCCTGATGCCGGGATCGAGGTGGACACGCAAGGCAATTGGAAGGACGTGCCGGACCAGCAGGTCACGTTCTTCTCTGACATCTTCCAATGTTTCGGTGCCACCGCCGCGGGCGGAGGAGAGACCTGGACGGGGCCGACGTGTCCTTAGTGGTTGACGTTGAGTAACCTTTAGCCGGGGTGGGCCATGGTGCCCGCCCCCAATAATGTCCCGATCGTGTCCAAATGGGGCATGGGGCATGGTTGCGCTGGCGGCGCTGCTGTTGATCGGGTTGACGGTGAAGTTGCGCCGCCGCTCGACGGCGAGCGCGTAGCATTATCGGATCGTCCTGCGTCTGGTAGAGAATGCTCCGGCGCTGCTCCCCAATGGGGCGCGCCGGGGCTTTACTTTTTAGCTCTTGGCGCCTCAACGCTCGAATGGTGGGTTGGAGTATGGGATGAGGGAGCGGAGATTACGCTTCGGGAGTCTGCCAAACGACAAAGTCACTGCGAAACCCACGGATTCTAATCCGTGGGCTTGCAATCTAAGTGTGACGGAGCACTTTTTTCGGTTTTTCAACTTTTCGACGGAATCCGTGTAAGAAATCGGCTGCTGGCACGACTTCATTTGTGACCGTGCGGGATGAGCCCGTACGGACGGTTACCTCTCTGACGCTGTCAAGCGTCCGATCGTTTGGCGACTTGTGCCGGAGAAAATGATGATGTGGTACGTCTTGACAACACTTACATGCTTCTGGCTGATTATTCCGCCCATCGCTGCCGACGGCGCGCGGGATGAATCCCGCGGCTCGGGTTGTCTTGAAACCGAACCGAACGACACCCTGGCCACCGCCACCGCCTCCGGTCTCGTCGATTTGGGCACGGCCATCGTAACCGGAGCAGCTATCGGCAATGGACCGCTGGGCGAAGCGGATCGCGACATTTTCTCCTTCAACGTAACGGACGAAGCCGCATTGCCGCTCTTGTTGATCGCTGCGATGGACGCGGCTGATGACGAGTTCGACGGGTACGTGCGCCTGTTCACCCCCCAAGGCTACGAAATCATCAACGATGACGACGGAGTATACCCCGATCTCAACCCGCTTCTGCAAACCTACATAGTCGTCCCGGGCACGTACTACGTGGCCGTGTCACACGCCATGAACCAGGGCTTTTCGCCCACCGACGACCGGTCCGGCCGACGCGCCCCCACCGGCGACTACGAGTTAGCCGTTATTCTCTCCGAAGCCCTCGCACCCGATAGCTCGCTCGAACCGAATGAGGGCTCGCCCGAGGCTGGGGGATGCACACCGGTTGATTCCTTTCCCGCGCTGATCACCGATCAGTTCATCGGCGACGGGCCCAATCCGTCCTTTGACATCGACTGCTACATCCTCACGCTCGACGGATCTTCCATCGTGACCGTCGAGGTGACGGCAACGCACCTGGGTTTTTTTGAACCGAGGTTGAAAGATGGTCAGTTCTGGGAGCAGGTCAGCAATGATCCAGCCGTCAAACGGTTTGTTCGGGCAGTCCTCGATTTGCAAACGGTGAGGTTCTCCATCACAGGCAATACGCTTGGTTGCTTCGAAAACGACGGGCCCTGCAGCTACGGTTACTACGATCTTCTTGTCAACGTGACCCCGGTGGAGAGTGGCGGCGGGGGGCCTTACGAGCCCAACGACTCGCTGAACGAAGCCACGCCGACCGAACTCGCCGGCCCCGGTTCAGCCACGTTCGAAGCAGTCATCGGCGACGGGGTGTTCGGCCAACTCCGCGGCGACGTCGATTTCTACGAGTTAGAGCTCGGCCTGGATGAACGGCTGGAAGTGACCGTTGGCCCCAACGAACTGTTTTCTTCATTTACACCCGTCGTGCACTTGTACGACTACCTGGGGGCCAAGATAAAGACCTGGATCGCGGACCCGACCGGAACGGTTCACGCTTCTTTCCAGCGGCGTTGCACCGACGCGCTGTTTCCACCGGCTGCGGAACCCGAAACCTACGCCGTCGCGGTCATGGGTGCCGGCGACCGCGTCACCATGGACCCGTTTGTACCCGAGAACGAAACCGATAATCCATTCCTTCCAAAACCGATGGCGTTATGGGCCATCGACGGCGGCCCCGGATCGACCGGAGGTTATGAAGCGACGCTCGCCATTACCGCGAATCCGCTGCCGCCCTGCCCCACGGAACCCAACGACTTTATCCCCGACGTCACCGAATCGGTGCTGGTCGATGAGGGTGAATTCGTTTGCCTGGGGGCGGTGATCGGCGACGGGCCTTGCAGGACAGCGGACGTCGACATCTACCGGATTACCGTAAATTCGCCGCCGGTCTGGCTGGATGTCCGGGTCATGGGCAGCCTTTGCTACCGGTCGTCGTACGCCGGGCAGATTGGTTTGTTTGACGCCAGCGGGATGGAATTGGCGTCGAATATAGAAACGACATATCGGGGTGCGGTGCCTCCGGCGGTGCCGGCAGACGGCCACCTGCGCCACCTCATCGAACACGGGGGCGAATACTACGTGGGCGTGTCAGCGCGGTACACCCCCGACTACGACCCGTTCGGCCCCTGCCGAGACGAACCAATCTTCTATTCTGGTGATTACAACCTTGAGGTCCGGCTGATCGCCCCGGAACCACCGGAGCAATCCACTGCGGCGGCGATCACGGCCGAGGAGGATCGAATCGATCGCCTTTTCGCCACCAGCCTCGATTTCCGATCCCGGACAATCGTGCAGGTTTCTCCCGAAACCGGAGAGGTCATCCGGGAGTTTCCCGCCCCGGAGGCACCTCTCGGCGGCAATGAGGGCATCGCCTACGATGGTCAAGACCTGTTTGTCCTGGGCAACGGAGCCCGCTACCCCTTCCTGTACCGCCTGGATCCCGACACCGGCCGGATCCTTGAGCGGCTGTTGACCTGGTTCGGTTCGGGCTATTACGGCGGGATGGTCGAGCTGAGTCGCGTTCTCTATATCGTCGATGCACTCGACGACGCGATCTACATGTTGCCCGCATCCTCCGCGTTCGGGACCGAGCAGGTGAAACGGTTGGACGTCGACCGGATGGCCGGCGTGCCCATGTTTGGGGCGTTGGCCGCCACCGCCGCCGAGGATGGTCTCCTCGTATCCGACGCCGTCGATCCGTCCATCGTGCACCGGCTCGATCCGGAAAGCGGGTGGCGCTTTGACTCGGTCAACCTCGGCGTTCCATGTCCCTGCAACGCCGACTTCGACAAGGACGGCGACGTGGACGACGACGACTTCGCTTTCTTCTCCGAGTGCAAAGTCGACTACGATCCGACGATCATCCGCTTTGGCTGCACCCCGGCTGATCTCAACTGCGACGACCTCATTGACGACGTTGACACCGACATTTTTGACTGCCGGCACAACGGCAGCGGCAATCCTCCCAACGATGGCTGTTGCCCGGGTGACTCGCCCACGGTAGCGGTGCGGGCGACAGGGTTGGCCACCGTCTGGCCCGGATTCATCGTCGCCGGCGACTGGGTATCGCCCGAATTACACGTGTTCAATCGAGAAGGGGCCCCACGCGGTTCGATCGATATCGACGCGCCGGTGGGGGCGTTAGCCGGTTGGACGTTGCCCGCAGCCGATTCGGACGGTGACCACGATATCGACCTGCACGACTTTCGACTCTTCCAGATCTGCTACCTCCCGCTCCCCGCGCCATCTCTGCGCGAGCGATGCGAGGTGTTCGATTTCGACTTCAACGGCTTTATCGATCAGCGCGACTTTGTCGTATTCCAGAAGGTGTTCACGGGACCTATGCCATGACATTTTGCACTATGCACGTACCGACGCTTGGTTGCGGTTCACGGCGACGCGGGTTCACGCTCACCGAGCTCGCCACCGTGTCAGCCACTGTCACCGTCATTGCGGGGCTCTTGCTTCCAGCGCTCTCCGAAGCCCGCCGCGAGTCCAAGAAGGATCATTGCCTGGCAAACCTCGCCCGCCTCGCTGAAGCGTCGATGGTACACGCGACAACGGACCGTACCGAGATGCCCATCCCGGCCCATCCATTGATGGGAATGCTTCACGGCGCAGTTGGTGAATACGAATGGGGCGGCAAATCGGGAATCGGTGCCCCGCTTTCCGTCAACGACCCGACTACATCCATGTGGGGCACGCAGTTCGGTCGCGGTCCGGCCAGCCGGGGGCTCAACCGAATCGTTTACGGAGACGTTTTCGCAGATTTCTTGAACGACCCCGGGCCCGGCCAGTCGAACTGGCTCAACGATACCAAGCTTGACCTCGACGTCTTCCACTGCCCGGCTGACTACGGCTACACCGGGCATCACTCCACGGTCTGGCGTGATTCAGGCCTGACCTCATTCGATCATTACGGAAACAGCTATGTCGCGAGCACACTGTGGGTCGGCATTCCCGGTGCCGACTGCGAGATCATGAGCAACACACCATTCCTGCGTCCGCTGTCGCGCATTCCCAACGCCGCAAACACCTTGCTGTTCCTGGAGAACAGCGGGAAATTTGCCTGGCGCAAGAATTACGGGGCGGACGGTTGCACGTTCCTTGCTGGTGGTCCCCTTGGCGGCGACGTGGAAGTGGATATCAGAGGGTGGCATGGCCGTCCGTGGCATTTCCAGGTGGCGTTCGTCGACGGCCACGTCGCAACAATACGGATGGAGGGCCATCAGCAGCCGCAACCCAGGATCGGACGCTACCCCGATCTACTGGGTTTTCACACCCAGTACTTCAACTGGCATTGCGTGATCATTCGCGGCCCCGGCTGGCAGAAGGACACCCTACCAGCCCCGCCGGTGCGTACCCAGATCTCGTGCAGCGGGGGAGGTGTGCTGGTGAATTCAATCCAGTGATGGACTTCCCATCAACGTCCAAGGTCCAAGGTCCAGAGTCGAAGGTCCCCGCGTTCGGACCTTTGGCCTTTGACTTTTGACCTTCGACTTTTGACCTTTGACTTTTGACCTTCGACCTTCGACCTTTGACCTTCGACCTTTGACTTTTGACCTTCGACCTCACAAGCGGTCCTTCGAGGATGGCGGATTTTTTATTTTCCGTGTAAGAAATGCCGTCCTGGAACGACTTCATTGTGTAAGCGAGCTGATAGATGGTGCATAAGGATTTTGATAGCCGAGACAACCCCTACCGGACTGGCAGGCCCCGGTGCGGCGACCTTCACAGCCTCAGTACACCAAGGCGTATTGGTGGTCGACTTCGATGCAGGGGAGACGTTGCGGTGTGGGACCGGCTTTGCAGCCGGTCAAATGACAGGCTGGAAAGCCTGTCCCACAATGTCGCTCCAGCGCCGCCCGCGGGCCTTGCCGGTCTCTCGGTTGACGTCCTTCGGCACAAGCTACCGCACACCCGGCAGGGGTTCCTGCGGGTGGACCTGCCGGCTACACCAACGCCGTCGCGACAATCTCCCCCCAAGCACCGGGGCTATCCGGGGCTTCAAAAAGGCCCCGGAGGCCCCGCTCGGCGGCGATGCGGGCGTTGCATTTCAGAGGCAGCGAGACGGGGACGACTACCGCGCGGCGAGGATGCGTGGTACGATAGAGGCAGTCAGGTTGGCACACGGATCTGATTGAATCAATAGGAGAATAACCATGTGGCCCCGGAAACGCTCGAGTGCAAACGGACGGAGTAAACCAGGGTGCGCGATTACGCGCCAGAACCTCGACCACGGGCCCGTCTCCGCCCTTCGAGAGACCGCGCTGGCTGAAGCCCTCGGCTCGGGACTGGCGCGGTACTGCATACGGTCATTTAGGGCGAGAAGAAGCGTGGGCAGGAGTTTGCCCATCGTTCGGTCCGGCTTCACGCTGATTGAGCTGTTGGTGGTGGTGGTGATCATCACGCTTTTGCTTTCGATTTTGGCACCGAGTTTGTGCACCGCCCGGGACCAGGCCAAGGGAGTGCACTGCGGTACGCTGATGCGTGGATTCGCAGAGGGTTTGGCCCGTTATACCGCGGAGCACAACGACTGGATTCCGGGTGTGAACACAAGCGGAGTTGCCCTGCGGGTGTTGGCTATGTGGGACTGCGAAGCGCTACAAGATCCGTTCCTCCCCGTGCAGACCTTTGACTGGATGACGCCGCTGATCCGATATGAGACCGATCTTCCGACCAGACGTGCCGAGCGAATGCACTTCTTGTTCGAAAGATTCCGCTGTCCAGCGCACCGCCCGTACAGTTCGCAACCCTTTGTTGGGAATGCCCCATGCGATGTTGGTGAGTTTCTTGCCATCCCGAACTGGCCCGCGACCAGCCATTTAATGCCGGCGGCGTTTCAATACTGGGGATGGGGCACCCGTGACAAGGTCCTGGGTTGGAGGCAGGACGGTATATTCGGCGATGTACCCATTCGCCCGAGGATATGGCCGGACTTCTGGTCCGTTCAGGTGCCCGATCAGTACACGGCCCGGCTCGACGAAATCGGGGCTCCGGCCGGTAAGATCTTTTTTGCGGACGGGACGCGTTTTGTTTCCAATACCGGGCTCATTGACCACGACGTAAGCGTCTCGCCCTCATTCTTGGGCTCGTTTGCCACATTAGGCGCGTGGTTGCCGGGGTCCAACGCCTACGGGGTTGCTGGGGGCTCGGCCAATTGGGACGGGGATCCCATTTCGCGTGGCAGCGTCAGTGGAGGCTTCAATCTGCCCATCAGCTATCGCCACGGGTTACGACGACGCGGCCTCCAAGGGGTACGACAACGCGGCGACGGCACCGCCCAAGGTAACAGAGGCTGGATCAACATGCTGTTTTTTGACGGGCATGTGGAGCGCGTGGGAGACAGAAAATCGCGCAAGATTGACATGTGGTACCCGGCAGGGTCAACGATAGCGCCCGGCCAAAACATAGGGATGACGACCGTTCCGTGGGATTACGTGGTTCGATAGAGGCAGGCAGGTTGGCACACGGATCTGATTGAATCAATGGGAGAATAACCAATAGAAGAACTCGTATGGGGCAACGTGCTGCAAGAAGTGCTCACGGACAGCCCCGGTGATCCGGCGGGCGGGGGAGGTCGAGAGGGCATGAATTGCCATCCGTTTACCCACGGATTGCAATCCGTGGGCTTGCAATCGAACTGTGGCGAAATACTAGGGGCGGCGAATGGGGTGCTCGGCGGTGTCGGTCTGTCCGGCGGTGACAACGAGCAACTCGGCTTCGCCCAGCAGGTGCAGACGCATCATTAACAGGGCGGTCTCGAGCTGCATATCGATTTCCGGCAGGTTGTTGGGGTCGGGGGCCAAGTGCAACTCGTCTTCGTCTTCTTCGTCCTTGTCGTCCTTGTCGTCCTTGTCGTCCTTGTCGTCCTTGTCGTCCTTTGCGTCAGTCAGCGCATGATCTGCTTCAGCATCGGGAACATCTTGGCCGGCATCTTTGGAGTCCGTGTCTTTGGTGCCGTCGTCTTTGGCGGCTGCGGCGTCGTCAGCATTCTGGGTTGAAGTATTATCATCGGCGGCATCATCGGGCGTTTCGGGCTCATCGTCGACGGCCCCGAGAATGTCGCGCTTGCGCCACATGGTCTGAATCTTTAACCGTTCTTTCAAGACCAAGCGGTGCTCCATGTCGGGCATGACGCCCCATTCCTGGTCGCCCTCGTCGTGGTGGAATTCCCGGCCGCTGGGTAGATAGTAGCGGGCAGTGGTGAGCTTGAGGTGGGCGGTGCTGCCGTTGAGCTGCATCAGCTTTTGCACGCTGAACTTTCCGAAGGTATGTTCGCCGAGGACGATGGCCCGCCGGTGATCCTGTAACGCGCCGGACACTATCTCCGAGGCACTGGCGCTGGACTCGTTGACCAGGACGATCAGAGGCAACTTAGTGTAAGGCCCATCGTTGGGGGGGGAGGGGTTTTGCCACGGGGGGTCGCGCAGCCCGCGGGTGCTGACGATGGTGTCCTCGCGTTCCAGGAACAGTTGGGCCATCTCCACGGCGGCTTTCATCAGGCCGCCGGGGTTGAACCGCAAATCGAGAATAAGCCCACGCATGCCCTGTGCTGGTGCGAGAATCCTTTCTCGCACCCATCCACCGTGTTTATCGAGCTCCTCAAGCGTGGCGCTGAGGTCCTCAACGGTGTTTTCCTGGAAGGAGTTGACGCGGACGTAGGCGATGCCCATCTCCGGATCGATGTGAAAATCCCATTTGGCGGGATCGTCGGCGTCGCGTTGAAACCCCTTGACGGACTGGATCCTGACCAGGGCCCGTGTCAGGGGGACGTCGAAGGAGCGCTTCTCACTCTCCCGGTAAATCGTGAGGGTGACTTCGGTGTCGATGGGACCGGTAATGATCTGGACGGCCTTGCTCAGGGTGAAGCCTTCGAGCGAATCACCGTTGACATGGGTGATCTGGTCTCCGGGTAGGATCCCCGCACGGTAGGCGGGGGTGTCCTCAAGCGGCGAGGCGACCACGATGGGTTTGTTGCCGCCGCCGCGAATGCTGATGCCCACGCCGACGAAATCGCCGCGGGTATGCTTGTCCAACTCACGGAATTCGACGGGCCAGATGATGGAGGTGAAGTCGTCGAGCTCTTCCAGGGCGGCGGTGATAAATTCGTAGACCACCAGCTCTTCGGGAAGTTGGACGGTCTGCTCGTTGATGCGCATGGCCCGACGGAAATAGGACTGGGCATCCTTGCTGCGGAATCGATCGGGTTTGCTCCTGTTGACCTGTTGAAGGCGCCGGTTTAGACGGGCGTTGTATTCGGCGCGGAGGTCGTCGTCCCCCAGCCCGGCAAAGGCCTGGCGCATTTCTTCGGATTCACCGAACAGCAGCAACTGTTCAAGCCCGGCCCTGGTGACCTCCCTGAAGTCGGCCTTTTCGACGTAGAATCTCTCGACGCGATCCAGGGCCTCGGTGGCATTCTGCGGAGCGATGCTCTCGAACATTTCGACCCAGCGGGGCTCGCCCACGTCGTCCTCGCTCTTGCCATACATGGCGTCGAGACGGGCGATACCAAGACACTGGCGGCGGGCCTGCTCATACTCGGAGTTCGATTCGAACAGCAGGGTGAGGTCGTGATAGAAGGTGTAAGCTTTGGTCCACTTGCCGGCCTCACGATGCTTGCGGGCCTTGACGACGGCACGGCCTTCGAGGTCTCGGACCCAGTCGGTTGATAGCAAGGCGTCGCGGTCGGTCGCATTGATCAAGGCCCGATGCGTTTCGATGAGCGCTTCGCGAATCTGGTCCTTCTCCAGATGCCCTTTGGCGTTCTCCAGGTATCGTTCGTAGTCCTTGCGTTTTGCTGCGGCGCTTTCGGCCAACTGCACCCGGTAGGTTTCGATCCATCGGGTGAGCTTGTCTCGCTGCGTGCCTTGGGCGACCGGCAAAGCAATCGATTCGGGTATGGGGGCGGTACGGGTCTGCTCGAGGTAGGCCATGTTTTGCGCCCACAGAGCCCGCCGCTCCGCCCGACTCAGGAGGGCGGCGGCGTTATCGGGCGGCTGCACCGGGGCTGCGACGGCCGACACCGTCCAGAGCAACAACCCCATTGCCATACCACGACCAAAGCGATTCATGGTGACTCCTTGATCACTGGGACCAATTATGAGTTACAGACCGATGAGCCCGGGGATGGAAGTACCGAACCCAACCCTCCTGCTAAACTCGTGCCCGCCAACCTACTCTGATTTATTATATGATCGGCCTTGCCCGAGGTCCAATACCATGCCGCTTCACATATGAATCGACAAATGCGGACCGCCGGCGAGCTTTGCCCGGGCACTTCATAACTGTTCGGTCGAATCGTCGGCGCCGGTTAGCGCCCGCTTTTGAAAAACCATCGCCGGCCACGCCGATAAAAACCGCGGCGGTTCTGCGCGGCTGGGTGGCCCTGGGAGGTTGCCATCCCAGGCCACCCAGCCGTACTGCGCCGGGCGAGTCCCGGGCGTATTGCATCTACACCGCCGACACCGTATGCTCAGGGATTTGTCTGCCGGGTCCGAAGAGGGGATGGAGTTGCGGCCCCGGCCAGGCCATAACCGACCAGGATCGGGAGCATCCGGTGGCGGCAGAAAAACACATCGCGGTTGTCGGTGCCCGACAGCACAACCTCAAGAACATCACGGTGCAAATCCCGCACGGTGCGTTCACCGTCGTCACCGGACTCAGCGGATCGGGTAAAAGCACGCTGGCGTTCGATACCGTGTACGCCGAGGGCGAGCGCAAGTACGTCGAGTCGCTCAGCGCCTACGCCCGACAGTTTCTGGAACAAATGCCCAAGCCGGACGTGGATCGCATCGACGGTCTGTGCCCGACGATCGCCATCCAGCAGCGGGCGGCTGCTTCCAACCCGCGGTCCACGGTAGCCACCACTACGGAAATCCACGACTACCTGCGCCTGTTGTTCGCCCAGGTGGGTGAGCCCCATTGCTGTAAGTGCCTCAAGCCCATCGTCCGGCATACCACGGCGGAGATGGTCGACGCCGTTCTGGCCCAGCCGCAAGGGGCCCGCGCCATCGTGCTCGCCCCACTCAACCACGGTGAATACAAGAACCCCGAGCAAATGCTGGAAGCGGCTGCAAAGAACGGGTTCGTGCGGGTGCGGATTGATGGAAAGGCATACACACTGGAAGAGGCTCCATCACTGTCCAAGCGCAAGAAGGCCCGGGTCGACGTCGTCGTGGACCGGCTGATGGTGCGCGACAGCATTGCCGTGCGGCTGGCTGACAGTTTGGAACTGGCTCTCAAGCTGGGCGGCGGTCGTGTCGTGGTGGCTGTAGGGCCGGACAGCGATCACTTGAAAGACCTGGTGTTCAGCCACAACTTCGCATGCCCGGATCACCTCGGCGTCACGCTGTGGGAGCTTTCGCCGCGGGTCTTCAGTTTCAACTCGCCTTACGGGGCATGCCGGGCCTGCGACGGGCTGGGCACCGTGCTGGAATTCGACCCGGAGCTGGTTGTTCCGGACTCGGACCGAACGCTGGAAAACGGGGCCATCGTGGTGTGGCCTCAAGGCGGCAAGCGGGCGGCGCCCAGGCAGGGCCCGATGATGGGCACGTTCTGCAAACAGTTCGGCGTGTCGCCCGAGATACCGTTTCGCAACATCGCCCCGGCACTGGTTCAAATACTCATGCACGGAACCACCGCCCGGGACGTCAAAACACACGGGCACAAGTTTGAGGGCGTGATACCTCATCTGCAACGGCGCTGGGAATCCACGGATTCCGAGACGGTGAAGCAGAGGCTGCACCGATTTCTGAGTGAGTCACCATGCCGGGCGTGTGCCGGGGCCCGGCTGCGGCCCGAATCACTGGCGGTGACCGTGGGCGGAAAAAGAATCGCCGAGATAAGTGCCATGAGCGTGGGCCAGGCCCGTGTGTTCTTTGATGCGCTGCGGTTCCAGGGCGAGGCGGCGGTGATCGCCAAGCAACCGCTGCGAGAAATCCGAAACCGCCTGAAGTTTCTCCAGGACGTGGGTGTCGGTTATCTGTCACTGTCGCGGGGAAGTGCCACGCTGTCGGGTGGCGAAGTGCAGCGCATCCGGCTGGCCACGCAGATCGGCAGCGGGCTGATGGGTGTCTGCTACGTGCTGGACGAGCCCACCATCGGCTTGCACCAGCGGGACAGCCGGCGGCTGGTCAATACTCTCAAGCGGCTGGCGGACC
>JAZGDL010000135.1:0-3208 GCA_036477795.1 Phycisphaerae bacterium
CATAACCGAACGCACCTGCACGGTCTTTTGCTCGCGGATGAGGTTGCCGACTGCGCGGTTCACGACCAAGATCTCGAGCGCGGGTACCTGCCCCTCGCCGTCGATCGTGGGCAGCAGGCGCTGTGAAATCACGGCCCTCAGGGACTCCGAGAGCATGGAGCGGACCTGCGACTGCTGGTCGGGTGGGAAGGCGCCGGTCATCCGGTTGATTGTGCGAATCGCATTGTCGGTGTGCAGTGTGGCAAGGACGAAGTGACCCGTCTCCGCCGCGGTCATGGCGAGCGAGATGGTCTCGAGGTCGCGCAGCTCGCCGATGACGATGACGTCAGGGTCCTCGCGAAGGGCGCCGCGCAGGGCTCGGGCGAAAGATTCGGTATGAGGGCCGACATTGCGCTGATTGACCAGACAGCGGTTGGATGGGTGCAGGTACTCTATGGGATCTTCGATGGTCAAGATGTGCTCGGCACGTTCCTCGTTCACCAGGTTGACCAGGGCTGCCATCGTGGACGACTTGCCGCATCCCGTTGGGCCCGTGATCAAGACCATGCCCTGATGAAAATTGGTGAATCGGGCGAGTGCCTGTGGCAGGCCTAGCTGGTCCAGCGACGGGGGGTGCGGCGGAATCGAACGCATGACGGCGTCGATACCGCGCAACTGCCGGTAGATGTTTGTTCGGAAACGACCGACACCATCGATGCTGTACGGAAAATCGAGCTCACCACGCTCGTCGAAGATCGTACGCTGCTCGGGCGTGAGCATGGCGAGCACCATCGCTTCGCATGCTTCCCGAGCCAGCGGTGCGTCGTATTGGTCCTCGTAACGGCCACAGATGCGAAAGGCCGGCGCGGCTCCGGAGTGGAGATGAATGTCGCTGGCGTGCTTCGCAACGGCCGCAGCGAGCAACTGGTGGAGCTTGTTGAGGGCAACTCCGGCCTGTCGTCCAGGTTTGGTCGGGGCGGGCTCCGCGCGGCTCACGCGTTGTATGGTCGCCTGCGCCACAGCGGTTCCGCCACTCCCGGCGTCGGTGGGAGCGCGCGTGGCGACGGGCGTGATGGTGGAGATGGGAGCGGCGGCCCATGGTTCGGCTGGCGAAGAAGTGGCCGGCGATTGCGATGGTGGAACGGCGGCTGGCTGCGCCGCGGCGGCCGGTGGCGGAGCGGTCGCGGCGACTGGTTGGGATCCCGTCCGCAATTTCGCGGCGATTTTCTGCTGCAACCGCACGACGTGTTCCAGCGTTGGTCGATCCATAAAGCCCAACTCAACAAAGATGTCGCCGAGATTCTTCTCGGGTGCTTTGTGGGCTTGATGGCGGGTCGCCTGGGACAATTGCTCCATCGTCAAGAACTTGCCCGTGACGGCCACGCGGCCGAGGAGGCCTGGGGAAGAATTCATCTCATGCCGCCTATGCCCAGCGTCGTCTATACATGAGTCGTCTATAGATGATAGGAATATCTTTTCCCTCACCCCGAAGTCCCTGGTCAGCAGGAACAATGAACTGGAAGTGAGGAGCATACCGTGTCGTCGGTCACCCTCCAAAAATCGTCGTTCGCGCCTCATTCTTACCGATTCATCCGAGAGGAAGTGTAGCCGCCGCCACGCCGCGAGTCAGCTTGCTTTCATGTCCACGAATCCAGACCTCGACCGAGCGCACCACGGCGCTCGCCACACTGCCAGTGAGCATCCCGGCTGCGGCCCAAACCGACTCGGTTCAGGCGTATCCATGGCAGTCTCTTGCGATTCAAGCGACGGGAGCTGGTGCTCGATCCGGTCGAGCGTTAGCGAATTATCCGGGGCATCGCGTGTCGCAACTCCCATCTTGCGGCCGTCTGTACCGCGCACCACGTTCACGCCACTTTAACAACCATCGCTGCCCCACCGCCGCGTGACCGACGCCAGCCGTGGGCGCCCGTTCGGTGACGAGAAGATGGGTGGCCGCCCAGTATTGCCTTACATCTGATTAGGTGGGGCCTCCGCCGATCACCGACGGGACCTCTTCTTCCCTCAAGGAGGTTCGAATGTCCGTCCGAAGCGTCGCTGCCATCGCCACATGCTTCGTTCTGCTCGCCGTTGCCGCGCCAACCCAGGCGGCCGGGCAGGACTATGCCATGTACGAGACGCAGTACTTAACGGTCTTGCCCGGTCACTCCGACGCGTTCAACGAGAAGATGACCGAGCACAATGAGCGGTTCCATAGCGAGGGGCCGTACACCGCACAGGTGTTCTTCATCATCAACGGGCCGCGTTCGGGACAGATCTTCTGGGTGATGGGTCCGACCACGTTCACCCAGCTGGACGGTCGACCCACAGGCGACCCCCACGATTCGGACTGGGGACAAGAAGTCTTGAGCCACGCTGAAACGGGCCTCGCCGAGTACTGGAGGAGGAACGACGACCTGTCGGCTCCTCCTGATCCCAACGCCGCCCCGAAGCCCATTTCCCGCGTAAGGTTCTTCGAGGTCGCTGACAACGCGCTCTTCCTGAAGACGCAGGAGCAGGTAGAGGCCACCTTGAAGGCGATGGGCATCACCCGTCCACGTACCTACTACCGGAAGCAGTTCTTCCATCGGGACGGTAGGGACTGGGCCCTGGTCACATCGTATGACAACTGGGCGGAGCTTGATGCCCCCGGACCGGGGGGCGGGGGGAACTTCCAGAGCACGTTTGTGGAAGTCCACGGTCTGGCGGCCTGGTCCACGTTCCAGGATGAAAGGGACGCGGCGGTGGTCGGCAGAGAGGACGAATGGAGGCAGCGGATACCGTAGTGGGATGTGCCTGGGGGCTCCCCCAGATTACTTGAAACTAGACAAAGCGCCCGGCATAGGGCCGGGCGCTTTGTTTTGTGTACTCTGTCCGAAGTGTTGTTCGAAGTGTTCCGTGCAGGATGCTATAGGATGGGGGTTAGAAGCGCGCATCTTGCAGCACAATCCCGCGAAAATCCCGCAGGTGTGCGTATTCCTTTAATAGCGGGATGTGCCTAATAGCGGGATGTGCCTTGCACGCAGGGGGGTCGTGGGTTCGAATCCCATCCGCTTCATTCTCCGAACCGAATGCTGTAACGCGACGTAGGTGTCAGAGCTTGTTGCATCACCTATCCCGTTGGACCAATGTTGGGACCATTCTTTCGCAAAGTCAAAGTCTCAAGCAATCGATCCACAGCCATCTTTCGCCAGCCTCCCTTACATATATCAGTCTGCGTTCTTATAACCGC
>JAZGDL010000136.1:0-8842 GCA_036477795.1 Phycisphaerae bacterium
CACGTCGTCGGAGTCGCCCAGCTCGGCGTAACAGAATTGCTCCCTGCCCGTCAACCGGAACATGGCGACGTCACCCGTTAGGTCAACACCGAGCACCTCCAAGGGGTAGATCTCACCGTCGCTCAGCCCGCCGAAGCCTTTCCGCTTCCGCATCAAGGAGGCCACCACGTGATAGTTGGTCAGACCGACTCCCGTCCGGTCAATCACAACACCCGATCCGTGGGCCGACCGATTCTCATCGAGAATGGACACGCATGCCGGCACAATCCGCTGGATCGTTTCGATGCGCTGGCGCTCCATTTCGAGGATGCGCAGGCGCATGGAGTCGCTTACCTGCTCGGCCGCCGCCGGGAGGACCATGGCCCACAAGCACAGTGAGGCAACGCTCATCACACCAGCTCGATCAAAGCTCATCCCCCGCAGAAGGCAACGTTGCGGGCGGTCTTATCAACCGGGCGTCGGCCCAGTCGGCGTGGTCCGACAGATCCAGATCTTCACCGAATTCAACGATCAACGAAAGCAACGCTACGCCTCTGAGGTCGACGGTGAGGTTACGCGGCGGATCGCGCCCGGTCACCGGTCCGCTGTCGAACAGCGATCGGCCGTCGCCCTCGATCCTGAACACCACGTTACCGCGGGGGCGCACGGCGTCGTCGATGCCGATGGTAGTTGCGAAGGTCTCATAGGCGTTGTCGATCGCGTATTCCAGGGTGCTCCTGGCATGGACGCCGAGGCCTCGCTGAAACTGTTGCCCGTCGATGGCCAGCGGCCCGTTTGACACGCTCCGGTCAAAGCGCGCCGGCACCGGCGGATGCACCAGGCCGCGGGTATCCTCCCGCGCCGGCGTCAGCCCGCTCAAGTACACGACACGATCGCTGCGAAACTCGATCCATGCCAGCCGGTCCACCGCGATGTCGATCTCGTCGGCGAAGACCGTGCCGAAACGAATTGTGGGACAGGCTTTCCAGTCTGTCGTTTGACCGGCTGGAAAGCCGGTCCCACAAATAGGTCGGGCGGCGAATGATGTTCCGTCGTCCAGGTGCACCGTCGCCGGCCATCGCTCGCCGCTTTCCAGGCCCGTCGCGAACACGACGCCCACAACGCGGTCGAAAGCAAAGGCCCGCTCTTTCTTGTTGAACAGTATCCGCCCGCCTTTGGGGCCCAGCGTGACCAAGCGGCCGCGGATGGTGCCAACCTCGCCGCGATGCAGCGTGACCAGCACGTCCTTGCCCGCCAGCCGGTTTGCCAGGGCGTCGTCGAAGACCTTCCGGGCTTTGGGGCCCGCCTGTCCCACAGTATTTCTTGATGCGGCAAGAGCTTTGGAGGTCTGGCCTAGCCAGATGCCCGCCAGCGACGCGAACGAGAGCTTGACCCGATCCTTATCCGAGCCCCAAGCGCCAGCGCGGGGTCTCCCAACCTTGAGCGACGTGCCGCTAATGACTACCGCTTCGGCGGAGGGCTCATCCGCGGGCACAGGCCTGGCCAGCACCCCGCGCAACGCACCACCGGCCGCCAGATAGAACACCGCTTCCTCACGGTTGCGGTTTGGCAGAACCCGCGCTGGCGCTTGGGGCTCGGATAAGCTCTCACTACCGGCGCCGAACTGCGCACGATGGTTCAATACGGAGTCGGCACCGTGGAAACGGATCAATCGCAGTTCGTCCAGCGGGACGGTGACATGTGTCCCTCCCGATTGCGGATTCCCCTTCGTCCCTTCGTCCCTTCGTCCCTCCGTCCCTTTTTCTGGACACTCCAGCAGGATTCCGTCGGCGGCGACCCTTATTAGACTTCCCGTGAGGCTGGTACCGTCGATGCGCACCACTTCCGCAGAAACCAGCGGATTCGAATGTGTGGTCTTGACTGCACCGCCGGCTGCACAGCGCGAAACCAAGAACAATGCCCAGAGAACGACAACAGGTCTTATCCGAGCCCCAAGCGCCAGCGCGGGGTCCCCCAATCTCGGTCGAAGTGGCGTCACGGCTTCTTGGCCAACTCCTGATAGTACTGTTCCACAAGCTGACGATAACGCGAGGGAAAACTGTCGCGCAGCGCTTGCAGAATCTTCTCCCGTTCAGCCGGCGGCATCGTTCCCCACGCTTCGCCGGGACGAATGCGTCGGGTCATGCGCAGATTCTCCGCCTGGCTGCCTCCGCCGGGAAGCTTGGAGTCCTGCATGGGAGAGGAGGGCGACTTGTTGCTGTTCGATCCGGAGCCCGAGCCCGATCCGCTGGAGCTCTGTTCCTTCTTCTCGGCCTCCTCGATCAGGCGGTCCAGCAGTTCAATGGCCCGTTGCTGCCTTTGTTGAACGGTTTCGTCGCTGTAGTTGTGGCCCAGGCGCCGACCGGCGTAGTTCATCAGATCAGCCACGTCACCTATTTGCTCCGGTTCACGGCGCCGAAGCTCGGCCAGCATCTGCCGGGCGCTGATCCGAAACCGTGGCGGAGCGTCGGGGTAGCGATCCAACATGCGTATCAGAGATCGCCCCGCTGCGGCGTATTCAAGATTCCCCAGTTGCACATATCCGCGCAAGAACGCGACCTCGGCGGCGTAGTAGGTGTGAAGATCGACACCGGTGGGATCGTTCAACAAGGCCTCGATCCTGGCAGCCGCGTCCTCCAACCGGTCCTGCTCCACCAGACACTTGGTCGCGAACACCGACGCGTTGGCTGACACATAAGGATCGTCGCCGGACGCCAGTTTCTCCATCACCGCGAATGCCCCGCCGTAATCCGCTTCCTGAAAGGCGTCCAGACCTTCACGAAATCGCGGGGACAGAACCGCCAGGGCCTCGACCAGAAAATCCTCGGGATGATCCTGCGATTGCCGTTTGGCCCAGGCATCAGCCACAAACCGCCGCGCCTCCGGGACGAACGCCTCACGCCGTGCCACATGATCGAGAAAGGCCCGCATGGTCTCATCCGCGATACGGGTGCCACTGGCGGCTTGTCCGCCAGTGCGGACGTCGCCCCACACCGGCGGAACCCCCACCCAGCAAATCGCAAGCAAGAATAGGCACGAAGGCACGAAGGCACGAAGGCACGGGTGCCCCACTCCTTCGACCGATTGACGATTGACGATTGGGGATTGGGGATTGGGGATTGACGATTGACGATTGACGATTGGGGATTCCCCTTCGTGCATTCGTCCCTCCCCTTCGTGCCTTCGTGCCTCCGTGCCTTCGTGCCTTCTTCCCTCCCCTCCGTGCCTTCGTGCCTTCGTGCCTTCGTGCCTTCTTCCCTTCACGATCCACTCTCCAGTTCATGCATTTCCACGGCGATCTCAGCCGCTTCCTTCTGGCGCTCGGTCACGGCCTCGGTCGCCTTATGCAACGATGACTCACTTTCGGTCCCCGCTTGGCGCTCCGTTTCGATGACCCCGGTACGATCGTGCACACGCACCTGCAATGAACGCAAGAGCTTCAATTCAGCCGACGTGGGCAAGAGCGGCTGCTCCTCGGGCGAAGGCCCGCTCTGTCCCTGCTGTGACTCCAATTGACGCTGTTTCTCTTCAATCGCTTCAACAAGATCCTTGAGAGTATCGACGATTTCCTCCTCCATCGTCTGAGTGAGCAAGCCTACATTCAGTTGCTCCAGGCGATCCGCAACCGCGTGCATGTCCTCGGACAACTGCTTCAATATCGCCGGGAACACTACCGTGGTCCCCTCTTCTTCGAGCACGTGCAGGGCCTTGGATGCGGCAAGCCCCAAACCGTCCTGCGACTGGGCCAGCTCCGCCGCCCGCAACCGCTCAGCCCGCTTGAAATTGTCCGGGCCGATAGTGTGGAGCTCGACCGTGCCGGCGTTGATCTCCAACTGCGTCACCAGCATGGCACGAAAGCGGGATTCGAGATCTCGCAGGATTTCCTCCTGCTCCTCCTGACGAAGCTGGCGGAGCACCTCCTCCAACTCAGCCATGGCGTCTCCCAACTCCGCCAAGGCTTTGTCTTGATCCTCGGTGGCCTCACGCGGCTGTTTCTGCTCCAGATCGTCGGTGGCGTCTTCCATGTGCTTTTGGGCCTGCTGGACCTGCTCTTGGCCGGGGCTCTGCTGACCGCCGGATTTGTCGCCCTGTTGACCGCCTTGCTTACCTCCCTGTTGACCGCCTTGCTTACCTCCTTGCTGACCTCCCTGTTGACCGCCTTGTTGGCCGCCTTGCTGGCCGCCCTGCTGCTCACCGCCGAGTTGTTGACCCAGCGCCCGGGCCTTTTCCGAGAGCTCCCGTTGTGCGTCCGCCAGCTTTTTCTCATACGATTCGTCGTCGAGGGCCTTCAGCGCTTCCGCCAGCTTGTGGCGTGCACGCCGGAGGTTCTCGCCCGCCCGCTTCTGGTCCTCGGAGGCGGACGGAGTGTCAGCCTGCTGCAAATCGGATCGGGCATCGTCCATATTCTGTTGGGCGGACTGTAGATCGGATGCCGCCTGCTCGATCGACTGTGAGCCATCCCCTTGCGGTGAACCGTCACCGGAACCACCGTGAGGATCCCCCTTCGTCCCTTCGTCCCTTGGTCCCTTCGTCCCTTCTGCCCCACCAGGGGATGCGCCGTCTCCGGGTTGGGCACCTTCCTGCGGCTCCCCCGCTCCCTTACGGTTGCGGCTCTGTTCCGGCGACTGGCCGCCGGGCGTGCCGCTCATCTTCTTGATCTGCTCCGCCAGCCTCTTGGTGTCTTTGGCTATTCCGGCTTGCTGATTGCCGAGACTCTTGTGCTCCGCGGCATCACCGGGGCGGCTTTGACGCGTCGCTTGCTCAGTCTCCGATTGCCGGCGAATGATCTCGTCCAGCCGTTTGATCGCCTCGCGCAACTGTGCCGCCCGCCGCCGCCGTCCAATCGAGTCAGCCGTATCGGAGCGCAACACGCGCTGCTGTTGCAACAACTCTTCGACCTTGGCCTTGGCCTCTTCGAGCTCGAAGATCTTCCGATCCCGCTCTTCATCCGCGGTGACCTTCTCCGTCAGCGCCCGCAGAATAATCTCGAGGTCTTCGACCAGTTTCCCCTGGATCTCACCGGCTTCGTTCAGACGGGAACTGTCCGCGAGCAGTTCCAGGAGCTTTTCGACACGATGGCCGATCCCCAGCTCACCGCTACGTTCCAGGGCCGCAGCCAGCCGGTCCGCGTTTTCCGGCTCCTGCTCCGCCAGCGATTCACGAAGGCGGAACATGCGGTCCTCAAATCGGGTGAGCCGCTCCTGGATCATCCCCTGCTTAGCCACCAGCGGATTGACGACTTCATCCTCAGTGGGCGACAAGTCCGACTGCTGGCCCACCGTGCCCGAACTTGACAACAAGGTCAGCACCGCCGCCCAGGACATGTTTCTGCACCATCTCAACCCTGACATCACCGCTACCTCCTGCGCTTCCTTGGTCAACCGCCTCCGAGTATCTCCACCGCCCGCCGTTCGATTTCCTCCGTGGTGTCTTCGCGCAGATCCCTTTGCAGACGCAGGATCTCCCGGAGCATGGTCACCGCCTCCTGGAACCCCTCCCATTTTAGCATGCTGCTGAGGATGAGTCGCATTTCATTCAGCACCGCCACCTGGGTGGCATCGGCCCGACCCGCCGTTTCCGGCCCCGGATCGCGGTCAATCTGCCGCAGGAGGTCCGCAGCGGTCACCAGGTCCCGTTTGGCCAGGCGGGTCAGCGGCATCACGATGCCCTCGCCCAAGCGCTGGCGGATGGTTGCGGTATCCAAGCCGTTGACCTCCAGTTCAGCCAGCACCTGCTCAAACTGCTGCCGCAGCAGGTTCACCTGCCCGGCTATTTGACGCTGCCGGCGCTCCAGCATGGCAACCCGGGCGGATAGTTCGCGCTTCACGCCCGGCTCCACCCCCGAGGTGGCGCTACTGGTTTCGAGCGGCCGCGCTGGCTGAAGCCCGCGGCTCGTTCCGATGAGCGTCAGCAATTGCCGCCGCAAGTCTTCCTGCTGCTCAAGGGCACGCTCAAACTCCTGGCGGTATTCCTGCTCCCTCCGGGCCAACTCACCCAGCAACTCGTCTCTGGTCACGATTCGCAGAATCATGTCGCCGGACCTGGCCACGGAGGGACCGGAAACGTCGTTGAAGTCCTCAGCCTCGGCGAACAGCGTCAAACGATCGCCCGCTACCAGGGCCACCGAGTCGGCCGGCCAGTTGAGCCGCGTCTCAAACAGTTTGGCCCCGGCATTGAAGGCCTCCAGCGGCACCACGTGCGCGGCATCCTCTTCGCGGGCGATCCGGTAAATCAATTCCGCGCGGGCCAGCCCGTACACGTCGGAGAACTCCAGCTCCACGGGCAGAAGCGCCTGTGCCGTGATTATGTCACTCACGCCGCGAACTTCCATGCGGACGCGCGGGGCAGCGTCCTTGAGAACACGCACGCTCAGCCGAACGGGACGCTTGTTGACCAGTCCGATCTCGTCTTCCAACTCAAAATGATACATGCGTGTCTCGGTCGGGCTGATGGTCACGGACCAGGCATCGCCCACGGGCTGCAACCCGTGGGCTTGGGCGGGGAAACCCACTGATTCGAATCCGTGGGCTTGGGCGGACATCAGTTCCGCCCGGACCACCGGTTTGTTGATTTGCACATCGAAGACCACTTCACTGCCCAGCAACGTCTCAACTGCGCGATCTCCTTCCGGCAAAACGAAGGGCTCCAGGCCCGCGTAGGCGGGCGGCGTTACGCTGATGCGGGCCGACTCCACCCGGGGACGATCCGCCAATTGGGCTTTGTACCAGGGCGTCTCCGCGTCACCCCCCTTCAGCCGGAATCGGAACGGCTCCATAACTCGCCCAAAGGTGTGCCGAAACTCGTTCTCACCGACACCGATCATCGTTTCCTTGCCGCTGGTGCCCGAATCGAACTCGAAGATGATGCTCACCGTTCGTGGAACTTCGCCGATCGCCTTGGCCCGGACCTCCAGATCATCGCCCCGCGCCCCGGTCAACACACCGTCCGGAAGATCTACCAGAAGATTGGTGTGTTGCGGCCAGCGGGTGTCTAGAAGCAACAGGTTGCGATCCAGCCAGATGCCCATCAGGTCCGGTCGCAACCCAAACGCCGCCACCACGATCCCGATCATCGCGACAATTACCACAAGACTCCGGCGCACTGGCCCACGTTGCAAAACGCCGTCGAAGGCGATCGAAGCGGTCTCCCGACGGGCCCGCCGAACCACTTCGCGCACCAGCCCCGGCGAATTGAACCCCTCCGCGCCCACATGGCCGGAGGCAAACTGAACCGCCGAAATCAGCACCGACCGGAGCTGCGGATGACGCTTCTCAATCAGGCAGGCCATCTCGCGTGAACCGAAGGGAAACCGCCAGGCTCGCCACAGGTGCCGCCACCCCATCCAGAACAGGGCCACAACAATCACAACCAGCAGCACGGCCCGCATGTCCCACGGAAGGCGGAACGTGTAATCCAAAAGAAACTGAACCATGCCCGCCGCCAGCGCAAACACCATCACCGTCGCCACACCGCCGGCCAGCGCATAGGAGCGCAAACGCCGCCCCAAACGTGTCAGGCGCGACACCACGTCGGTTTGAAACCGCGTCTCATCCATACCTTCGTGCCTCCGTGCCTTTGTGCCTTCTGCTTGTCCCCACGCACTCGCCCGAAGTGGCTTGCCGTTTGGCAGACGCACCGGAGGAGTGAAGAGTGAAGTCTCCCCTTCGTGCCTTCGTGCCTTCTTCCCTCGGTCACAACAGCCTGAATCCCTTCCGCAGAGCCCATTCCATCGACAGCAACCCCACCAGCAAGGCCAGCGTCCACCAGCGATCCCAGAGATGTTCGGGGCGTGAGCGTACGGTGGTCACCTCATGCCGATCCGGTATGGCCGCAGCCAGCTCGTCGACTTCATCAATTTCGTAATAGCGCCCTTCCGGCGACCGCTCCGCCAACGCCGTCAGCACCGCCCGGTTCATCTGCGGGTTGAGTATTTCGATGTTCGGCCGCACCACCTGCACGTTGTGCGACGCGCTCACCTCCTCAGCGCCGCCCGCCGCGGCGAACCGGATGGTTATGCCGTAACTCCCGGTCTGGGCCGGGGTGAATCGGCCCTCATACCAGCCCGGCCGATCCAAAAGACGTTTCAGGACGAACTCCTGTTTGCCCAAGCCCACGGATTGCAATCCGTGGGTTCCCACGGAATACGACGCGGTCACCGAGTCCACGTCGAGCGGTTTGAACCGCGCGTCGAACAATCTGGCCATCACGTTGACCGCGGTCCCCAATTGGAAGGTCTCCGCTTCGGTGAACAGTGTGGCCCGCTTCTTGGCACCTAGCAGCTTCCCTTCGACGAGATACCTCAGCATCTGCACCCAGAAGGCGTTGAACACTTTCTCACCCAGACGTCGCCACCGCCAGGTACTGTCGAAGCCGACAAAAGCGGTGCGGCCCGCCCCGACGAACTGCGTGGCCAACAGCACGTGGCCGCCGTCGGAGTTGCGCATCTGCGGGTTGGAGTGTCGCATCAAAACCGAAGCCACCGGCTTGGCCCGCAGCACGGGATAGTGCCAGTATACGCCTGGCACGTCCTGCCACAGTGCCCTGGTGTCGTATCCGGTGCTGGTGTCGTGTCTGGTGCTGGTGTCGTGTCTGGTGCTGGTGCGAGAATCCCTTCTCGCACCCACCCGCCGCAGAATCGGATGGCTCAGGGCATCGGATGGAATCTCGATCGGCCAGGCCCGCGTCTGGTAATGCCCGATGCGGTTGAGAATCAGATCCGCCTCCGGGTCCGGCGTGATCGGCAGAATCCGCACCAGGCGATGCACCGCCGGATCACGCATGAACTGCGGCGTGTGGGCCCGCGACGCTACATAGACCACGCCGCCGCCGTAATCTTCCACCAATGTTTCCAGTGATCGCGACC
>JAZGDL010000137.1:0-6828 GCA_036477795.1 Phycisphaerae bacterium
TATGGCCTCTGTGATGAATAATTCCTCGCTTCCTGTTTTCCTTATTTTCCAACCGTATGAGGCCCACGGATGGGAATCCGTGGGCTTTGAGTTTGTTTGCAGATGATGCGTTTCGTGACGTGATTATCGGCGTGTGATGCGTGTGCCGCTTGTGCCGTCCAGTGCCTCGGTGAGCTTGTTCAGATCAGCGATGATCGCGACGGCTTCGGGTTGATCGGAGTTCGTGACGAAGTTGATCGCGGCTTCGATCTTCGGCTTCATCGACCCGGCGGCGAACTGACCCTCGTCGAGATACGCGCGAGCCTGATCAACGGTGAGGTGCTCGACGGCCTTCTGATCGGGCTTGGCGAAATTGACGTACACATGTTCGACCGCGGTGAGGATGACAAGCGTCTGGGCTTCGAGCCTGCCGGCCAGGAGGGCGGAAGTGTGATCCTTGTCAATGACGGCGGCGGCGCCGCGGTATTGGCCTGATTCATCCTGAATCACCGGGATCCCCCCGCCGCCGCAGCATATCACCAGCTCATCGTCAGCGACAAGCCTACAGATAGTGGACAGTTCAAGAATCTGTTGCGGTTGAGGTGAGGGCACAATCCGCCGGTACTGATTTTCACCAACTTTTGTGATGGTCCAGCCGTCGTTGACACGGTGGGACTCGGCCAGGTCCTTGTACATCGCCATGCCGATCGGCTTGGTGGGCTGGGCAAAAGCCGGATCATCAGGATCAACGAGCACGGTGGTCACGACCGTGGTCACGTCCCGGTCCATGCCGCGCTGCCGCAGCGCATTCATCAGGCACTGGCTGACCATGTAGCCCATCGCCCCCTGCGTGTCGGCCACGCAGACTTCCAGGGGCAGCGGATAGAGTTCGGACGAGGCGATCTCGACGCGACGCAGCACATTACCGACCTGCGGCCCATTGCCGTGCGTGATGACGACACGGTGGCCTCGCTGAATGGCATCACAAAGCACCGCGGCGGTTTGACTGGTGTGCTCGAACTGCTGCTGGATGTTGCCTTCCTCGCCGGGGGCGCTGATGGCATTACCGCCGAGTGCGATGACCACGGTTTGAAGGTTTTTTTTCATCTGTGAACGGAGCATCGTCACATGGCCCTTTCGGGCCATCGCTAAACGGTGATTACGATTGCCTTTTGACTCAAAACGGCCGCTCGCGCATGGTGCTGGCCATGATCGCCTTGGCGGTGTGCAATCGGTTTTCCGCCTCCTGAAAGACGATGGATTGCGGTCCGTCGATCACGCTATCGGTCACCTCACAACCGCGGTCGGCAGGCAGGCAGTGCATGTACACCGCCGAGTCCTTGGCCAGCCGCATCCGGCGGTCATCACAAATCCAGTGCTTGTGTTTGTCGTTCATCGCCAGGCAGGCCCGCTCGATCTCGTTGATGGTGGCATCGTCGGTGGCGTCGCGCTTCTGGATCATGCGGTCGTAGGCGCCCCAGCTTTTGGGGTAGACGATATCGGCGTCGGCGAAGGCGTCGTCCATGCTGTCAACGACCTGGAATTGGGTGCCGGCCTGCTTGGCGTTTCGGCGGGCCGCGTCCAGCGTCCGATCCATCAGCTCGTACCCCGGCGGGTGGGCGAGTGTCACGTCCAGGCCGAATCGGGTCATCAACGTGATCAGCCCCTGCGCCACCGACAGCGGCCTGGCGTATGACGGGGCGTAGGCCCAGGTGACGGCGATCTTCTTACCCGCAAGATCCTTGCCGAAGTGCTCGCGGATGGTCATCAGATCGGCAAGCGTCTGCGTCGGATGATCGACGTCACACTGCATGTTGATCACCGGGACATCCGCCGCCTCGGCCACCTGGCGCAAGTAGGGGTTGCCCTGCTCCGGGATCAGATCGTGGCGGATCGCGATCCCGTGGCCCATGTTGCTGAGAATCTTGCCCGTGTCGTATCCGGTTTCACCATGTGCGATCTGCGTCAACTTGGAATCGAGGAAGTGAGCATGGGCGCCAAGCTGGGTGGCGCCGGCCTCGAAGGCGTTGCGCGTCCGCGTCGATTTGTCGAAGAAGAGCAAGAAAACCGTCTGGTTCGGCAGCAGCAACGCCGCCTCGCCCCGATGGAACTTGGCTTTGAGGTCGTCCGCCAGCGCCACCAGCTCGTTGATCTCGGCGACGGTGAAATCCTGCGTCTCGATATAGTCTCTGCCTTTGAGTGTCTGGCTCATACGACTACTCCATCGCCCCGAGGATCAGCGACAGCAGCGCCATCCGCATCACCACGCCGTTGAACGCTTCCTCCCAGTAGCGAGCATGGTGGGTTTGATCCACGTCGGTGGGCAATTCGTCCATACGCGGCAGGGAATGGAGGATGATCGCATCGCGTTTGGCCTTATCCCTGAGCAGGTCCCGTGTCACCCGGTAGGCCTTGGGCGTCAGTCCTTTTTCCTCCGTCACTTCAACGCGCGATTGGGTGTAGTCGGCCTGAACCACCGGCTCCATGTAGATCACATCGGCGTCTGCGATCGCCTCCTCGGCGCTGGCGGCCTCACGGAAACGCAGCCCGCTGTCCCGCAGCTCCTGCTTGAATTCGTCCGTAAGCGACATGTCGGAGGGTGAAATAAACGTCGCCTCGACGTCGAACTGCCTCAGGGCATAGCCGATCGAGTGCATGGTGCGCATCCGCATGTCCCCGATGCACATAAAGTGCAGGCCGTCGAGGGCGCCCTTCTCCTTCCAAATGGTGTAAAGGTCGGTCAGGACCTGGGTGGGATGCTCGCCCCAGCCGTCGCCGCAATTGATCACGGGCACGCTGGCCCACCGCGCCGCCTCGTGCGGAGCGCCCTGCTGATGATGACGCATGGCGATCACGTCGCCGTAGTATTCGAGCATGTGCACGGTATCCTTAATCGATTCCTGATAGAAATCGCCGGCACGGGTCATCTTGGCGTCGGAGAACCCCAGCACGTGGCCCCCCAGCCTGTGCATCGCGGCCTCCGTGGCCAGACGGGTGCGCGTGCTGGGCTGGTAGAACGCGGTCAGCAGCGTCTTGTTGGCAAGCAGGTCGCTGTTGCGACGGTTCCTGGCGATCGGAGCCAGCTCGTCGGCGACCTCGAACACGCGAAAGTACTCCGCTCGCTCCCAATCCTTCAACGAAAGAATGTCCCGGCCGATAAAACTTCTCATTGTCTGGCTCCTTGGTCCTTGGCAATCCGCAATTCAAAAATACCCAAACAGTCCAATGTACAGCACTGAGCCTTGTCTGTCCACCGCTCAGTTCCTGCACCTCATTCGGTCTGAAAAATCTCGCTGAGCCCTGCCGGGTCCGCAGAAACCAGCCGCGGCTCGCCAACGACCTTCATCACAGACGCAACATCCTTGAGGCCGCTGCCCGTGACCAGCAGCACGATGGTCCAGGCCGGGTCGATCCTGCCTTGCTCGGACGCTTTCTTGAGCCCGGCGTACGAAGCCACGCCGGCCGGCTCGCCGAAGACCCCCGAGCCCCGGGCAACCTCCGGGATCGCCGCGAGGATTTGCTCATCGCTGACCGTGATCCCGAACCCGCCGGATGCACGCACCGCCTGCACGGCCGCGGCACCGTCACGCGGCATGCTCACCGAAATCGAATCTGCAACGGTCTCGCCGGACACAGGCTTGATCGTCCCATCGCCCTCGAGCGCCCGGACCACGGCGGCGCTGCCTTCAGCCTGCACCGCCAGCAACCGCGGAAGCCGATCAATGAACCCGATCCGGTGGAAGTCCTCAAAGCCCTTCCACACGCCGCTGATAATGTTGCCGTCGCCCACCGGCACCACCACCAGGTCCGGCACCTCCCAGCCCATCTGCTCGCAGACCTCGAAGGAGACGGACTTCTTGCCCTCACGGGTGAAAGGGTTGTAGCCGGTGTTCCGGTTGTACCAGCCGAACTGTTTCGTGGCAGCCAGGCACAGGTCGAACGCCTGGTCATAGGTTCCGTCCACGGCAAGCACCTGTGCCCCGAAGGCCAGCAGTTGGGCAACCTTGGCGCGCGGGGCGGTGTGGGGAATGAAGATCCGGGTCCGGATGCCCATGGCCGCAGCGAGCACCCCAGTGGACGAAGCGGCATTGCCCGTCGAGGCACCGGTGACCAGGTCCCGCCCGATGTCCCGGGCCCGCACCAGGGCGATCGCACTGGCTCTATCCTTGAACGAGGCGCTGGGGTTGCGGCTGTCGTCCTTGATGTACAGGGAACTGAGCCCAAGCCGCTCTGCGAGCCGGGGAACGCGAAACAGCGGCGTCCAACCGACCGGTGGGGATTCAAGCTTCGTTGCCACCGGATACAACGGTGCGTAACGCCAGATCGAACGGTCCATATTCCCGGCTAGTTCATCCCTTGACCAGGCGCGTCGAATGGCATCGTAATCGTACTGTACCTGGAGGTTTGCCCCGCAGCTCTGGCACACGTAAACACTCTCGGTCAGAGCGCAGGTCTCGCCGCAGCCGACACAACGCAACCCGGTCACGTGATGAAGCCCACTGGTGGTCATGGCACAATCCTCATTCCGGTCTCGCCGGCATCGCGACTCCGATCTTGCCGCTGTGGACTTTGCCCTGGTCCGACGGGCCGACGTGCCCGACAAGATTGCCCATCTTGTCGGTCCGGATGCGGTCGATCACCGGGCCTTGCCGGGCGGACTCGGAGCCGATCGCAACCAGGTCGCGCCGGAAGCGAACTATCTTCATTCTCGTATTTCCGGGCACGGTCGAGGCAGGGATACATTGGGCGCATAGACCGTTCTTTATACCAGACGAAACCCGTCGAGCAAAAGCCCGATAAATGCAACTTGGGCTTGCCAAACGGGATCGGGCGTGCAATACTATTAGGCGGTGGAAGGATAGCCCAACGCATCCTGGGCACAAGTTGGCCACCATTCAGCCGAGACGTAGATGCGACCGTCGTGCATGTCTCGGCTCGAATATGGGAGGCCTGCTGCGATGACTACTTCTACCGAAACATCGTACATGCTGTCGTGTTCCGTCAACGGATCGCCGGTGGAGCTGGCGATTACCGACGACTCGCTGACGCTGCTGGACATCCTCCGCGACGAACTGGGCATCACCTCGCCGAAGAACGGCTGCCAGCCGCAGGCCCAGTGCGGCTGCTGCACCGTGCTGGTGGACGCCAAGCCCATGCTCTCGTGCACAATGAAACCGTCACGCGTGGCGGGCAAGTCGATCACCACGCTCGAGGGGCTGGATGACGAACACCGCAAGCAGCTCGCCGAGTCCTTCGTCCAGTGCGGCGGCGTGCAGTGCGGCTTCTGCATCCCCGGCTTTGCCATGCGGGCCGTCGGCTTGTGCAACAAAACCCCCCAGCCCACGCGGGACGAGATCAACAAGGCGGTTCGGCCGCACCTGTGCCGCTGCACCGGATACACCCAGATCATCGACGCCATTGAACTGTACAGCAAAGTACGTCAGGGTCAGCCGATGCCCGAGCCGTCGAATGGCGATCGGTCCGGCAAAGTCGGCACCAGCCTCGCGCGGTACACCGGCCATGACGCGGTGCTGGGCGATCGCAAGTACATCGACGACATGACGGTGCCGGGGATGCTCTTCGGCGGGGTGCGACTGGCAGACCACCCCCGGGCCACGGTGATCAAGATCGACGCGAGCAAGGCGCTGGCACTGCCCGGCGTGCACCGGGTGGTCACGGCCGCCGACGTGCCCGGCAAGCGCTACGTCGGCCTGATCGAAAGCGACTGGCCCATCTTCGTCGCCGAGGGTGAGGACACACGCTGCACAGGCGACATCATCGCCGCCGTCATTGCCGACACGCAGCAGCTTGCCCGCAAGGCAGCGGCGCTGATCGAAGTCGAATACAGCGTCAAGACGCCCGTCACTGACCCCCACGCCGCGCTCAAGCCCGATGCGCCGCTGGTGCACCCCGAGCGCGAAAGCAACCTGCTGAGCAAGTCGGTCCTGAAGCGGGGCGACGTTGAGCAGGCGTTCAGGCAGTGTGCTCACATTGTTGAGGACACCTACCGCACTCAGCACGTCGAACACCTGTTCCTTGAACCCGAAGCGTGCATCGCGGTGCCGCAGGGCAACAAGCCCGATCGTCGCGTGCACGTGTACAGCCAGGGCCAGGGCGTGTTCGATGACCAACGCCAGATCGCCTCGGCGCTCGGCGTCGATCTGGACCGCGTGCGGGTGGAACTGGTCAGCAACGGCGGCGCGTTCGGCGGCAAGGAGGACATGTCGATCCAGGCCCAGACGACCGTCATGGCCTGGCTGATCGGTAAGCCCGTCAAGATGACGCTCACGCGTCCGGAAAGCTTCCGTATCCATCCCAAACGCCATCCGATCGAGTTGACCTACAAGATCGGCTGCGACGCCGACGGGCACATCCTCGCCGTCAAGGCCCGCATCATCGGCGATAAGGGCGCTTACGCATCCGTCGGCGCCAAAGTGCTCGAGCGCGCCGGCGGGCACTGCACCGGCCCGTACCGCGTGCCCCACCTCGACATGCAATCGCTGGCGGTTTACACGAACAACCCGCCGTGCGGCGCGATGCGGGGCTTCGGCGCCAACCAGGCCGCGTTCGCCATCGAAGGCCTGCTGGACCGGCTGGCGGAAAAAGTCGGCATCGACGGGTACGACATCCGCGACCGTAACATCCTCGAACCGGGCGAGGCTTTTGCGACCGGCCAGAGATTGGATAAACCCTTCGGCCTGCGCAAGACGTTGGAGGCGGTCAAATCGCAATACAAGAGCGCCAAGTACGCCGGGATCGCCTGCGGGATCAAGAACGTCGGCATCGGCAACGGCATGGCGGACATCGGCCGGGCCGCCCTCACCGTGGAAGACGATGGCACCGTGCATA
>JAZGDL010000138.1:0-2390 GCA_036477795.1 Phycisphaerae bacterium
TTTGCATTGTCAACATCTCCTGGTTAGGTGTTGGCCACGGTCCCGGATGCTCCAACATCGCGGGGCCACTTATCGTTACAACGCACTAATTCTACAGCGGCGCTTTTTCTAATCCGCTGACAAGGCTTTCCCCGATAAATCAAGTAGCTTGTTAAGCAAGGCGAGCGGATCCGTTCTTGACGTTGTGGTCATTGTTGTCAGGAGGACACGATCATGATCAAGGAAGATCTGCGCGCATGCGCCAAGGAACTTGTCGGATTTCATGAACGTTTCGCCCCGTGTTTCGGGCGTATCGAATGCCAAGGCCATGCCTTGCATTATCTTCAAGGGTTGCTCCTTGCGCCGGACCGCAAGAGCGTCGAGCCGATGGCGCTGCAGTTCGCCGGGGGAAACGTCGTGCCCATGCAACGGTTTCTGACCCGCGGTTGTTGGGACGCACTCGACGTTCAACGGGAAGTCCAGGCGGTCGCCGCGGAACGGTTGGCACCTTCCGCCACGGGCAGCGCGGTCGGCCCCGTACTCGTGATCGATGAGAGCGGCTTCACCAAGAAGGGCACACACAGTGTCGGCGTCGCCCGGCAACACAACGGACGCCTGGGCAAGGTCGACAACTGCCAAGTGGGTGTCTTTGTGACGTACGCCACGCCCGCGGGCAGTGCTCTTCTCGATCACCGGCTCTACCTGCCCAAGGAATGGGTCAACGACTCCAAGCGCCGGGAAGTCACTCGGATTCCTGACGACGTGGCCTTTCGCACCAAACCGCAGTTGGCCGGCGACCTGATTGAAGCGGCTCACGCCAATGGCCTGCCACATGACTGGATCATCGCCGATGAGTTGTATGGCCATAACGGAGCTTTGCTCGGTCGGCTGGAGGCCATGAATGAACGCTACGTCATGGAAGTGCCTGTGAGCACCACCGTGTGGACCCAAGACCCGGCGAAAGCGATTCCGCACTCCACCGGCCGCGGACGGCCCCCCTCGCGTGCGCGCCGGGACTCGGTTCGCACCGTCCGGCACGTGGCCGAGTCGTTGCCGCCTTCGGCGTGGCAGACGCTTCAACTCCGCTGCGGGGGCAAGGGACCCTTGGCCTTTGAATTCGCCGCCGTACGGGTCTGGCAGGTCCGCCACCGCAAGCCTGGCCCGCCCAGTTGGCTCCTGATCCGTCGCTCCCTGGACCCCAAACCGGAGGTCAAATACTATATCAGCAATGCCGATGCCCATGTCCCCCTCCAGGCCTTGGCACAGGTCACCGGCGTTCGCTGGCGCGTGGAGGAACTCTTCGAAGAATGCAAAGGATACCTGGGCATGGGGCACTACGAAGCCCGCGCCTGGATGAGTTGGCATCATCACATGGCTCTGGTAGCCGTAGCCCATCTGTTCCTGACCCTGACGCGCCTGCGCCTTAAAAAAAGACGCCGGCGCTCACGCTGCCAATGACGTTCCGCCTGCTCTGTGCAGTCCTGCCTCAACCGAAGCCGACGGTGGACGACGCTTTAGAGATCATGGAGTACCACATCGAAAGAAACCGCATCGCCCAACGATCCCATACCAAAACCTGGTGGCTCCGCCATCCAAGGGTCAAGCCAAAAGCGCCGCTGTAGAACTAGGAGCGGGTTAAGATTCCGTTAAGATTGACGCCGCGCAGCTGAGGAAGTTGTGACTTTTGGCTTGCTGGTGGCCTGCACCGCGCAGGCTTTAGGCGTAAAAGTGCTTTCGGATCGCATCTGCGATCCGGTCACGGACATGCCGGAAGATTGCAGGGCGTTCCCGATGCGTACCGGCTAACATCCTATCCAACGAACAACTCCCGTATCGGCAAACTCGGCTCGGACAAGCATGAGAAAGGTCTCCATTACGGGCGATGTGTGCTTGTCGGCGTGGCGCACGAGGACGATCGGGCGCTCAAGCCGCAGGCCCGTTACCGGGAGCTTCTTGAATTGCCTGCGGCGGATCTCGCGCTTGAGTCCGTGAATCGACATGAACGAGATGCCGACACCGGCCGCGACCAGTGCTTTCACCGCTTCCGGTCCCTGAAGCTCGATGATTGATCCGAGCGTTCCGCCAGCCTTGGCTAGCCACGACTCGAAGCGCTGGCGAGTGGCCGAACCCTTTTCTCGAATAATCCAGGTTTCGCCCGCCAATATAGTGGCGTCGATACGGCGTCGTTTGGCCAGGCGGTGCGATGCGTGGGAGAAGCAGACGACTTCATCGTCGAGCAGCTTCTCTGCGACCAGTTCATGGTGGGAGGGATGCACGCCCAGGAACCCGAGGTCCAATTCGTTGCGGAGAATCTTCTGCTCAATGTGCAATGAGTTCTCTATGGTGTAATGGAGTTCGACATCCGGGTACTTGGCATGAAACCGGCCCAGCACCGGTGGCAGGAGATAAAG
>JAZGDL010000139.1:0-3526 GCA_036477795.1 Phycisphaerae bacterium
AATCGCTTCGTGGCCACCGCCATCGCCGTTGCCGCCATATGTTTCTTCGCGTTTTACAAGATGACGGACCAAGCCACCGGAACGGTCAAACCCGCGGGCCTGGCCTTGTGGACGCTCTTCGGCATCACCAACCAACTGCTAGCCGGGCTCACCCTGCTGGTGGTGACGCTCTATTTGCACCAACGAGGCCGCAACCCGCTGTTCACCGGCCTGCCGGCGCTATTCATGCTCATCAGCACCTTCACCGCCATAGTCGAGAAGCTGACGGGATTCTATCGGAATCAACAGTACCTTTTGCTCGTCGTCGGAGGCGCTCTATTGTTGATCGGTGTGGGTATAGTCTTGGAAAGCGCGTTAGCTGTGCGACGACGTAATCGCTATGCAACCGACACAATTAGTTTCGACCTCCCGTGACAATTCGGGAGCAGATCCAGGCGGAAGTTGCGGTGTTCTCAGTCTTTCAGAACAAAAGAGTCGCGGATCATCTGGAAGCCCGGCTCGACCACATCTTCATCGTACATGTACGCCCATTCAACGACGGTGAACGAGCGAGTTGAGCTGCTCGCACTGAATATACGGATGCGATACGCAGCCCCTTCCTCTGCGCCGATGTATTCGATCCCCGCCCCGCTGTGGCCGGCCCATTCGCCGAAGCTCTTGTGACCAACTCCCTCAAATGTCTTTTTCTGATGTTCGAACGCCGCTGCTGATTGTTTCGCGGGATCGCTTGGTTCGTCGCGGAAGTGGAAGGTGACCAAGGCGAACTGCATTGGTTCGATCGTGAAGTAATGGTCCCGGTCGTAAGCTTCCTCGTCGTCATTGACCCACCAATTGGCTGGGTAGCGCAACCTGAACCCCGAACGGCTGATTGTCTCCCAATTCGAAAGATCAGGCGGTTCGGGGCCGCCCGTTAGCGCCGCCGCTACCGTTGCTCCAACGATGATGCTGCCGAAGAAGGCGGTTGGGAGGATGGCGAACCAAAGACGCGCCGGCCAAAGCCTGACGTTGAACAATGTACGCACGCCGCGATAGCTGGCGTAAATAGACCACAACGGAAACACCAACCAGATGGCCCACGACCACGATTCCCCTATCTCACAATACAGGGGCATGGCGTATCGAACTGTGTCAATACCTCGGATGATCACGGCTGGAAACGCAAGGATGAATGCCGCAAAAATGTAGACGCGCCGGGCGAGTTCGTGACCGGGGTTTTCGTGCCCTGACAGCCGCAGTCTCATCCGGTACCACCACCCACCTAAGTTCCAGGTCAGCGCCCCGGCGACCAGCCCCACAGTTAAGCAGAACGCCCAATACACGCCCCACGATTGTAGGATGTCCTCAAAAAGCGAGGCACCGCTCGCCCCGTCAGCGCCCGATGCAGAGTCGTCGATCTGGAAGATCACCTCCATGATGCCGACGGTCCATGTCGTGTAGAAGACGGTGAAACCGGTGGCCATCTTCGGGAAGTGCTGGAAGAAACGACGCGGCTGAAAGAATAAATGCAGCAGCCAGAATGCCAAGCTCGGCGGGCGTGGTTCAGGTTCCATCGTTCTTTCAATGTGTGCGTTCGGATCAAGCGTCATTGTAGTCCCGCCGTTTCCGCTGTGTCATCCCTTCATCATGAACGAAGTGACGGGGCATGTCGCCCGCGCTGAAACGCGTGCGTGCGGCTTGACCTCATCACGGACAATCGCTAAGGATAACCCTGCAGGACATACTTGCCTATTCTGATTGAGTGTTACCCATGACAGAAAGCCGAAACGCATTGGACGCTCTGGATCGCGACTTCCTCGGCATTCGGCACGAGTTGCTGAACGTTGCGGCGGCGCTGGATCGGGTCGATCGCGGTGGAGATGCCCTACGGGCCCCGGACGATCCGCGCATGGCCCGGATTGGTGAGGCGATCAAGGTGCTTGGCGAATCCGAGGCCGGGCGAGCTGAGCGGATACAGATGGTGTTCTCCAGGGCCTACGATTCGAACTGGCGTTGATAGGAACTCGCCACCCGTGCCCAACTTGCTCGTTCGAGATTGACGCGATACCAGTTGTCTACCTGCGGTTGAAGAACGACAGGATGATCTCCAACGCGGCGCCGCTGATGTTGCGCGTTTTGTCGGTGAGCGTGTAGCAAAGGGACCGGTCGCCACGGGGATCGACGTCGCCCAGCTTCTGATTGATGACCACCCGGGAGCCGGGGAAAACCAGGCCGTGCAGAACCCCCGGAATCGCGGCAGTGACTGCCCGGCCCGCGACGGTACCGATCAGATCACCCTTTTTCAATATGTCCCCCAGTTGCCGTTCGGTCTGCAGGGTCCCGTCAGCCGGCGACCGAACCACGCGCTCACCCGCATAGCCGGCAATCGACCCGGGAACACCCGTATCCGGGGCGCTGTAGCCCCGGGTGATGATGCGCCCAAGGTTGTGCCCGCGATTCGTTTCCACGACGAAGTCCACGTCTTTCCCGGCGGCTAACCCGGGACCGAAACCGATCACCAGCGGGGCGTCGCCGACCTTGTTGTCGAGGTTCTTCTTGAGAATCCGGCCGTCGATGATGACTTCCGGCTTCCAGATGTCCTTCAGCCGGAACTCCGGGTCGATGAAGACCGGGATGTGGCTCCAGTCGAAAGAGGAAAGCCGCTCCGTCTGGTCCAGCGTGTAGCGGACACCCTTGACCTCCTCTACGACGATCTCGCGCTCAAAGATTGCCGAGCAGAACGAAACCGTCCTTCGCAGCGCGGTCGGCCACGCCAACTCGGTCATGACTACGCGAAAGCCGCAGCGAAACAGACGATGAGCGGTACCGGAAGCGTGTTCGCCCGCCCCTCTGATCAGGACTTTCTTCGGCATGGCGGTCAAACGACAGGCTGGAAAGCCTGTCCCACACACGTTGTGCAGGGAACTCTTGATGCCCCCAACGGGACTCGAACCCGTGTCTTCAGGATGAGAACCTGATGCCACAATGCCCTAAGCCCCGCACGTACGGCACTTATGATAACTGCCCGGTCGGCTTGGCGTCCAGCTTGGCGTTCTCAGGGACAGGAGTTGCCCAGCCGGCGGTGGGCCGACGCAGCGCCGACTTCACCTCCCAGTGGAAATGAGCCGCTCGGGTTGGAGTCAGTCACGCTACCGCATCCTTTGTGTATCCGGTACGCTGCTGCGTATCTCATCGACGGATGAGTTTCGTCGTACGCACGTAGCTAAAGGAAACAGTGTGGCGGCCTCGTGGCTGGATGACCTCAACACCGCGCAACGGGAGGCAGTGACGTACGGGGACGGCCCTTTGCTCGTCGTGGCCGGCGCGGGAACGGGCAAGACCAAGACCCTGGCGTGTCGCGTTGCCTATCTGATCGACCAGGGCGTTGCCCCGGAGCGCATCTTGCTACTTACCTTCACGCGCCGGGCGGCGGCGGAAATGCTGAGCCGTGCGGCGCGAATGAGCGAACATGCTTCCGCCGGAAAGGTCTGGGGCGGCACATTCCACGCTGTGGCCAATCGCTTGCTGCGCATCTACGGCCAGGCGATGC
>JAZGDL010000014.1:0-14940 GCA_036477795.1 Phycisphaerae bacterium
TGGGCATCGAGGCCCATTTGTGTTACCTTGTCCATCTTCATTGGCTGTCTCCTTGTTACAATGGTTACCAAAACACACCGGACATGATACCGTCCGGCAGGAGACAGCCTTTCATGGGATTACCCCGCTCCCTTACGGTCGCGGCTCGGATTGGGAAACGTAAACATGAAAACTGCAGACATCGGCCTGGTCGGCCTGGCTGTCATGGGCGAAAACCTGGTTCTGAACATGGAAAGTCGCGGGTTCACCGTGGCGGTGTTCAATCGAACCGTTTCCAAGGTGGATGACTTCGTCCGCGGGCGCGGCAGGGGCAAGAACGTCATCGGCGCTCATTCCATCGAAGAGCTTTGTGCCTGCCTGAAGAGGCCGCGTAAGGTGATGCTGATGGTCAAGGCGGGGCCGGCTGTCGACGCGATCATCGAGCAGGTTCTGCCGCATCTCGACGACGGCGACATCATCATTGACGGGGGCAACTCGCACTTTCTGGATTCCGTCCGCCGAGCGAAGTATGTCGAGGGCGAAGGCAAGCTGTTCGTCGGAACCGGCGTCTCAGGCGGTGAAGAAGGAGCGTTGAAAGGCCCCTCGATCATGCCGGGCGGCTCGCCGGACGCGTGGGAGCACGTAAAACCGATCTTTCAGGCAATCGCCGCCAAGACAGAGGACGGAACGCCGTGCTGCGATTGGATTGGCCAAGAGGGCGCCGGCCACTTCGTCAAGATGGTGCACAACGGCATCGAATACGGCGACATGCAACTGATCTGTGAGGCCTTCCATCTTATGAAGGAAGGATTGGGCATGTCCTTCGACGAGATGCACGACGTGTTCGCCGACTGGAACAACGGCGTGCTGGACTCCTACCTGATCGAGATCACCCGCGACATTCTGGGCTATCGCGACGAGCACGGGCAGGCCGTGGTCGACACCATTCTCGATGCAGCCGGTCAGAAGGGGACCGGGAAGTGGACGGCGCTGGCGGCACTCGACGCCGGCCAACCGCTGACGCTCATCGCCGAGGCGGTGTTCGCCCGGTGCCTCTCGGCCCTCAAGGAGGAGCGTGTGGCAGCCGCCAAAGTTCTCCACGGACCTTCCACCACGCTGGTACGAGAATACACGCTGGTACGAGAATCCCTTCTCGTACCGTCCCACCGGCAAAACCTGATCAACGACCTGTCTCAGGCTTTGTACGCCTCGAAGATCGTGAGCTACGCCCAGGGCTATCAACTGATGCGGCACACCGCCCAAGCCCACCAATGGAATCTCGACTACGGCCGCATCGCGCTGACCTGGCGCGGGGGGTGCATCATTCGGTCGGCATTCCTGGGGCGGATCAAGGAGGCCTTCGACAGGGAGCCGGGACTGGTCAATCTGCTTCTCGATCCGTTCTTCGCCGGGGCGGTCTCGGACGCCCAGCCGGCCTGGCGGCGGGTGGTGTCGACGGCTGTCAGCCTGGGCATACCAACGCCGGCGATGGGCGCGGCGCTGGCGTTCTTCGACGGTTACCGCACGGCGCGGCTTCCCGCCAACCTGCTACAGGCCCAGCGCGATTACTTCGGGGCCCACACATACGAACGTGTTGACGCGCCCCGCGGTGAGTTCTTTCATACCAACTGGACCGGGCGCGGCGGAGACACGGTCTCCTCCAGCTATGTAGTGTGACGGTAAGCGTTCAGCGGTCAGCTTTCAGCAGTCAGCCAGCCCGAAAAACCGCTCGCTGGTGCGAGAACCCCTTCTCGCACCTTTCGACTCAGACATGAACGTCGACAAACGCTCCGATGGCGCGTGGTTGCGAGAACAGCGACGCGATCAATCCCGGCGCGCCGGAACCGCCCGCACCGATCCGTGAGGCTCCCCCCGAGGCGCCATTCGCTTCGCCGCCGTTCTCGTCGCGACGCTTCGTTGTCGACTCCACCCGGGCCCGCGCCTCGATCTGCGCAGCCTGAGCCGCCACCGTGCGATCTTGTGCCGATGGGTGAGCCGGAGCGCTCGCCGCCCGGCGAACCTGCTGCATCTTACGAATGGTAGCCTGCGGATCGCCGGGGACCTCCGACGTGTCGATGTCCACTTCCCCGCCCGTGGCGTACTGCTTCCCGTCTGGTCCACGCGTGTACTCGAGTTGCGGCGCGCCTCTGGCGTACTGACCGGCGGCTGTCTTATGCGCCGCCTCGTGCTGTCGAACCTCCCGGTCGCGTTTCTCAAGCTCTGCGACCTCGCGTTTTTCCTCCTCGGTCAGCTCGCTCTTACCGCCAACGCCCTGAGCCTCCTGGGCCGACCCGATTGCATCGGTGCGCGACGGAGCCTGACTACGCCGGGCGCTTCCCAGCTCACGCAAATAGATGTTGGCAAGCGAGCTGGCTGTCAATGGGTCGCCGATGGTTCCGATCATGGTCCCGATCCTCACCGGAGGTATACACCTGCACTCGGCGGCTATATCGTACGATTTGTTCTTCAAGTGAAGGGCAAAGCCGCTCGCAGCCCGGCTCCTCAAGCGTTATCGACCCGTATCCGGGTGACTCGACCTGCGACCACTACGCAGTACCAGCGTACCGCCACATGCCATGAGGGCAGCCAGTATGGTCTTGGCCCAATCGGACAAGCTGGGCACGGGAAGGAATGCGGTGGCCAGGACACCCACGTTCCAGTCGCCTTGGTCCTGGGGGCCGAAGTCAAAGCCGCAGACCGCGTCCTCCTGCTCCTGGGCGGCGTGCAGGAGCACGGACAGCGGAGGCACGACGACGCCGGTAACTTCGTTGGTGCTTTCGGCAGAACCGTTGGTATCGACGATCAGGCGCCCGTGAACCTGGTCGCGACGCTCGATCGGGACTCCGCCCGTAAACTTGTAAAGGGCGTGTCCGTGGACGTCGAAACCGGCACACAGTTCAGCATCCCAGCCGGCGGGGGGAACCATCTGGACGCAGGGGAAGGGTAGCCGCGCACCGTCGCCGGCCTCGACGTCGATGTAGAAGATCTCGACGGGCAGCGGCTGCTGGCCGATGATCACCGGATTGATGTTGCGCAGGGACCAGAGGAACTCAGCGCAGCCGTCTGCATTGAACCTGATGGTCTTGGTCTCCAGCGCGGGCGGCAGTGTTGTGGTGGGAAGAGGACGAAACCCGTAAATGGTTTCGAAGGTCACCGTATAGAACTCGCCGACCCCCAACCGGATGGAGAGCTGCAACCCGATGTAGGAGTCGCCCGTCACCTGCGGCGATGTGCCGGGGACGTTATGGCCAACGCCGCCGACGACGTTCTTGTAGCACTCGGGAACGCCGAAGTTGTTCCAGATGGGCGTGATGAACGTGCCCAGTCCAAAGTCAGGACAACGGGCGTCGCCGGGGTCGGGATTGGGGGTGTTTTCCTTGGCTGCGTAGTAGACGAACTCGGTTGTCCTGGGATCGGCGGCCATGTCCTCGCGGGTTCGCAGGATAAGGGCGGCGGTGGTGAGCTGGCGGTCCTGGGCGAACACCTGCGGCCGATCCAATTCGGCTGAGTTCATGCCCACCAGGTCGTCCAGCCAATAGGCGCCGCCGCCGTTGGTGCCCCACGGCATGTCCTCATCAATGTGCTTGTTCAAACGAAACTCCAGCGTACTGTCGCCCATGTTGGTGATCCTGTAGGTCTGTTCCAGCTTGGCGGCGGTTTCCCCGTTGGGACCGGAGTCGGCCACGCCCACCGTCTGGGTCACCTCGAACTTAAGGTCGATCCCCTGATCATCACGGAACACCCGAAAGACGCTGCTGGTCGACGTGGGGAGGTTGTCGGTAGAGTTGGGTGAGATGATTTCGAAGTCGAGTGTAGCCCCGCCGTCCGCATCGGCGAAGCCGCCCTGGTTGTACCCTTCATTGATGTCCGGATGGGCGGAGGGTGCCACCCGGTTGCCCCTTCCGCCGGCGCCGGTGGGGCCGGTGAAGATGCGAATCTGCGTGGCGAAGGTGGCACCTTGTTGGAGCTCACCCAGTTCCCCTTCCAGCGGATCGGGGCTGGGGTCGAACCGATCGTTCCAAGCGGTGCCGTTGAATTCGCCGAACGATCCGTATTCGTCTAGTTGCACCTGGAAATGGCCGTCGCCTGAGACGCCGTTGTCGAGCGTCAGATCAGTGGCCCTGTGGGACAGGCTTTTCTCCGCCTGAGGCGGATCATTTGACCGGCTGGAAAGCCGGTCCCACACCACACGCCCTTTACCGGGTTGCTTCACGATTCGGGGATTGTTGTCCTGAGTGGACATCAGCTCATCCACCGGGCCGCGTGCACGCGCGGGACCGCTGAGCGCGACGGACAAAAATACCGCCGGGACTACGACTGCAATGCCACCGAATAAGCGCATGGGAATCTGCTCCTTTCACGCCGGCGTCAAGCCCACGGATTCGAATCCGTGGGTTTCCCGGTCAATGCCATCAAACAAACGACAACTCCAAGCCCCCCCCCAAGACTCCACACTATCAGATTCTGCCGTCGAATCAAACGATCAATCGGCGCCGACGTCGTACGAAACCCTTCGTTCGCCCGGTAAGCGAGCGTTTTTCGTCGAGCGGGCGGAAAAAGGCGCCGGGATTGCGGCTTGGGTGGTTCATCGCTACATTGGAGTGGATCGCTGTCTGGGCGGTTGATCCGGTGGGCCTCAATGGAGCTTCTCTCGATGACGCAACTTTCGCAGAGCCGGTTTGGATGTTGGCACAACTTTGTCGCGGCGGCGGCTGTCGCGATGGCGGCGACGGCGGATGCCCAGACGCGCTTGGCCGCGCCTCCCTCGACGCGTACGGTGGACCACGTGGACGTGCTCCACGGGGTCAAGGTGGCGGACCCCTACCGCTGGCTGGAGAATGAGACGGGCCCTGAAGTGTTGCAATGGGTCGAAGCACAGAACGCCCACACACGGTCCTACCTCGACCGATTCGCCGAGCGGGAAGCCATCGTATCACGCTTGAAAAAGCTGAGTTCGGCGGCGTCCAGTACTGCCCCGAGCGTGGTGAACGGGCGGTATTTTTTCTATCACCATGAGGGCCTGAAGAATCACTCGGTGCTGTATGTGCGGGAGGGAGGCTACCAGGCGGAGCCGAAGGTGTTGCTGGATCCCAACACCTTCAGCGCCGATGGCACGGTGGCGTTGGATTGGACGAAGATCTCTCCGGATGGGAAACTGATCGCCTACGGCAAGAGCTCCAGCGGCGATGAGAAGAGCACGCTGTATATAAAGGACGTGCGAAGCGGCGGGCATTTGCCGGACGTCATCCCCCATACCCGTTATTGCGGTATCGCGTGGCGCAAAGACGGCGCATCATTCCTGTACACGCGCTATCCGGCGCCGGGCTCGGTTCCAGACGGCGATGAGAATTACTATCGTAAAATGTACCAGCATCGGCTGGGCGACGACTGGAAGAGTGATCGGTTGGTCATCGGCGACCTGTCCACCAAGGAGGAGATCGTCGAGCCCTACGCCAACTCCACGGACGATTGGGTGTTCCTCAGCCGCTCGGTGGATTGGAGCAAGAACGATCTCTACTTTCGACCTGCCGGCAGCAACGAATCGTTCCGTCCCATCGCCGTCGGCCTGGACGGCCAGGTCGACGCCGACCTGCTCTACGGCAAGCTGTTCATCCACACCAACGTCGACGCCCCGCGTTATCACATCGTAACGGCGGACCCGCAGCGACCGACACCGGAGCACTGGAAAGAGCTGATCCCGCAGCCCGCCCAGGGAACGGTGATCACCTCCCTCTCCATCATCGACCGCAAGCTTGTATTGTCTTTGCGGGACAACGCCCATTCGCGAATCGTAATCTATGATCTGGAGGGCAAGCTCATCGACGAGGTCAAGCTGCCGACGCTGGGTGCAGCCGGCGGCGTGTCCGGCGAGTGGGACGGTACCGAGTTATTCTTCTCGTTCAGCTCGTTCGCCTATCCGCCGGCGATCTTTCGTTACGATCTGCGTACGCGAGAGCTGGAGTGCATCGACCGGATGGCCATCGACGTGGACCCCAGCCGGTATGAGACCAGGCAGTTGTGGTACGCGTCCAAGGACGGCACCAGGGTGCCCATGTTCGTGGTGCATGCCAAGGGGCTCAAGCTCGAGGGCAACAATCCGACCTTGTTGTACGGATACGGCGGCTTCGACATCAGCATAACGCCCCGGTTTCGCAAGGGCCTGTTCGTCTGGCTGGATCGGGGAGGCGTGTATGCCTCCGCCAACCTGCGCGGCGGCGGCGAGTTTGGCAAGGAGTGGCATCTCGCCGGGCGGCGCGACAAGAAGCAGAACGTCTTCGACGATTTTATCGCCGCCGCTGAAGCCCTGGTCCAACGCGGCTACACTAAGCCGAATCGACTGGCGATCTATGGCGGCAGCAACGGAGGGTTGTTGGTCGGTGCGTGCATGGTGCAGCGCCCGGACATGTTCCGGGCCGTCGTTTGCAGCGTGCCGCTGCTGGACATGCTTCGTTATCACCGCTACTCCATCGCTCGGCTGTGGATTCCCGAGTATGGGTCGGCTGACGACTCCGAAGAGTTCAAGTGGTTGTACGCGTACTCACCATATCATCACGTCAAACCGCGGACGCGATACCCAGCCACACTGTTCATGACTGCCACTTCCGACTCGCGTGTGAACCCGCTTCACGCCTGGAAGATGGCCGCCCTGGTGCAAGCCGGCAGCGCCGGCGATCGGCCCATTCTGCTGCGCACGGAATCCAAAGCCGGACACGGCCAGGGCAAGCCGCTCACCAAACGCATCCAAGCCGACGCCGACCGCTGGACGTTTCTGATGAGTGAGCTGGGAATGATCTCGCCGTCAGCCACCACCTCGAACTGACCGCGTCCCGGCGCAGCTCCAGGTCAATTCGTCACAACCGAGAACAGCGTCAACTTGCACCGCTATGAGCCAGCGGTTACTCTGCATCTCTCGTCGTTCGGTTACCGCAACGCGACGACATACCGGGAGTTATTGTGCTACCTGCGAGGTCTTTCTAATGAAATTCAAAGAGATACCGCTCTTTCGGGCGGTTCACCGAATCTACCCAGACATCGAACGTCGTCGTGGGGACGCTTGGTTGAGGGATACGAATAAGAGACGAGAATTGTATCGAGAGGTCATAAATGCCTTTCTCAACTTTGGCTACGAAGATGGCTTTCCGTGGTCGCTAGAGGCGGTGTTGGTGGCGTGGGCGACGTACGGGAAGCAGTCAAAACTGGTGCCGGGAACCGAGGTCACGAAGATTGGCCTAATCTGCGACCTCTACGAGAAACACGATCAGAAGCGATGCTTCTACGAAGGCAGACATTCGGTACCTTGCGACGACGAGGCCACCGTTGACCGAATCCGACCCGCTAGTAAAGGTGGCGAGTACACTGTTCAGAATTGCGTGCTCGCGTGTTCAAAGCACAACACGGCCCGCAGCGACAAACGTATCTCAGACTTCGTCAACGAGGAATGAACGCTGGATGTAGCAGAATTGTGTTGACGGATCGCCGGTTGCACGCTAGAATACCTAACACAATGCGAACACCGCGTTGGTGATTCTAGCCGTTGCTGCATCTTGTGGTTCTGGTAGGATACAGTACAAGATATTGGGAGGGCATGCCGTGATCTCATACACACCGAATGGCGTATACGGTACGGATTGCGTCAAGGCATTACGTTCGCTACCGGCCGGCTCGGTAGACCTTGTCTTTGCTGATCCGCCGTTCAACATCGGATACGAATACGATGAATACAAAGACCGAAAGGACAGCAGGGCTTATCAGGATTGGACTCGAAAGTGGATGAAGGGAGTTGCTGACGTGCTCAAGCCCGACGGCACGTTCTGGCTGGCCATCGGCGACGAGTACGCGGCTGAGCTGAAGCTTATCGCCCAAGGTGAAATGGGATTCGTGACTCGAAGTTGGGTGATCTGGTACTACACCTTTGGCGTTAATTGCAAAAGGAAATTCAATCGCAGCCACGCCCATCTGTTCCATTTCGTGAAGGATCCGAAACAGTTCACTTTCAACGCTGCCGAGATACGGGTTCCCTCAGCCAGGATGCTGGTGTATGCGGATCGACGTGCCAACCCCGATGGTCGACTTCCTGATGATACGTGGATTCTCCGGCCGCAGGATCTTCAAGATGGTTTTATAGAGGATCAAGACGTGTGGTACTTCCCTCGCGTTTGCGGAACGTTCAAGCAACGGGCCGGGTGGCACGGATGCCAGATGCCCGAGCTACTACTGGATCGCGTGATTCGTACCAGTTCCCATCCGGGCGATGTTGTCATGGACCCGTTCGCAGGGTCAGGAACGACGTTGGCCGTCGCAAAGAAGCTGCACAGGAAATGGATCGGATTCGAGATTTCAAAGCGCTACGTGAAGCAAATCAACGATAGGCTGAGCTGTATTAGACCGGGTGACTCCGCTGACGGCGAGGAAGATCCCCGTACAAGTGCACCGCAAACCCCGTTGACTTCTCCCGCTCAACGTCGCCGCGCAAGAGGTCGTCGAAGCTGTCAGCAGACACGCACCGAGAAGGAAGATAGTCGCATTACGTTCCGCGACGAAGTATCGAAAAAATGTGCCCAGATTGCTGCGGGGAATGGCGAATTCGCGACCGCTCTAACTTACGCATTCATTACATCAAGCGACGGTTTCTCCATTGACCGTATGCTTACGGACCCCGGCCTCGATAAGCGGTTTCATGAGGTCTGTCACAACCTTGGCATCCCAGGCAGCGAAACCAGTTGGAATGTGCAGCTTCTGGCTCTGCGAAAAACGGGTCGATTACAAGGTTTGCCTCGGCGGCGGCGCACATCGATTCCCTGGGATGATTTGGATCAGTTTGTTTTCGCAAGCGAGATCGCCTGGCAGCTCCTCGCAGAACAACGCAAGACCTCGCTCGACGGCATTCTCTGCAATCCTGGGTTGGCATTAGAATTCGACCGAATCGCTGAACGATTCGCTCCAGGGTGGTCTCCATTTCATTACCGATGGGGTGCACTTACCCTTCGGAAGAAGGCGAAAGAGAAGAGAAAGAGTGCAGAGAAGTTGCCCCGGCCTCTAAGTCGGAGATCTTTTGCAAGGCAGTCGCTCGCGACAGAGAAACTTGGCGAGATACCAATAGATGGCGGGCTCTACCTCCTAAAGGCGGCCGATCAGAATCTATATCTTGGGGAAACGAGTGTTTTGAGACGGAGGCTTGAGAATCAATGCGGCAGTCTGGACAGCTTCTTGGAATCTCTTGGCCGCAACGACGTTTGCATGTCGGATGTCCGAATACGTCTATTGCCTCTAGGGGGATTCAACAGGGAGACTCGCTGGGGAATGCAATTCCAAGCTTTGGATCGTCTTGGTAGCAAGCGGCCACGTGTCAACTACTTTGGGCAAGTTGATGACGCAGCATAGCCACGTACCATCCGCGAAGGAAAACGATGTGAGGGCAGTCGCAACGATGGTGATGGCTTGCAGACTTCTTGAAGGTTGCGAAGTCAACCCCGGCAATCATGACCGTCGCTGAGGAATCATTACACTTTAGCCGCTATTTTGAGGCCGAGCTCCTGGTTGAACTGATGCTGCGGTTCTGGAAGCATCCGTACGCGGAAGACTCCGAATTCAGAAACTCAATGATTGAGAACGCGCACGAGGTACTTCAAAGGGCGGTCTCAGGCGAACACCTCATCGAAGGGGTGCCGCCGAACGACATGAATCTGGTGGTCGCTGTGTGGTACGCCGAATGGTCAACCGTGTCGAACCAGACGAACGAGGACCCGAGCGGGGAACGTGCCAGGTGGCTCAACGACGTGCGGTCCGCCCTACCCTCGTGCTTTTGCCGGCAGAATGAGTTACCACCTGGTTAGAGACGGAACCCAACTGGCCTTGCACATCTTCTCGGCGTCGCCTTTGGGCTGCCACATCGCGCGCAAGTAGAACACTCGCGTTCTCGGCACGCCGCTTCTCTGTCAACTCCGCCCGCGCCTGGGCCTCGATCTGGGCAGCCTGAGCCGCCAACGCGCGATCCTCTGCCGACGGGTGTGCCGGTCATGCAACAAGTCCCCCAACGATGGATGAAGATAGGACGGCATTGCAGCCGACCCCAGGCCGGGATATGATTCGCCGACCCGTGCGATGCCTTTCGTGCGTTCCCGAGGTTGGCGAAAAACGCGCGGATCGGCCTTTGGGCGGAATACTCGGCAGGAGCCTCGCACTCCCACTCGGCAGGAGCCTCACTCTCCCGCTACCCCAGTGCACGTATGGACCACCTCCTCATTGACGCCAACGATCGTACCCGGGCCAAGAAGGTGCCGCTCGCCTCGCCGGCCTTCGCGAGGATGCTGCGCACCGTGGTTCCCCACCGCCGCATCGTCATCACCGGCGTACTGGTGTCGATCGTCTACGCCATGCTGCACTCGGTGAGCATCCTCGGGGCCTTGCCGATCCTCAAGGTGCTGCTGGAAGAGGAAGGACTGCACGGGTGGGCGGATCGGTCGATGGCCGGTGCCCGTACGGGGCTGCACCTGGCGGTCCGTGACGCCGGCGCCGACGACACCGCCGCCCCGGCGCTGGTGGTGGTCAAGACCGCAGCCGATTCGGAACTTCATGCCCAGGGCTTACGCCCCGGCCACCAGATCGTAACGCTTGATGGTGCGCCCGTGCCGCCTCGAGAATGGCTGCGGCGGGTGGCCTCCGCGGACGGCGCACAGCCCATCCATTTCCAAACGTCGACAGCCGGGCACCAGGCCGGCGCCGAGTCCGCGGTTGACTACCACGTCGTTCCGGCCGGCGCTGCGTGGCAACTGCGTACGGCTTATCGATTGACCGGGCTGATCCCCCGTGACACGACGCAAAGTGCTCGAATCACGGCCCTCAAATACGTCTTGACGGCGGTGATTATTCTTGTGATCGCAGCCAACCTGTGTCGCTTCGCGGGCGAGTATCTGGTGCGCCTCGGCGTGTTGCGAGCCATGATGGACCTGAGGCGGGCGCTTTACAAAAAGGTGCTTCGGCTTCCCATGTCATCCTTCACCCGCGACACCGGCGACATGGTGACGCGGTTCGTGCAGGACATTCAAGAGGTGCAGCGCGGGTTGATGTCGCTGTTCGGAAAGACCCTGCGTGAACCGTTCAAAGCGGCTTTTATCCTGATGGCGGCGTTCGCGCTGGATTGGCGCATCACGCTTACCATGGTCGTGGTCGGCCCGCCGGCCATGCTCCTCTTCTGGAAGACCGGCACCTCGATCAAGAAGGCCAACAAGAAGCTGCTCCGCGGTTTCGGAGCCATGCTGGGAGTCCTCTCGAGAACCCTGAACTCGATAAACATCGTAAAAGCCTACACCACGGAGAATGTCGAGCGCCGGCGGCTGTGGCGCGTGGACCGCAAGATGTTCCGGCAGCATCTGAAGATCATTCGTCTGGAGGCTATGATCAGCCCGCTGCTGGAGGTGCTCGGCGTCATTGTGGTTTCGGGCGTCACCTTGTGGCTGGGGTCGCGGGTGATCAGCCGGCAGATCGATCCCGCCACCTTCGGCTCCCTGGTCTTCATTCTAGCCATGCTCTTTGATCCGCTGCGCAAACTGGCTGACGTCTACACGCGGATCATGCGCAGCGCCGCCGGGGCGGACCGGCTGTTCGAATTGCTGGACGCAAAGGAGGAGAGCGAACTACACGCCGGCACCCACGTCGTCGAGTCGCTGCAGTCCGAAATCGAATACCGTGACGTAAGTTTCACCTACCCCGAAGCCGACCAGCCGGCGCTCAGCCGGGTCAGTCTAACCGTGCGCCAAGGTGAGACCGTCGCCCTGGTGGGCCGCAACGGCTCCGGCAAGACCACGCTGGTGAATCTGCTGGCCCGATTCTACGATCCACAGCAAGGCAGCATTCTGATCGACGGCGTCGACCTCCGCGAGATCACGCTGAGGAGTCTGCGAAAGCTGATCGGGCTGGTCACCCAGGAGACGGTGGTCTTTCCCATCTCCCTGGCTGACAACATCGCCTACGGTTCTCGCAACGGCAGCTTGGAATCCGTCGTTGACGCTGCCCGCCGGGCCTACGCCGACGAATTCATCCGCCAGACACCCCAGGGTTACGACACCATCCCCGGCGAAATGGGCAAGACCCTTTCCGGCGGGCAGAGACAGCGCATCGCCATCGCCCGGGCCATCTTGCGTGACGCTCCCATCCTGATCTTCGACGAAGCCACCAGCCAGATCGACTCCGAATCCGAGCAGAAGATCCAGGCGGCGGTCAAGCAGTTCGCCCATGACCGCACCACCATCATCATCGCCCACCGCCTGAGCACCATCCGCTTCGCCGATCGCATCGTGGTACTCGAAGCCGGCCGCATCATCGACACCGGCAACCACGACGAACTGCTGCAGCGCTGCAAGCTCTACCACGGACTTTGCGAAACACAGCTCCTGGGCTAACGGTGCAGCACAACAAGTGCTGGTGCGAGAATCCTTTCTCGCACCCATCCGCTACGGGAGTCCCTTCCCGTGGCCCGCCAAGAAGGGGGACCGAGAAGGGATTCTCGGTCCAGCGTGACCTTTCGCTGTAGTGCTAATCCACACGCCGGAAGAGTGTGGCGGCGTCGTGGCCGGTGAATCCCGTTGAGAGCTTCAGCAGTGATTTGATCTCGCGTTCTTGTGGCTCCGTGACCAACGGGATGGGGAGCTGATGGCATTTGGCATCGGTGTAACGCGTGGCGGGGATGAGGCGGTGGCGCATGGATAGCAGGGCAGCGGACAGCTCCACTAGCACGCCCGCAGCCAGCAGATGGCCGACAGCGGGTTTGAAGGCGGTGGCCACGGCGTGGGCGGCGTGTTTTCCGATCGCCTCCTTCAAGCAGGCTGCTTCATATCCGTCCGAGAGGGGCGCGGCTGCACCGTGCGGTACGACCAGGTCGATCTTCTCGCCGGATGCTTCGCACAGCCGCAACGTTCGGCTGATAACGCCGGACAAGCGCTTCGCTCGCACATCGGGAATGGACTGCTTCCACCCCTGTTGGGCAAACGCCCCGCCGACGTACTGGGCGTAAGGTTGCACGCCGCGCCGGGCTGCGGACTCGCTCGATTCCACCACCAGGCCGGCGGCCCCTTCACCGCAAAAGAACCCAGCCGGCTCCTGGCTGAACGGTCGCATGGTGCCGTCGGTGGAATACAGCCCCAGCTTGCGGAACCACTCCATTCGCACACCGGTCTCGAAGGCTTCGCCGCCGGCGATAATCATGATGTCAGCAGCCCCGCTGCGGATGTGCTGGGCGGCCACCTCCAGCGCGAAAGCGCCGGATGAACAGGCGTTGTGAACACTGGTCGAGAATCCGTGGAAGCCGAACGCCTTGGCCATGGCGTGGACGTACATGAAACTCTGAGATTTGTAGAAATAAGGAGCCAGCATCTCGTACAGGCCGACCGGACCCGCGTCCGGGGCGGCAGACATGGCGCAGGTCTCGAACATCATGGCGACGGCCCGCTCCATACCCGGCGCCTCAAAAGCCTGAATGACGCCGATAGAGTTGTCATCGCGATCGTATTCCAGACGGGCGTCCTTTAGCGCCAGGTCGACGGCAGCCAGCGCGTACCCCAGATCGCGATAACCCCCATAGTCGTTTTGTTCAAGAAACTCCCGGTGGGCGGTGGTGGCGCCCGACGCGTCGTCCATCGACGCGAGATAGAACTCGTCTTCCCGGCCCAGATCCACCGGCAGCCGGCGCCGCTTAACGCTCGATTTGCCGCCGGTCAAGCCCCGCCAGAACGCGTCGTTGCCCACGCCGATCGACGTCACCGGGCCCAGCCCGGTGATGACCACTTCTCGTTTCGTCGTTCTATCCATCATTGGGAGTTCGGCCCGCTTTGCGAGAATGGCGCAGTCACGAGGCTGTGAGTACTACGCTGCTGTTGTACCCCCCGAAGCCGGCGGAGTTGTTCAGTACCGCCCGGACCACAGCCGGTCGCGGCCCATCGCGGACCGCATCCATCAAGCAGGGCTCCAGAACGTCCTGCAGGTGCCATGTCGGCACGAGCATTTGCCGCTCCATGCTCAACACGCACGCCGCCGCCTCCATAGCCCCGGCTGCCCCCATGGTATGCCCGGTCAGCGCTTTCGTCGAGCTAAACGGCGTGCCCGGTCTGAGACACTTGTCCATCACCTTGGCTTCGATCATGTCGTTCTGCGGCGTACCGGTTCCGTGGGCGTTGACGTAATCGATATCCGCGGCAGCCATGTCCGCAGAGGCCAACGCTCCTTGAATCGCGCGGGTCAAGCCGTCGCCCTCGGGATCGGGCCTGGTAGGATGGTAGCTTTCCGAGGTCATGGCACTGCCCGCGACGCGGGCGCGAACGCGGGCACCGCGAGCGGCTGCACTCGATGCCCGCTCCAGCACAAACACGGTGGCTCCCTCACCGACCAGCAGGCCGTCCCGCTTCTTGTCAAACGGACGGCTCTGCTCTGCCGCCATAAGGCGCAGGCGCATGAAACCGATGAAGGCCAATTGGCTGAACCCATCCGAGCCGCCGGCCAGAGCGATATCGCATTGTTTTGACGCCAGCGCCCGGCTGGCAAGGGTGATGGCCATGTTCCCCGCTGCACAGGCCCCGTACAGATCATCAGCCTCACCCACCGCGCCGCAATCGGACTGTACCGCCCGGGCGATCACGCCGGGCTGCCCCGAGACGATGCGGCGGACGTGCTCCGGGCCCAGCCAAACCGCGTCATCTTCGTGCAACTTGTCTTCGATGAACTCGGTCTCGCCCATCGTCGTGCCCATGCTGATGTCGCATCGCGCGCCGGCGGGCAGCGATCGACCCAGCCCGGCGTCTGCCATGGCCTGACGCGCCGCCATCACCGCCAACTTCGCCGCCCGACCGCCGACGATGGACTCGTCGACGGGTTCATCAATGGTGCAGGCTGATCGTCGCGGCAGCTTGGATGTGTCCATGCAGGTGACCGGCTTGGCCCCTGACCGACCCTGGCAAAGAGCGTCCCAGAACG
>JAZGDL010000140.1:0-3307 GCA_036477795.1 Phycisphaerae bacterium
GGCGTGGCTGGCGGTCATCGGGGGTCTGGTCACGGCGGGCCGGATCGCCGACACCGCGGATCACGGCGGCCGACTCGTCTACGAACATGCGGCCGGAACCCCCGATCAATGGGCGCTCATGTTCCCCGGCGGCGAGTCAGACGGCCAACCGACCGACGATCCGCGGCTGACGTTCTTCCGCAATCAGGTCCGCCCGATCCTGGCCGAGCATTGTTGGGGCTGCCACAACCCCAAGCGGTACAAACGGTCCGGCGGACTCGATCAGACCTCCTTCGCGGCGCTCCTGCGAGGCGGCATGTCGGGGCAACCCGCCGTCGTTCCCGGCCGACCGTCCGAGAGCCTGATGATCCAGAAGCTGCGCCATGACGATGAGAAGGAGCGCATGCCGCTGGGCGACGACCCGCTCCCGGAGGACTTGATCGGGACCCTGGAGCGATGGATCGCTGAGGGGGCGGTGTGGGAGGCGCCCCAACTCTCAAACACGCCTGCGGATTCGTAGCGAAAAGAAAAACCAGCCTGCGTCAAGCGCAGGCTGGTGGGGATTCAAAGGATTGCGTTGTTGCGATCGCAGCCCTCACTTGCGGCGGCGTCGAGACGCAACGAGACCGCCGACTGCGAACAGCATCAGGCCCGCCGGTCCAGGGATCACGGTGCCGTTCACGATGAACGGGAAGTCATCCTGCCATCCGGCGCTGTCGTCGAATGCGTCGCCCCACCCGTCTGCGGTGAATTGTCTGGCGTTGCCGGAGCCTCCCATACCAACGAAAGTCACTGGCGGCGCCCACGGCCCCGAAAGGGCGGCCGAACCGTCCGTTTGCCAGTCGAACCAGTAGGTGCCCGGTGCCAGATCGATGTTGACGGTAACGATTTGGGCCATGATGGCGCGCGCGCTGCCCAGCGGAGCTTCTTCGGTGGCGCGGTAGATGCCGGACCATTCCGTGCTGGCCATGGTGCCGGTGCCGACCAGGTTCTCACCGCCGTCTCCGGGACGACCGTCCCAGATGTTCAGATTGACCGACGTAATCGTGGAAGGGATACCCCCGCTCGTCTGATAGGCGTAGAAGATGACCGTGTCGATATGCCAGCCGCCGGCGCCGACCACAAAATCGTCTGCAATGCGGTTGCCAGCGGAGACTTGGTGACCGTATCCGAAGATGTTTCCGCCAATGAGTGTTTGAAGCTCGCTGACGTCGGCCCCGCCGAACCCTCCGCCGGGCGTCGTGATCAGTGGGCCGTTGTCCCAGAGCTGAACTGGTGGACCGGCCGACGCGGCCGACCCGAGGGCAACGGCAAGGGCCGGCGCCATCACAAATGCAAGCTGCTTCTTCATACTTCCAATCTCCTTTACGTGACGACCCTTGTTTGTCCAGTCGGGCACAATGCACAGTGTTGGCTCTTCCGCGAATGCCGAATCACTTTAGGCAGATCGATTCGGGTGTCTTGCTTCACTGGGCCTGGCGTCCCTCCGACGGGAACTGAAAGAGTCAAATGTTAGGTCCCTCTATCAACGCCGCGGCATACGTCGCGGGTTCCAATCTCCAAAGATATTCGCGCGCCGCAGAGCGTCATTCAACAGGCAGCGCACGGGCATGACTCGACCGCCTGATGGCAGATTCACCACTGAACGAGCTCTCTGCGGTAGGTGGGGCACTCTCTCTCTTCTGATCTGACGCTGCATGGTCAGACCGCACAGCTAGTATCAACCGCGCAGACGGACCTGTCAAGACCTCTGCTCGTCCTTTGCAGAGAAAATCACCGGGTCCGGGCACTGCATCAACGGCGATTCGACCGAGCCGCCGAGGCTTGTAAAGCTGGGTAAACAAGCTATTCCGGGCAAGTTCACGGGTCGTAAGCTGGCCGTCCAACCTTCGGCGACTCGAGTTGCGACCCGCCGGCGCTCCCCCTGCAAGCCCAGCCAACCGAGCTTGCTCGCGCTTGAGCGGCACGTACTCGACTCCCCGCACACCGGGCTATGTTGTAGCCCAAATGCTTGGTGGACTGCCCCCAATCGTTGGTTGTCGCGCGATCGGCGGGCACGCCTCGTCCGCCGTCGGAATCCTCGCTTTGCGCGCTGCGCGGATCGAATCGGCCGCTGCACCTCAATCCGAAGCACTCCAACGATCTCGAGCGATCGGGTTGGCAAACGAAATCCGGTCCGCGGTAGGCCGCGGACCGGTTGATCTGACTGCGATCGTTGCTCAATCAGAGCCGGCGTCAGGCTCTCCGTCGTCGCCGGCCGAACAGCCCCGCGACACCGAGCAGCGCCAATGATCCAGGCCCGGGTACGCCGTAGATGGTGAACGACGAGTTGTAAACGTCGAGCGGATCCTGGCCTTTCGAATTCGTCAGGAGCGCAGGGTCCAGCTGATAGAACTCGAAGCCCGGATCGGGCTGCGTAAACGAACGCCACATGTGGGCGTCGCCATTGGCGTCGAGCATATTGATGCCATCGGCGGCGGCGGTCAACCAAGCAGCATTGGCCGGATGGTTGAGTGGGTCTGAATCCTCGCCGTAGATTGTCAGGTAGTAATCACCGCCGGCCAGCTGGAGCCCTACGGGGAAGAACTGGTGCAGCCAGTCTTCTACCCCATCTACCTCTGGATCATCCATACCCACCGGGGCGGCGACAGACCCTGCGGCGATCTGATCGGCGGCCCCCGGCGCGCTGTTCGCTCCGTCGCGGCTCCAAACAACCCAGTTCAGCTGATCAAATTCGGAACCGGCCGGAATGAAGTAATCCACATCGATCTGGGTGATGTCCCACAGGCCCGCCGGTAGTGTGAACGCCTGGGCGCTCCATCGCTGCGGGGAGTTGTCGCTGAGGAAGCCGGCCGAAAACCCCAGGAATGTCACGTTGCCGTTAAATATGACCGGATTAGGCGGGCCCGTGTCAAACAAATTGACTTGCGCCTGAGCGGGGGTGGGCATCAGGCACAGACCCGCGACCGCGGCCAAAGTGATCCCGGCTGCCCTCGCAGCCCCTCCCGTTAAGTGTGTTAGCTCCATTTTCATACTTCCGTTCTCCTTTTTCGTGACGACTCTTCGTCCAGTTGGGCACAATGCGGAGTGTTGGCTTTCCCGGGCTGCCGAATCACCGTCGCAAGTCGATTCGGGTGTTTTGCTTCACTGGGCCTAGCGTCCCTCCTATGGGAACTAAGAGAGTCAAATGTTAGGTCCTTCCATCAATGCCGCGACGCACGTCGCAGTTCCGTAGCGTGACAATACTCGGCGGCTACTCACCCGCCGCACAGATGCGTGGCCATTCTACCTACACAGTGTAAGTGAAAGGCACGCCTTCTCCTCGCCG
>JAZGDL010000141.1:0-4218 GCA_036477795.1 Phycisphaerae bacterium
GCGCCTGGGCTATACCATGCCGAGCTGCTGCTTGCGCCGGGTGGCCCAGGCCTGGATCAACTGGTCCGCGGCCATACCCAGGAAGGCTACGCAAAGCGCCAGTAACAGCCCCAGACCCGCATCGTTCTGCGCCTTGGCCTTGAAGATCTCCCGCGCGAGGTCGTGGTTGCCGCCGATGAACCCCGCGATCATGACCATGAAGAGGCCGAACATGATTGTCTGGTTGAGGCCCAGCATGATCTCGGGCAAGGCCAGTGGCATCCGCACCTTCCACAGGATTTGCCAACGGGTGCAACCCGACGTGATGGCGGCTTCCACGATGTCGTGCGGCACGCCGCGAAGGCCCACCAAGGTGTACCGTACCACCGGAATTGCGGAATAAACCACGATGGCCATGATCTGTGAGATGGTCCCAACCTGAAACAGCATGACGACCGGGATCAGATAGATGAAGGACGGGAAGGTCTGGAAGGTGTCGCACAGGAAGGCCACGGCCCGGCTGGTGCTGTCCCGGCGCGAGGCCCAGACAGCGAGCGGGAACCCCAATGCCATGCAGATGACGACCGCCACAAAGACCAGGTACGTGGTCACCATGAACTCGGTCCACCAGCTCGAAAGGACGATGAACGCAATGTAAAGGCCCACGACCGTCGCCATGCGCCAGCCGCCGAGGCGCCAGCCGATGAAAGTCAACACTCCGAGGAACACGGTCCACGGCAGCCCCTTAAAAAAATCGCGAATGGGGAGCAGTACATAGACCAGCAGGGTATCCCGGATGAAACCCAACGGTTCATAAAGCACGCTGACCGTTTGCTTTATTGCCGCATCCCATTGCGTTGCGAACGTTATGGTCATATCCCGCGGTAGGGTGGCTGCCTCTGGGACGAGGTACGCCAGAACAGCGCCAATCACGATGACGACTCCGGTCGCCATCAGGTAAGGGTGCACCACCCAGAACGGGCCCTCGGGCTTGTGTTTCGGCTCCTTGTCTACAAGCGCCTGGCTGAGGCGATCCAGGGTGATGGCCATCACGACGATGGCGATGCCGTTCTCCAGCGCCCGCCCCAACTGCAGGGTCTGGAGGCGAAACAGGAGGTCAATCCCGAGGCCTCTGGCGCCAATGAATGACGAGATCACCTTCATCGCCAGGCACAGCATGATGACCTGGTTGACACCCACCATCAGCATCCGCCGGGCCGCCGGGATGCGCACGCGCCAGAGCATCTGCCGGGGCGTGCAACCCGCCATCACGCCCGCCTCCAACACCTCTTGGGAAACACCTCGCAGGGCGACCATGGTTATCTTGGCCATCGCCGGCACGGCGAACAGGATGGTGGCGATGGCGCCGGTCCTGTGAGCGAGCCCGACAAAGACCACTAGCGGGATGAGGTAGCCAAAGTGCGGCAGCGACTGCATGAGGTTCAACAATGGCCACAGCGCCTTTTCCACCCAGCGCCACTTGAGGGCGAGGATACCCAACGCCAGACCGGTCGCGATGGCGATGGACGCCGCCACCAGCACCAACGTCAGGCTGGTCATGGCCGGTTTCCACCAGCCGAAGATCGCAAAGTAAGCGATGCACGCACCAGCCAGCAGCGCCAGCCGCCAGCCCTTCACGTACCAACCCAGAACCGCCGCCAAGCCGACAGAGACGACCCAGGGGACCGCCGGGATGACCCAGGGGATCGCCGTAATGCCGCGATAGGGAAAACCGTGAATGAGCACGGCCTCGGAGAAATCCAGCGGCCAAACGATGAGCCTGCCACCGGCGCGAGTTACGTCCTTGACGGTAAAGAGTCCGAAGATCTCGTGCGTGCGCAGGAAGTGGACAATCGCGTTAAACCAGTCTGCGACGTTACTCCCTTCCCAGCCCAGCGTTGGCAGGAATCCTTCCCCGAAAACCAAATACGGCAACGGTAGGTTCTCGGTCCATGTCTTCGGCGGGGTCACGACCCAGGCCGGTAGAGTGTCACCGAGCATTATCAGGAGAACGATCCCTGCCAGGCCGATGAACAGCCAGCGGAACCGGTCGATGCCGGGCTCCGGCCCAGCGGCGTCCAAGGCGGGGAGCAGTGGTGCGACCAAGGTTCAAGGACCTGTGGAGAAAAGCACCTCGACCACCTGATCGCGGGACAGAGAGCCCACTGGCTGACCCTTTTCGTCAACCACCGGGACAGGACCGTCGTGGCCGATCACCCGCGCGGCGACGTCGGAGATTAGTTCGGTTGCCTTTATGGAAAACCCGTTGCCGCCGTCCGCAGAAGGTACGCCCATAACGCTGCCAACCGTCAACAACTTGCCTTTGGGGATGTCGCGGGTGAACTCGCGAACGTGGTTGGTGGCCGGGTTGGTGACCAGTTCCTCCGCGGTGCCGAGTTGAACGATTTCGCCCTCGTACATGATGGCGATGCGGTCGGCTACTCTTATGGCCTCGTCGAAATCGTGGGTGATGAAGAGGATGGTCTTTTGGAGCATGTTCTGCAGCCGCAGGAACTCGTCCTGCATCTCCCGGCGGATCAAAGGATCGAGGGCCGAAAACGGTTCGTCCAGGAACCAGACATCGGGCTTCACGGCCAGCGACCTGGCGATACCGACTCTCTGCTGCTGGCCGCCGGAGAGCTCGCGCGGGTAATAGGACTCCCGTCCCTTCAGGCCGACCAGTTCAATGATTTCCCGGACCCGCTCATAGCGCTTCGCTCTGTCAATGCCCTGGACCTCGAGTGGGAAAGCAACGTTGTCGATGACCGTGCGATGCGGAAACAGGGCGAAGTTCTGGAAAACCATGCCCATCTTGTGGCGCCGGAGCTCGATGAGGTCCCTGTCACTGACTTTGAGAAGATTGACGCCCTGGAAAAGCACTTCCCCTGCCGTCGGCTCGATCAGCCTGGACAGGCAGCGCACGAGGGTCGACTTGCCGGAACCCGACAGGCCCATGATGACCAGGATCTCTCCTGGATGGACTTCAAGGTTGGCATTCCGTACAGCCCCGATATAGCCAGACTGACTCAGCGCCTCGGCGCCGGGGCAACCATCGTGACTGGCAAGAAAGCGGGCGGGGTCCGAGCCGAAGATCTTCCAGACATCCCGACAAACGATCACGGGCTCAGTCATCGCGCCTCTCCAGACCCACTATGCGGTCGATATCCTGGGTGGAGCCGGTGATCATAAAGATGGCAATATCGTCTTCGACCCGGAGCTTGCGGTCGAGCGATAGACCGCCTCCCCGGCAGGTTGATGTCCAGCAGCACATGGTCTTGATCTGCCATGCCGGAACCTCCGTTGCGCTCACCGCCGCGAGACGCTGTTCGACCTTATAGCACCGATCGACGTGAAACCGGCCCAGGCGCTACCGGGGGTCGGGCGGGGGATTCCGAAAAAGCCCGGCCGGCGGTGCTTGTCCGCCGGCCGGCGGTTACGATTCAGGCGCGTTGATCACATGCCCGCTTCTAGCCAGGGCTTCCACTTGGCTTCGTTGTCGTTCATCCACTTGGTGGCCGCGTCCTCGACCTCCATCTTATCCACGTCCACCAGCTTGGACATCACGGCGACGTCGAGGTTGGTGAAGTTGATCTTCTGGAGGATCGCGTAGGCCTTGGGGGCCTTGTCAGGTAGGCCCTGCCACACCCCGATCTTCAGGTAGCCGCCGACAGGGTTGCCGCAGTCATGAGTCAGGTTCGGGTTTATGCCCCAGGACGGATCCGTTCGGCATTTATCTTCAGCATCTATCGGCGGGAACTCGACGAACTTGCCGTCGTACATGGCCTCGATGAAGTTCGGCGTCCAGTTGAAGAGCACGATCGGCTTATTCTTCTCCTTGGCTATGGCAAGTTCCGCCCACAGTGCATCAGCCGAACCGGCGTTGATGACGTCGAAGTCCATCTCCAGGCCGGCAACGCGCTCGTCGTCGCCCTTCAGCCACTCCGCCGGACCGCCCAGGAACCGGCCCTTGGGTGCGGTTTCCGCCGTCGCGAATATTTTGGCACAGGCATTCAGCGCCTTCCAGTCGGGCAGGCCGGGGCAAGCTTCCTCGACGTAGGCCGGATACCACCACTCCTCGCGGGTCTTGGCGTCATGGGTCGCGGCGTCGATCACGCAGCCCTTGGCAACCTGCTTTTCAAAAGCAACACCGAACGCGCCCTGCCAGACCTCGTGCACCAGGTCGATATCACCCTCGCACATGGCCTCGTAGACCGCCCCGCTGTCGGCCGGCACGTACTC
>JAZGDL010000142.1:0-2057 GCA_036477795.1 Phycisphaerae bacterium
TGCTTTGTTCTCTTAATAAGCATGAGGATTGCGCGCCACCATGGCCGATAAATCGCCCCTGGACGTTGTCTTTCTGGAAAGTATTAGGTGGGATTCTCAGAACCACAGGCGGCCGCGAAAATCAGCGATCACCTTCCCGAGGAGCCGGCTTCAGCCGGCTTTCCACGGGCACCCATTCAAAAAGCCCGGCTGAAGCCGGCTCCAGAAGCAGTAGACAGAATCCCGGCGCGCTGGGGACTAGCCGGACTTGCAACCACCAACTGAAGTTGGCGGCAAAGGCCGGTCGGCTGAAGCCGACCACCAACCCCAGACGCCGTTACCCGTAAACACATACAGAATCCTCGCACCTCTGTTTTCGCAAGAAAGACCGAGAAAAGATTCCTCGGGGTTGGTGAATGGGCGGCGGCCAGATCATTTCGCCGCTCGGATCGCCGCCGCGACGCGCACCGCGTCCACCATGTCAGCCACGTCGTGTGTCCGAATGACACGGGCCCCTTGTAGCACCGCCGCGACGGCGCACGCGATTGAACCGGCCGCACGGTCACGTGGGTCGGGGCGATTCAGAATCGTGCCCAGGAAGGATTTTCGCGACGCGCCCGCCACAACCGGAACACCGAGCCCGGTCAACGCCTTCAGATCCCAAAGGATGGCCAGGTTGTGCTGTAAGGTCTTGCCGAACCCGATGCCCGGGTCGATGGCCATACGATGGCGCGAAACGCCGGCTGACTCGGCGAAGGCCATACGCTCGGTGAGAAAAGAGACGATCTCGCCGACCACGTCTATGTAGGAGTCGTTCTCCAGATCGACCTGCATCGTTCTCGGGGTACCGCGCATGTGCATCAGAATCACCGGTGCTGCGGTAGCCTTTGCCAGCGCCGCCATCTCCTCGTCGTGTCGCAAAGCCGAGACGTCATTGATGATGTCAGCCCCCAGCTCGATCGCGGCCCGGGCTACCTGGGCGCAACGGGTGTCGATGGAGATGGGCACGTTGGGGTGCCGCCGGCGGATGGCCCGAATCACCGGTTGAATCCGCTCTATCTGCGTTTCCGCCGGTACCGGGGGCGAGCCCGGCCGGGTCGATTCGGGGCCCACGTCGATGATCCCCGCCCCCTGGCCGACCATTTGATCGGCGCGACGGACCGCGTCATCGACCGCAACATACAGGCCACCGTCTGAGAAGGAGTCCGGCGTCACGTTCAACACGCCCATGACCACCGGGGCCGCCGAAAAATCAACGACCCCGTGTTCAAGTGTCCAGCGGCGGATTGACGATTGTGGATTGTGGATTGACGATTGAGTCCCTCGTCCCTTCGTGCCTTTCCTCCCCTTCGTGCCTCCGTGCCTTCGTACCTTTCTTCTTCCGTTCAACTCGGTTGCGGAAGCGGGTCGCCCCCACCCATGTCAACTTCCGGGTCGATATCTGCGGAGACCGGTCGGGCTTTGCCCACGTCCGTGGGGATGGCTCCGTCGAGCAGATCAGTCACCGACGGCTTGTCCAGCGACTCGCCCCTGATCAACGCGTTCACCTCATCGCCGGAAAGCGTTTCATACTTCAGCAGAGCGGCGGCGATCGCTTCTCCTTGGGCGCGGTACTCTAGTATGAGGCTCTTGGTATCCTCGTAGGCTTTGTCGACAATCTTCTTGACCTCCAGGTCAATCTTGGCGGCTGAATCCTCCGAATAGTTACGAAAGCCCAGCTCGAAAGCGCCTCCGCGCTCCTCGCCGTAATGAACAAAACCGAGCGACTCGGTCATGCCCCATTGGGTCACCATGCTTCGGGCGATGCCGGTGGCCTGCTCGATATCCGCCTGGGCACCGCTGCTGATCTCGCCGCAGTAGATTTCCTCAGCTACCCGGCCGCCTAAGGTGACCTTAAGCGTGCCCAACAGATACGACATGGTGTAAATGATCCGGTCGCGTTCGGGCAACGCGAACGTGGCCCCGCCCATCGGCCCGCGGGGGATGATGCTCACCTTGTGGAGCGGATCGGCATGCTTCTCCAGGGCCTGGACGATGGCGTGTCCGGCCTCGTGGTGGGCGATGACCTTCTGGTCGTG
>JAZGDL010000143.1:0-8196 GCA_036477795.1 Phycisphaerae bacterium
GGAATGAGAGTCACAAGTACGAAGACCTGGAAGCCCTTTGGCTCGACACCCTGGCCAAGAATCCGGAATGCTGGATGGCCCACAACAACCTGGGCAACGTGTACGCCCGGGAGGGGCGGCTGGAGGATGGGGTCATGCACTATCAGGCGGCGCTTTCGATTGAACCGCAGCTCGATGAGCCCTACTACAACATGGCCGTCGCGCTCGCCCTGCTGGGCCGGACCGAGGAAGCCGCCGAATCATTTCGAGCCGCTTTGCGCGTCAATCCATCGCACGCCAAAGCCCGCGCAGCTCTGAAAGCATTATCGCCGGCACCGCAGGACTAATACGAATCCCGACTAATCCGTGCGCCGGCGTACCACTGGTCCGCCTGCGGCGGAGTACGTGTTTGGCGTGTTTGTGCTCGATTCCGAGCCCTGAGCGCCAGCGACGGGTGGGCATAGTCACTCCGCCCCGGGTGCCACGCTCACACTTGCATAAGCATGCTGCGTCCTCGGTGCCCAGGCATCCCGGCGCACCGAGACGCAAGCGTGGACCATCCCAGGCCCGCGTTATCCGGGTTGTTGCGGGCACACCAAGTCGATATGATCTACGTGGAGGTCAACGGCATGGGCTTTTGCGGTGATTCTGGAACAGGAGCCGGACGGCGGATACGTGGTGCATGCTCCAGCCTTGCCCGGGTGTGTGAGTCAAGGGGATACACACGACCAACTCCTGGCCAACATCCGCGAGGCCATGGATCAGCACATCGAGGATTGCATCAAGGCCGGCGACCCGGCGCCCAAAGCGGTGGTGCGGGAGTGCCTAGAAGTAGCGGACGTAAATGGGTGACCGTCCTGTATTAAACCCTTTGGTCCGGCCCGGTGCACGCGGCCGAGGTCCGAAGGAATCTGGCTTGCCCGAAGGAGACCTGGGATGAAACCCGGAAAACTTCAAAACCGATTCTTGTTCATGGCAGCGCTGCTTGCACTTGTTGTTCCGACCGCCTATGCGCAGACCGTTTATTGGACCGATGTCGGTACGGGAAAGATTCAGCGGGCTGACCTCGTCGCCGGCACGGGTGTAGAGGATCTGGTTACGACTCAAGTCATCGAACCGGTAGGTCTCGCACTCGATCTTCTGGCTGGCAAGATGTACTGGACCGAAGCCTCCCCGGCGGACTTTATGATCTCACGGGCCAGTCTGGATGGTACGGACGTGGAACTCCTGGTCACAGGCTTGGTCAGCCCAAGCGGCATCGCGCTGGACGTAGCCGGCGGTAAGATGTACTGGACCGACATTGGTATCGGCAAGATTCAGCGTGCCAACCTTGACGGCTCAAATGTCGAGGATCTTCTCACCACGGGTGTAGTGTTTACGCCGGTCGAAATCGCGCTGGATACGGCTGGGAACAAGATGTACTGGACGGAGAGCACTCTTGCTGACTTCATGATCCAACGAGCTGACCTCGACGGTTCAAATGTGGAGCTTCTGGTCACTCACCTGGTCAACCCCAGCGGGATCGCTCTGGACGTGGATGCCGGCAAGATGTACTGGACGGACATCGGTACCAGCAAGATCCAACGGGCGAACCTGGATGGGTCCGTTGTGGATGACCTGGTAACAACTGCTGTCATTGCACCCGTTCGACTCGCTCTCGACCTTCCGGGCGGCAAGATATACTGGACGGAAGCCTCTGCTGCCGACTTCATGATCTCACGGGCCAACCTGGACGGCACCAATGTCGAGTTCTTGGTCGCGGGTCTGACGAGCCCCAGCGGCATCGCATTGGTTAGCAAAGACACCAGCCAACCCATCATTCCTGTCGCTCAGGCGCGCAGCGTGAACAGCTTCGTGATCGTTCCCCATTGCGGGGGAGATGACTTTGACAATGAGGAGGCGGAGGGGTTCGGGCCCTTCGACGGTGAGGCGGAAGCATCAATCGGCTGCGCACTTGCTGGGGCCACAGCACTCGCCGGTCAGCAGTCACAGATCAAGGCGTCATCGATGACGGCCGTGGGCACGTCGTACTCCGAGGCGAGCGCGGGCGTTCCGGATACGATCCACGCCATCGCCGGGTCGCTCTTCGACCTAACCTTCGAGCTTCCCTTGCCCGGCACTTTTCTTGTGGAGGGCGTGATTGGCGCGGAGAATGCGGAAGATCCGGCCGTTGGAGCCTTCGCTGAGGTCAGGCTTACTGCCCCTGGCAACGAAACCATTTTCGACCATACGTTAAATGCCGGCCCCGGCAAGTCCAAATCCGAAGAGATTGAGGAGGCTGGTACGCTCGATGCCGGTGTCTACACGTTTCGCGCTCAGGCAGCGACCGTGATTGACAATGACGTGCCGCCCAGCAGGCTCGCCGAAGCGTCCTTTGATTTGGCATTCGACGTGGCCACCGGCGACATCGACGGCGACGCCAACGTCGATCTTAGTGATTTCCGTGAGTTTCCGATCTGCTTGACCGGTCCCGGCGGCGGTGCTTCGCCACCATGCCATGTGTTCGACTTTGACTTCGACGACGATGTAGATTGGACAGACTTCGGGGTCTTCCAGATCCTGTTCACCGGGCCTTGATCTAGGAGGCATCTAATGAGAACTTCGACGCAAGCCTGTATCGTGACTCTTTTGCTCGTTTTCGTTCCCAGCAGCATCTTGGCAGGCGGCGACCCTCCGGATTTTGTTCTCGAGTGGGGCGGCAACGGCGCCGGCGATGGCCAGTTTGGCGGGGCGCACGGGATCGAGGTCGACGCTGACGGCAACGTCTACCTAGCCGACACCGGCAACAACCGCATCCAGAAGTTCACGAGCGAGGGTGTCTTTCTCATGAAGTGGGGAACCTTCGGCACCGGCTCCGGTCAATTCAACCATCCCCACGGAATCGGTATCGGCCCGATGGGCAACGTGTACGTGGCCGAGACTGGCAACAATCGCGTTCAGAAGTTTACGAGCGACGGTGTGTTTCTGACAATGTGGGGCTCGTTTGGAGCCGGCGATGGTCAGTTTCAGCACAATCATGGTCTCGCGGTGGACGGCAACGGAAATGTCTTCGTCGCGGATCGGAACCAGAATCGTGTTCAGAAGTTTACCAGCGACGGAACTTTCCTCATGGCTTGGGGAACCACCGGGACGGGGGATGGAGAGTTCACCTCTCCGAACGGGGTAGCGGTGGACGCGGAGGGTAACGTCTTCGTCGGCGACAGCAGCCCGCGGATCCAGAAGTTTACGAATGACGGCGTATTCATCACTTCCTGGGGCTCCGCTGGCACCGGAGACGGACAGTTCAACTTCCCGCGTGGACTTTCGACGGATGACGCGGGCAACCTGTACGTCGCCGACCGAAATCTTCATCGCATGCAGAAGTCTACCGGTGATGGGACCTTCCTAACAAAATGGGGCTCTTTCGGCACCGGCGAAGGTCAGTTCAACCTTCCGTACGCAATAAGGGCGGGCGCCAACGGCGTGGTGTACGTATCCGACTCGAACAACTTTCGCGTGCAGAAATTCTCCTTCTCTGCGACTGCCGTACCGACCATGTCCGGGTGGGGCACGCTTCTCATGACGCTCCTCGTTCTGAGCGCTGGAACCATAATCCTGCGCCGGAAAGCCGCTGGTCGTACGGCCTAGGCCCTTGCGGCCGAACAGTTCGTCGCTTTACAATATGGGACAGTCACCTATTTTATCGACCAGTCCATCAGAGTCGGGTAGGATGTAGGGATGCGTCGCGTGAATCGTGCTTCCGAGTCAACCACGCCACCCAGCGCGGCAACAATCGTCAGGACGTGTTCTTTGTACACGATGACCGCCGACGGAGGAAAAGGTGTCATGACGTAATGTCACTGCCGGCGTCAACCCGTCAATCGAGCTGTGACGGAGCACTAGAATTGCCGGCGGAGGATGAACTCGGTCATGGCTGCGAGCGAATCGCGGGCGGGCGAATCGGAGAGGTAGGTCAACTGCTGTAGGGCGGTCTGGACATGCTCGCGTGCCACCTGAAAGGTGTGCTCGATACTGCCGGTGGATTCCAGCCAGTCGACAATCCGCTGCCGCCCGAAGGCGGCTTCGCCCCTGACAAATGCCCGCAGCCGCCCGCCAATGTCGACCGGGGCGTTGGCTAAGCAATGGATGATGGGCAGCGTGGCGCTGCCATGGGCCAGATCCAGCCCCAGGGTCTTGCCGGTGCGGGATTCGTCGCCGACCAGGTCGAGCACGTCGTCAACGATCTGGAAGGCCCTACCGATCGCCGCGCCGAAATCGCCCATGGCCTTGACCACGTCCTCATCCGCTCCGGCGTAGCGGACACCCAGCAGGCAGCAGGTGCTGGTCAGGGCGGCGGTCTTGTTCTCGATGATGTCGAAGTAGATGCCCTCGCTGAGGCGATCGTCGTAGCGGTGGTGAATCTCCATCAGCTCGCCTTCGCAGACCGTGTTGGTGGTTGCCGCAATAGTGCGGGCGGCGTACTGGTCGTCTAAGCTGCTGCACAGGTGGTAGGCGTGGCTGATGAGATAATCGCCCAGCAATACGGCGGTGACGTTGCCGTCCGTGGCGTTGATGGTGGGCTGCTTCCGTCTGACCGCCGCGTCATCGAGCACGTCGTCGTGCACCAGGGTAGCCAGGTGCACCGTCTCGACCACGGCGGCCAGCGTGCGATGGGCATCGTTGACGCGGCCGCAGGCCTTTGCGCACAGGAGCAACAAGGCCGGTCGCAGCATCTTGCCGCGATAACGGCTTACGCGGGTGCATAATTCATTGACCGCGGGGTGGTCGCTGAACAGTTCATCTTCAATGATGTGTTCGACGTCTTTGAGATAGTGGGCAACCGGCGCATACAAGTCGGCGGGGGCGATGGAGCCGATGGTCATGTTTCTAGCGAGCATGCGGTTCACCGTTGGTTCTGCGGGGCCAGGGGAGTCGGACCAGCCTGGTGCTTCGTCACAGTTCGACTGACGGGTTAACGCCGCCAGTGACTTTGTCGTTTGGCAGACGCCCGAAGCGTAATCTCAGCTCCCGCACCCATACTCCAGCCGACAATTCGAACGTTGACGCCCCGCTAACCGGTTGGCGTCGGCCGACTTCACGCACGCTAAAGTATCGGGTGTGGGCGCCGCTTTCAAATGCATACAAAAGTTTTGAAAACTTTGAAAATAGGCTGATCGGTCAGCCGTCGCCTGGAGCGGACGGGGCTGGATTCATGGCCCGCGAGTACTCCCCGCTACGTCCGCCGGATTTGCGTTCGAGCTGAACCGGGCCCAGGACTATCGATTTGTCGGCGGCTTTGGCCATGTCGTAGATGGTCAAGGCAGCCACCGTGGCTGCGGTTAGTGCCTCCATCTCAACGCCGGTGCGGGCCACGGTCCTGGCGGTGGCGGTGATCCGCAGGCGCTGGTCGTCGAGCTGCTCGAAGGCAACGTCTACCCAGTCGAGTGGCAGAGGGTGGCATAAGGGGATCAGCTCACCGGTCCGCTTGGCGGCGTTGATCCCCGCGACCTTTGCGGTAGTGATCGCCTCTCCCTTGATGAGAGTGCCGGCCAGCAGTTGTTTTAGGACTTGGGGTTGCAGCGTGACCACGGCGGTGGCGGTGGCGGTGCGCCGGGTGAGGTCCTTTTCGGAAACGTCGACCATGCGGACCTTGCCGTCCTGGTCGAGATGGGAAAGTGACGGTATCTCAGGAGCTTCCACTTTGTAACCTTCAACCTTTAACCTTCAACCTTTAACCTTCAACCTTCAACCTTCAACTTTCAACCTTCAACCTTCAACCTTCAACCTTCAACTCACATCATACATTTATCGGCAGCGCCTGCGCTACACTATCGTGGCACGGGCGCTGGTCAAGGTCCGCACTGTTAGAGTCGATAGTGGCCCTGTGAATCAAGGTGGGATGACAGAGGTTCTGGCGATGCCCGCGGAGGGGTCGGCGCGGGCCGCCTGGGTTCGGAGCCTGACCGGCTGGCTGGTGGCCTCCCGGCCGCATCGGGTGGTGTGTCTGCTTTTCGGGGTGTGGTTGATAAGTGGGTTTGATGTGGTCTTGACCATACTGGCCCACTACCAGGGGATGCTGGATGAGACCAACCCAATAGCCAGGCGGCTTTTGCTGCACAGTCCGTACGCGGTCATGGCGTACAAGATCGCGCTGGTCACCTTCGCCAGCGTCATTCTACTGACCCACCGGGCACAACTGGTCTCGGAGATTGCCGCGGGCGGGATACTACTGATCTATACGATCGTCGCGATTCGGTGGCGGCTGTGCTACGAACTGTACGTGCTGACCCACATCGGCGACGTTCATCCGGGTGAGATCGATGCCGTGGATCTGACCATCCTCACCTCACATCTGAAGTTTTTCTGAGCCACGCACAACTGAAAATTCTTGGGGATGGGCGCTTCCTATCGGGGCACGGCTGCGGTAATGGTTCCTTTGAAGGGAGTGTGCGCTCTTGGAAGGATTCTGGCTGGGACTTACCGGACTTGCGGCGGGGCTTTGCGGCGGGCTACTGGGGATCGGCGGCAGCATCGTTGTGATCCCGGCGATGACCGAGTTGATGGGGCCCAAGCAACATCTCTATCAAGCGACGGCGCTGATCGTGAGTTTCTTCGTGGCAGTTCCCGCATTGGTGCAGCATGTTCGGGCAAAGGCGCTCCAGAGGCGACTTCTGGTCGCCCTCGCTCCGGCAGCGGTGTTGGGCTCGGTTGCCGGGGTGTCGTGCAGCGAGCTGTCGCTGTTCCGCGGGGAGCGGTCCGTCTATTTGACCGGCATGTTCGGGCTGTTCTTGTTCTACGTGGCTGGTCGTGAAATGTGGCGCATGTTGGCCGGCCCACGGATTGCAATCCGTGGGCTTTCATGTTCGGGCGAGCACTCGCGATGGGGGGCGGCGATGCTGGTGGGGGCGTCGACGGGCGTGGTATCGGGCTTGCTCGGCGTTGGTGGGGGCGTCGTGGCAGTGCCGCTTCAACGACGGTTCCTGGGGGTGGGGGTGCGATCGGCGATCGCCAATTCGGCGGCGATGATCGTACTGCTGAGCATCGTGGGCGGCACAGCCAAGCACATCGCCCTGGCGGTCAACCATCCGGAATACGCCTGGCATGCACCGGCGGAATTGGCGTTGTTTCTGATCCCTACAGCCGTCGTCGGAGCGTGGGTCGGCGGCCGATTGACGCATGTGCTGCCTCTACGATTGGTGCGCGCGGCGTTTATGGTACTGCTGGTGGTGGCTGGTTTTCGCATGGTGCATCGGGCGACTGAACCGATCAGACCGAATGCGATCCGAGTGGACTGCACTCCGGTCTGCCCGAGCCCACGGGTTGCAACCCGTGGGCTTGTGTGGACGAGGGGTGCAGCGGGCCCATCGCCCGGCGCATCAACCAGCGCTGGCGGGTGATGGTCATCCGTTGCATGCGATACTCCGGCTGTCCCGGGCGGAAGCGGTGGAATTCGTCGCCGGCGTGGACAAACCCCTCGCGTAGGTAGCAGCGCTGTGCAAGGTGGTTTTCGGGAAAGACCACCAGTGAGACCGAGTGGGCGGCGTGGGTCTGGAACGCTTCACCCAGCAACAGGGCGACCAGGCGGGAACCGATTCCGCGCCTCCGCACTGTCGGGGCGACTATGAGGTGGCCGAGCCATTTGTGCTTCGGTTTGTCCTGCATCAGGTTGATCTCACCGTAGGCGCACGGACCAAGCTCGCCACCAACGTGCAGCAAGAACGTCCTTTTGTTGGCGCGCTGCCACCGGCAGACCTTCTTGGGAGTCAGCGGCGGCGGTGTCCGTGGGGCAAGCCACAGCAGATCACGTTCGTCGCGGGGCCAGGATGCCACGATCGCGGCGAATCTTGACTCAAAGGGGCGTAGCTCCAGTTCCATGGCGCGTAGTGTAATCGGTTATTTCAAGGCGGAAAGGGACTAGAAACTAGAAAGGACATGGAACGCTACTCTCTAGTCTCTAGTCTCTAGTTTCTAGTTTTTTGGGCGACGTAGTCGGCGACGGAGACGGGGTCTTTGGCGAATTGTCTTGCCGTTTCCCAGGTGATGCGGCCGGTGGCGGCCAGGTTGGCGAGGCTTTCGTCGAGCGTGATCATGCCGTCCTTGCGGCCCGTCTGAATGGCGGACTCGATGGACTCAATCTTACCGGCCCGGATGGCGGCCCGCACCGGTTGGGTGGCGATGAGCACCTCCAGGGCCAACGCCCTTTTTTCGTTCTCGTTGGCGGCGGGCAATAAGTGTTGG
>JAZGDL010000144.1:0-2970 GCA_036477795.1 Phycisphaerae bacterium
CGCAGAGAAGTGATAGACAAGAAGTTAGCCGGGTTAGCGTAGCACGAATGAGAGACACACTGTCAAGACAGCACGAACTGGAATTCGACCGTAACTTCATTCCCAATAATACTCTGCGCTCTCTGCGGTATGAATAATCCGGGCTAGCCCCGATGATTCACCGCCGAGCACGCCGAGCACGCAGAGACAAATATAGATGGGTGTACTGGTCCACCGGTTTTTGCGCTGTACCATACCGCGCCTAACACGGTTAGGCGGCGCACCCCATACTGCTTGTCGCGGTACGTGGCGCAGTAGGTGCGGTGTTTCCACGAGCAACCGATGGTGGCCTGGAGGAGAAGAGAGTTGACTTCGCTGGGCGGGCGATAGACAGTGCCTTCGTAGCGCATGTTCTGATTATACGAAGATCGACTCAGTCGAAGAACCGGGCTATTGCAGATCGACGCGCTCCTGCCACGCGGCGTCGACGGCGGCGAGTTGCTGTTCGAGCGCCTCGGTTTGCTCTTGCAGTTCCTGCAGCATTTCGGGGTTCTTGTAGACGGAGGGGTCACCGAATCGGTCGTGGAGTTCCGCCAATGCGGTCTCGTGCTGAACGACCAACTCCTCGATCTCATCGATGGAAAGACGGTCATAAAGCGACGGGGAGGAAGGCTTACGCCGGATAGAGCCCCGGTCCTTCGTTTTCTTGCGGTTTGATGGTTTACCGAGTTTTCGCTGTTTCTCTATCTGCTCGACATAGAAAGAGTAATTCCCTTCGAATACGGTGCACCCGTCGCTGCGCATGACCAGAAGTCGGTCGACCAGGCCGTCGAGGAGGTATCGATCGTGGCTGACAACGACGATCGTGCCGGGAAACTCCCGCAGCGCGTCCTCGAGGGCCTCGCAAGAGCGGATGTCCAGGTGGTTGGTCGGTTCGTCGAGGATGAGGATATCCGGCGAGTCGAGGATCAGCTTGAGCAGCCGTATGCGCGATTGCTCCCCGCCGGAGAGCCGGCCCAGCGGCTTGAAGACGGCGTCACCGGTGAACAGGAATCGCGCGAGCAGGGAACGGGCATCGAGCTCACTGAGACCGGAGCATGCCGTCCGGATTTCATCGACCGCGGTCCGCTCCGGATCGAGTTCCACGGGCTCCTGGCAGTAGTAACCGACTCGCAGTTTGGGATCCAGGGTGATCGACCCGGAGGTCGGCGCGAGCTGTCCCAGGCCGGTCCTCAGCAGCGTCGTCTTTCCGCATCCGTTGGGACCGGTGATGCCGAAGTTCTGGCCTCCGTGAACCTGGAACGTGAGGCCCTTGAACAGCGCGTTGTCACCAAACGCCATGCACAGGTCGTCCGCCCGCAGTACGATGCCGGTGTGTGCGATCGTCTCTCGGAAGGCAATCTTGGCAGACCGGGTCTTGCCGGGCGGTTCCGTGGTAAGCTCGCCGGCTTTGAGCCGTCGCTGCAATCGGGTGCGGCGTCCCTGGGCCTCTTTGGTCCGCTGCCCCGCGATGTGTTTGGCGATGAATTCCGTTTCCGATCGAATAAACTCAGCCGCCTGGTCGAACTCGCGCTGTTGCGTAAGCCTCCGGAGCTGGCGGGTTTCGGCGTAGTTGGTGTAATTGCCGGGATAGCTGGTGACCTTGGTCCGGTCCACCTCGATGATCCGTTGGCACACGCGGTCCAGGAGATAGCGATCGTGGGAGATAACCACGGCGCCGCCCTTGTGGCCCGCCAGAAACTTCTCGAGCCAGCGGGCGGCATCTATGTCGAGATGGTTGGTGGGTTCGTCCAGCAGCAGGAAGGATCCCTTGCAGAGCAGCAGTTTGGCCAGCGCCGCCCGGCACTTCTGTCCGCCGGAGAGGATTGAAACGGGTTTGGCATAATCCACCGGCGCGAACCCCAGGCCGCCGAGGATCTCGTGGACCCGGGTTTCGAACGTGTGGCCGCCCGCTGCGATGAAACGGGCGCTGACACGCTGATAGGACTCCATGAGCTCGGGCAGTTTGGGGTCCTCGTGGAGGACGGCCATCTCCTCCGACAGGGCGTGCAGCTTGTCTTCCAGTTCCAACACTTCGGCGAAGGCGCTGACGACTTCGTCGTGGAGAGTCTGGTGGGGCGAGGCCTCCGGCTCCTGTTTCAGGAAGCCGATCTCCAGGCCACGCTCCCGGGTGATGGTCCCGGTATCGGGTTTCAGGTCGCCGTTGATCAGCCGCAACAGCGTCGTCTTGCCGCTGCCGTTGTCGCCGACCAAGCCGGTGATCTGACCAGCTTGCAATTCAAGGGAAACGTCCTGAAGCACGACCTGCGTGCCGAACTGTCTGCAGACATCCTGGAGTGTTACCGCCGCCATTCAAGCATCATAATGAAACAACCATGGGATCAAAAGCGGTGCGGACGGGGAACGACGACTACCGCCGGTGTCGTCTATTGCACCCGGATGCTCAGGCCGTGCTGGGCGAGACGCAGGCCGTCGGCGGCGTAGAGCGCCCACTGCTGAACCTTGCGCACCACTTCTTCACGCGGCGCTGTCATAAAGCACCTTTCCCTCCAGCGCCGCCGGTCGGGCCCGCGTTCCCGAGATATCGCGATCGCCGTCGAATTCCTCCGGGGCCATGACCACCAACGATCGAGTAGATGCTGAGCGACGAGGCGGCTTGGGGGACGGCGGATATCGGGTAGCAGTGACAGGCTTATCGACCACCAATAGCCCCTTCAAGGGCACCTCCTGCTACCAACCGCCGGAGGACGTCCACGACTTCGCGCACGTGTTCGAGATGGCTGCGGAAACAGAGAACGGCAAGCCGTAGATAGACGGCACCGGTAGGGCAGGTCGGGCCTGTGAGCTTTGTGGAACTGAGAAAAACCCGGCCGTCGTCACGGATGGCTTTGGCCAGGCGCAGGTTCAGTTCGTTGAGGGTGTCCAGCTCTTCGGCGCCAACGCCGCGCGGTCGGTAACGGAAGGTCGCCAGGGACAGCTCGGGGTAGGGAC
>JAZGDL010000145.1:0-3718 GCA_036477795.1 Phycisphaerae bacterium
GGACGTCCGGTTCGTGCATGATGGCATCGGCCAGGCCGACCCGCTGCTTCATCCCTTTGGAAAGCTGCCCGATAGGCCGGTCAATGAAGTCGCCGAGCCAGCACCGTTCGGTCACCCGGCGGATGGCCTCAACCCGCTCGGGATGAGAGAGCCCCCGCAGCTTGCCCCTGAACGTGAGGTACTCGCGTACGCGCATCTCCGGATACAGCGGCGTGGACTCCGGCAGGTAGCCGACGCGCCGCCGCACCGCCATCGAATCCTTAAAGACGTCGAAGCCGCCTATAGTAGCCGACCCGCTCGTCGCCGGCTGATAGCATGTGAGGATGCGGATCGTGGTGGTCTTGCCGGCGCCGTTGGGGCCCAGAAAACCGACCACCCCGCCTCGTTCAACCTCAAACGAAATGTCATCCACCGCAAGGATCGGGCCGTAACGTTTCGTCAGATTCTTGACACGAATCATTTCAGACGTCCTGCATACACCAAGTTCAAAGTCTGACCGCTGGAAATAAGATATACACGCTTCCCGGCACGTCAAGCCGGGGGAAGTAACACACGCAAAAACCGCTGTCGAGTCCCACGATTGGGCGTAGGGCGGGCTGGCGGGCCAAGGTAGGCATCGGCCACGTGGGCATGGGCGCCCCATCATTCGCCGCACAAGAATCAACTGGCGCCACGGCAGTGCGAAGGTGGCCCAGGACGTCGTCGGATTGCTCGACAAGTTCGCAAACATAAATAGCCTGCCGAAGTCACGGGCCGACATCGAGCCGGGTGACAACGGCATGACCCACGGCCCGGACTGGGTGTGGCCATCTTCGGTGGCTGAGTGCGTGGTGCCATGGCCACGCTTGGAGGAACGCCGGTATTTGCAGCCGGTTGTAGCGTGGGCATGGCACCCGACACAAGTAAAGTGTGGGCCAAAGAATTCGCCGCCGCCACTGAAGATGGCCGCACCCGCCCGGACTTCAAGGTCAACGTCTCCAGAGACGCCCTGTTCACCCTGGATGCGCTCCAAGGCTTCCCATACCCGTTCACGCCCGGCAATCCATACGCCGCCGGCCTGACGCGGGCAGCAGAATAGCAAGACCTGGCTGCTCTCAGGACTTGTCCGATCTCAGGACACGCCGCGGCACGTAATATTTCTTGAAGTTTGTTGTTGCCTGCCGGCCGGAAATCTGGTAGTCTTGGGCTTATCGGAAGTGTGAGCGAGGGGTTCGCTTCCGCGTGTACGGCCTTTCTACGGGGTGACATTATGACTCATCGGTTGGCCGGCGGAGGAGAATAAGGCTGCCCTGCGGCAGATCGCCGGCCGGAAAAGCCGGCTCCGCTCACCATTCGACGGGTGTTCGTTGGTTTTGTTCTGATCAACATTGAAAGGTGGAGGACGTGGCTATGGATGCGCGTTGCAAATCAGGTTTGTATTTGTCTATGTTGGGTTTCCTGGCGTGGTGTTTGCTTCCCGCACCGGCCTTTGCGCAGCTTCTCAGGGCGACCGCCGACGGCCTTGTCGACGTCGGAGGTGTTAATTCGATTTCTGCAGAGGCCGAGTCGGGAAGGTGTGTGGGGGTGGATAACCCGATCGTCGGGTGCCCAGGCATAATCCTCGGGATTGCGACGGTTATCGACACCATGGCGGTCACTAACAATCGTCTACCTCCCGGCGACGCCTGTGCTCCCGCATCCGAGACGATACTTTTTTCCTGGTTCTCGGTGACCCAGTTGCCGGGAGGTACGCTGTTCCCAAAGATATTCAGCGGGGGCAATTCCGGCAGCAACATGTGGCAGACAACTTTTCTGGTTGAAGTTGCTCCGGGCATAGTGCGCATCCAAGATGTCTGTTTTGCCACTGACGAACCGCCCACCCTGGGCCGGATCAACTTTTTCGACGCCCTCGCCTGGAGCGCCGATCTCACCTTTCTAGCGAGCACTATGCCACTGGAGTCCGCGTCGCTGAAGTCGTCAATGTCACTCGGGCCCGACGGCGATTGGGAGGTGCGCCTGCAGAGTATCGTCGATGAGCCCCGGCCCGGCGCCTTTCAATACGACTACGTCTTTGAGAACTTATCACCTGCGACCGTTACGATTTCATGGGACTCGGCGAACCTGACCCGTACGCTGGAGCCTTACGAAAGCGTCACAGTCACCGAGTTCTCCGGCTTCGGAGCGCTGGAATCGCAGGGGTATGCCCGCGTTACCGACCTCGATGGTGAGCCGATCGCCGACATGGTCTCCATGGCGCTGGTTCCGATGCAGCGGTCGTCGGCGGATCGAGGTGGACGCATTGGTGGAAAGACCAAGTCCCGGGCCGACCGTCGGCGGTAAGAACACTCGTAGTGATGGTCATGCGGCCGCCGGTTGGGCTGAGGGGTTTCTCTCTGGGAGGGTTCCCGATGAATGTTCGCGCAGGTCTTGCCTTGATCCTGGTGCTGAGCGGCAGCGCTGCCGCACCGGGTCAGTTCCGCCCTGCGCCCTTGGGTGATCCCGCGCACCCGGATATTGTCGTGACGCTGTGGACGAACAGTGGCATGTCCTCTCGCGTCGAGTGGACTGAGTACGACCCCGCGCGGGAGAACGTCACCTCATCGGCACCGTATCCCGGCCTGCTTGAGACACCGTTGCTCGTCAATCAAGTTCGCTCGTGCTCGATCGCGGAGCTGGATGGTGATGCCCGAACGGACTGGGTTCTTCTCGTGCACCACGATGAGGGACGCCTCTCGACGGTGGAGCATTGGGAGGGTGATGAGGCTTCGATGACCTTTCAGCGCGTGCTCTTCGAGGCCGCACCGCCGCCGGCCCGGATGATCGCCCTGACGTTCGGCAGTCTCGATGGCGGCCGGCGACCGGCAATTCTGACGATCGAAGATCTGACGGGCAGCGGACCGCAGGTGGTCCGGCAATATGAGAAAGAGGGTGCTGAGTGGTTTCCGGTCAACGAGTTTCCGCTCGGCGTCACGACCGACCGTTTCGTCGCTCTTACGGTGGGCGATCTCGACGGGGATGCTCTAACCGACGTGCTCTTGATCCGCGACAGCGATGAAGACGATGTTTCGGCGATCGATCACTATCAGTTATCCAACGGGCGGTTGGAGTTTTTCCGGAACCTGGTAACGGAACCGCGCGACATGCACCGGTTTCAGGCCCTCGATTTGGGATCTCTTAACGGAACACGAACGGACCTCCTGGTTGTGGACTGGTTCTTTTTCCAACTGGTGCACGAAGTACAACGTTGGGAGTTCACCGGTAACAGGATCGGGCTTTTCCAGGTCGTCCGCGAAGCGATCCCCCCGGCCGAGCGCCTTATCGATATCTCCTTTTTCTGCTCCTCTGCAAGCCCGCCGATGGAGGAGACCCTCGCGACCGCCGGCACCGCCGAAGGCCCGCCAAACAGGAAGAACCGCTTCATATCGGTTATTACCGCCGACCCGGGGCGCAGCCAGGCAATCCGGGTGAGGTTCGTGGACCTGCCGGGGCCGTTTGACGTCTGGAACGGTATGGAGTTTTTCGTCGGCGAGCCGTTCCGATTATGTGAGAATTCCGCACAGGGTCGTGAAGTTGAGGCTCCGGACGACTGCGGCCCGGCGGGCGGGCTGGAACGCAGGTTTTTCTGGGTTGCACCACTAGTCTGTGACATAGATATGGCACACTTTTTGGAATGGCGCGGGCAGTGCGAGGACGGCACGTGTGATGCCGGTCTCCGCCAGGGTGAAGAGTGCGCCACCGA
>JAZGDL010000146.1:0-2091 GCA_036477795.1 Phycisphaerae bacterium
CGGATGACCAACTCACCGCTCATGCCGAGCCAGATGCCGGTCAATCCCATTTCCAGGTGTACGCCGAGCCACCACGCCGCCGGCAGGCGAATGCCGTAGCTCGAGGCGGAGGTGATCAGAAAGGTCCATCGCGTATCACCGACGCCGCGCAGCCCCTGGCGCAGCACCATGGTGATGGCGAAAAAGACTTGCACGAGACCGGCGATGAGCAGCAACGGCGGCGCTTCGGCGCGGTGCAACTCGTCGTTACTGATGATCCGGGTCAGCACGTCACCGCCGAAGATGAACACCAGACCGAGCAGGCCCATCAGCACGCTGGCGATGGCGACACACATCAGCATTGAGCGTTGGGCCATGGACGGGTTGCCCGCGCCGAGGTATTGCCCGGCGAGCGTGCCCGCAGCTGTTCCCAACGCAAACCCGGGGAGGAAGCTGAACGCCTCCCAACGGATCGCGATGAGGTGCGCGCCTTGCAGCCCCTCCCGCGGCAGGCCATTGGACCCGGTGGTCTGAGCGATCATCCCGATGAACAGGAGCACGAGAATATTGGCCGTCCACATCATCATGCTGTCGAAGAACCCTGGCAGGCCGACGCGAACAAGACGTCCCGTCGTCAGCCGATCGGGCCGCAAGCGGGGCAGCTCGAGTCGAAGGTCCTTCACGCCGCGGAGCAGCACCCACACCGTCATCAGGCCGCCGAAGGCGTAGCTGATCGCGGTGCCGGCCGCGATTCCCACCACGTGCAAATCAAACGAGAACGGGTTTGTCAGCGTCCAGTCCCCGACGCTCAGGTCCACGCCGGACAGCGCCCACGACACGACGATGTTGACGACGTTGACGCCGACGGAGATGAGTGAGGGCAACATGGTTTCGCCGGCGCCATAGAGGCACATGGCCCCCACCAGCATCAAGCCGGCCATAGGCAGGGACACGGCGATGATGCGGACGTAATCGGCGAGCATGTCCGCGGCATCGTCCGTGAGGTTACAGATTGCCGCCAGAATGTCCACGCCGTACCACATTGCGACCCCGACGATGGCGCCCCAAAAAAGACTCAACATGACGGCCTGGCCCAGCGCCTTCTGTGCGTCGAGTCGATTCCCCGCGCCCATGGCCCGCGCGATGAGAGCCTGCCCCCCGATTCCCAGCCCCGTCATGGCGATCAGTATGAACCACGTCACATACGCGCCGACACTGATGGCATCAAGCGCTTCCAGTGCGATTTCGTCGGGTAATCGCCCGGCCAACATCGAGTCGACGAGGCCGACACACGCCTGCATCGTCTGCTGGACGAGCACGGGCAGGGCCACGATCCAGATCGCCGCCCACAGCGTCTTGCCCGCCAGTTTGCCGGAGCGAATCTCCCCGTTGCCCTGGGCGTTCGTTTCTACATGAGACGGTTCGTCAGACAATGCGGGCGGATTGTAGCAACCCGCTCGCACAAGCTCGGCCTACATATCCACGAGCACCTTGAGAACGCCGGGTTGACTGGCGGCCGTCAAGAGCGCCGGGCCGTCGGCGAGACTCATGCGCTTGCCGATCAGACTCACCACGTCCACTTCGCCTTGAGCGAGCATAGAGATCGCCTGCGCCACCGGGCCAAAACGAGAGCCGAGCACCGTCAGCTCATTCACGACAACCGGGCTCAAGTTCGCGGCGCTGATCGCATCGGCCTGCGTCGATAGGAGTGTCTTGAGCAGAATCGTGCCGCGCGGTCGCACAAGCTGCGTCGCCAACTCCAAACCGGTCGGCGAACCGGTGCAATCGACGACGATGTCCTGGTCAGCGCGCCGACCGATGTCATCAAGGTGGCGGTGCTTGACGCCCCACTTCTCGCACAGCGCCAACGTCTCGGAGTACCGCCCGACCAGCCGCACGGACGCGTTGAGCTTGGCCATCACCTGCACCGTCAACAGCCCCAACGGCCCGTCGCCGAGCACGGTGATATACGGCCGACCTTCAATCGTGAGCTGGCGGGCCGCCTGAATCGCAGCCGCCAGACTGTGCGCGAACACGGCGTGGTCGTCATCGACCGAGTCCGGCACCGCCGCCAGATTGTTGACCGGCAGGAGGAATGAATCCGCCAGACAC
>JAZGDL010000147.1:0-8771 GCA_036477795.1 Phycisphaerae bacterium
GCCCGGACGGCCGGCAGGTCACCTTTGAGCGTGCCAGCGACCGTCTCCCGGACGAGACCCGCGAGATCAAACCGCACCCGCACGGTGTCGAGCTGGGCACGCTCATGAAAATGCTGAAGGAGACCCCCTCGCGGCAGGTGGGTGCTTTCCTGCAAAAGGAATTCTCACGCGTAAGCCCCACGGTGTGCAGGAAGGTCTGTGCCCAGGCCAAGATCACGCCGCGCACCTGGGTCAAGCAGGTCGATTCACACGCCTCCGAACGGATATACCAGGCCCTTCAGAGTGTCAGAATCCTGGCACCCTCCACCGACTGCCTTGCTCCGATCGGAGCCCGGCAGATTCTGGCCGGCCTGCTCAAGGGACTCAAAGCCGAGTTCTATACCGCCGCCAGCCGCAGCCCCGCGGTTTACCGGGGCCACCCCTTCCAGGTCGAGGTCGGATTGGCTTACGGCGGCGATCTTCCCGGCGACCAGCAGGCCCGCCTGATCCGTTTCGCCAACCGCGTGCCGCTTCTCTATCAACAATCGCACTGCGCCATCTACAAATCGGTTACCGACGCCAACTGGCGATCCTACGGCATGCAGCAAAGTGCCGGTGCTCTGCCGAGCGGTTCGCTGGTCATTATGGTCCACTTCGCCAGCGTATGGGTTCCATTCACATCCGAATCCAAGGAGGCCATCGCAGACTACGATGAAATTCGCAAAGAGGTCGGGCTTGCCGTTCGAGAGTGCGCCAGGAAACTTCAGGCATTCATCCGACGACGTAAACGCACCCAGCGCGAAGGGGAGCGGAGAAGCATATTCCTGCGCTACGTCCCCGAGGTCACAAGTGCCTTGAGTTCGATCACTGGCGTCGCCAATAAGCAGTTGCACGACAAGCTGATGGCCATCGCCCTCCGGCGGACGGAGCTTGCCGATCGGGAGTTCGACGAACATGGCCGCGTGATCAAGAAGAGTCCGAGACCAAGTGCGTTGGGCGATGACAACACCATTGTCGTCGAACGCGAATCCGCCGGCCCCGGGATGGATGATACTCTGTTCGATGCTGATGAGCGCAAGATAATCGGCACAAAGCGGAAACAGAGAAACGCCCGATCCACTTCGAAGAGGAAAAACAGGAACCGCCGGAAAAGGCGGGCCTCTTGAGGTCCAAGCGTCACAAGGTTATGGCGAAAAAGGCTACCAGGAAAAACACCGGGACAAAGGCAAAGCAAGCCGTTCGCGGGAACGGTGCGCGTGCGGACACACGCGATCAGATCGTGGGCATAGCAGAGACGGTGATCAAGCACATCGATGCCTCACAGAATCCCACCATCGAAGTTCCCTCCCGCACGCTGAGCAACATCTCCTTCAACCGGCGCAAGGGCATTATCGAGATGGGCGACGCGAAATCCGATCGGCCTTTTTTCGACCTGGGAAACGCCCGGCGCTTCATGCAGACCATGCTCATGTCCGGCGAGCTGCTCAAGCTTCAGGATCAGCGGAAAACCGCCAGCATTCGTGATATGTTCTACCGCTGCAAGCACACCGTGGCCGGGGCCAAAGAGGAAACGTTCAACGACCAGAGCGAGTCCGACCCCATCATCGAGGACTTGGAGGTAACGCTCGGCTCGCTGCGCGAGGAGCTGCGAATATTTGCCGAACCCCGGGGCGCCATGGTGGGGCCCATGACAGTCCGGGACACCGGCGACGAGATCGACCTGTCGCGCATGGGCAGCGGCGGCTGGAGCATACCGTCCATCGTCGAGCCCGGCGTCATCGAGTTCCCCAAACACAAAGCCAAGTTTATTCTGCTCATCGAAAAGGGTGCCGTCTGGGCCCGGTTCAACGAGGACCGCTTCTGGGACAAGCATCGGTGCATGATAATCCACGGCAGCGGCCAACCGCCCCGGGGGGTGCGACGTTTGTGCCACCGTATGGCGAATGAGTTGGGTCTGCCTCTCTACGTGCTGGTCGACAACGACCCCTGGGGCTACTACATCTACAGCGTGGTCAAGCAGGGATCAATAAACCTGGCCTACGAGTCCCTGCGCATGGCCATCCCCAAGGCCCGCTTCCTGGGCATGAGCAGCTACGACGCCGCCGAGTTCGACATCTCCTCGTCGGTCATGCTGCACCTCAATGACAAAGATATCCAACGTGCCAAGGAGATCATGAACTACCCCTGGTTCGCCGACCGCCGATGGCAGCGCGAGATCAAGCACATGCTCAAGCTGGGTGTCAAGCTGGAGCTCGAAGCCCTGTCCAACAAGGACTTCAGTTTCATCGTCGACACCTACGTCCCGGCCAAACTCAAGAAACGTAAGTGGTTGGATTGATCGTTGTCATGGGACAGACACGGTCCAGGAGCAATACTCGAAAATGAACGGCCTACTCAGTGCAAGCAGAATCAAAGACCTGTCTCTGGATCCTGAGCAGAAGGACGCGTGGATAAAGGCTTTTGAATGCCACGAATTCGATAGGCTTCCGGAGGGCAAGGGGCTTGGGATCACCCCCTTCTTCTCCTCAAACCTGGGCGCTGTCAGCTACGATCTCACCGTCGGCGACCAGGTGTACTTGCTGCGCCGCGGCGAGAAACTTCCGCTATCCGCGGGAGGAGAAAGTCTCAAGATTGACCCCGGAGAAACCGCCCTTGTGCTGACGCGAGAATTCATCGCGTTGGGGCCCCAACTTGCCGGCATCACCATGTCGAGGGCGCGCGTAATGAACGAAGGGATTGCTTTGAGCTCAGCAAAGATCGATCCCACCTGGTACGGATGCCTGGTGATCCCTATCACCAACAACTCCCGTCGGCATTTCAAGCTGCGTCATGGCGACCGCTTCTGCACGCTTCTGGTATTCCAGTTGGAGAATCCGGTCGAGCAAGACAAGTATCTGACCAAGGAAAAAACTCCGCACCTCGGACAATCGACGTTTGACTACGAGCCGACGCATACGATTCCGTGGGAACCGATGCGCCCGGATACGGTACGCGAGGAGGACATGGACAAGGCCGTGGCCTTCGGGCCTCCGTTCGATGTGATCCGAGGGATGTTCGAGTTGAACCACCGGAGGATTGTCAAGTACATGGAGGAACAGTGGGGCCCCAACGCGATGCGTCTGATTAAGCACTCCGCCTGGGAGGAGGAGTTTCAGCAGATCAAGGAATACCGTCAAACGGAGGTTAGTCTCCTAGAAAAGCAAATCCAGATCCTCGAGCAGCAAGGAGAAGCGGCACGGTCGGACCGGAAAAACCAATCAAGGTTGGTATTCGTGATGATCCTCGCAGTGTTCGGGTGGATCGCACTCGTCGTGAAGCTTCTGATAGGGTCTGGCGTGGGGTCTAGTGGGGGCTGATCGCCACAGGTGGCCGATAGCTCGATGCGAACCGGTCTAACTCTTCGTCAACCCTATGGAGGATTGTTGGATCGCTTTCCTGAAAACGCTCCCGTTCATCCATCGCTTGAGCTCGGCCCACAACGTTCAGTTTGTATTCGAGCCGCGGGACCCAGCCATTGCGCACCAGGATCAGTTCGTCGAGATAATGCGACTGCTCCAACGACCTGAGAAAGCTATGCAGTTCGTAGCTATACGAAATCGGCTTGTCGAGATAGCGGAAGGAGGCCCCAACGACAGCCTGCAAGCGACGCACCAGTTGGTGAAGCTCATACTCGCGCATTGGGGCTAGGTTGCGCCGTTCCAACCCGTCAAGGACCAGAAGAACCAAGCCTTGCCGCATATCGCCTGCGGTTCTCATCGTTCTTTCCCTGCACATTGGCGCGTGACCAGATGGTCACTCAGCGCGCCCTACTCGGTGTGGCATTGCCCCTCGGGTACCGAGTCTCGCCGGATTATACCGACTTGTACCATCCGCTGGCAGCATGACCAACGGTCGCCGGAGTCGAACCATTAGTCATTCCTCAGGTTCGGCGGGGGCTGGCGAAGGAGACCCTCGCCGCGTAGTTCTGCATCGACGCCCGCGCGAACAAAGTGTTCGGCGACTTCCGCACGGTTTTTCCCGTAAACGCCGTATCTGGCTAGCTCTCCGAGCCAATCGGACACAAGCGGCAGAACGGTAATACGGATAGTGACGCTACGGTCAGCGTTTTTCGCTCGGGCCATAACTAAAGCGTTTATATGCCGTTGTTGCGCGTATTGCAACTAAATACTGCTCGCCCCCGAAAAAAATTTCTTCGGTTTGTGCCGCACGGCGTTAGCGAAATCGATGTGTAATGGGACAGAGTAAAGCAAAACTTCATAGGCTCTCTCGGTCTGTTGCCGGCTTCGGTGCGTCAGCTGGCATGGGCAAGTGTCCGTGACGACGCCGAGATCGCAAAGAGGGGATAGGACAAGAACTTACCGTCGCTGGACCGATCCCGGCGCGCCGGGATTCTTGGTGCATTCGCGTGCCGAGAAAGGATTCTCCCCGCAGCATACCCGTCCGCAAGATGACATCGCGATGTAGTGCTAATTCTGCTCGTGCATCCGGGCCCGCAATTCGCAGATGTGGTGATTCACCGTCGACTTCTCATCATCGCTGTCGGCAAGATCGAGCGCCTGGTGAACCGTGGCGGCGGCCCCTCTTAGATCACCGGTCAGCACCTGCATGCGCCCCAACTCCGCACGCACCATGGCGTCTTGGGGACGAAGAGCGACGATGCGCCTCAGCACGAGGGTTGTACGGGAAGAGTCGCCGCTCTGGACATACGTCGTGTACAGATTGCCCAGCATTCGTGCCAGAATCGCGCGTGTGCCGACGAGGTTCTCATAGACCTGTCGGAAGATGCGACGATAAGGGCAACTCTCCGCCATGGCCACCCGCATCTTGCGGAACGTGATGCGCACCTGCGCGCCGATCTTGAGCAGCTTCAAACGAATCGTGTCGCATCGAGCCCTGGCCATCGACGTGCCTTTCAATCCCAGACGACGCAACGCGTTCAGGAAACTGTGGCGAATGCGCGGCCGGCTTGTCGTGTGCACGCGGAGAATCAGTCGCGGATTTCGACGATGGACTCATTTTCGATCAGCAGATCAAACAGTGTTTCCACGTCCTGATTGTGAAGACGAATGCAACCCATCGAATTGTTTTTCCCGATGCTTTCGGGCTCGATGGTTCCGTGGATGCCGTATCGCATCTGACCTGCGGCGTCACCGTCGATGCCTTCAAGCCCGATCCACCGTTCACCAAGGGGGTTTTTCAGGTCGTCGGCGCCGATGATGTCGCCGCCACGCGGGGGGTAGTACGTTGGGTTCTTGAGCTTGTGCTTGACCATCCAGCGGCCGCTCGGAGTGCTGTCGTCTTCGCCCAATCCAACTTTGAAATGATCCACAAACGTGTTGCCGCAGAATACGTCGAGTGTATGAGCGCTCTTGGTGATCCGAGCGTGAAAAGGCCCGTTGACCACCTTCAACCGTCTGCCTGCCTGGATCAGATTCATGTCGCCGATGCCGTTGATTTTGGCAAGGAACTCAGCGGTTACTTTGTGGGCCTTGGCGATCTTGTGGAGAGAGTCGCCGGGAGCGACGACGCGGTAGGCGGCCAACGGATCGCCCCGTACGACGTTGCTTGAAAAAATCGTTTTGCGACCGAGTTGACGGAGTTCGGTGCGGGCTTCGATCTCATCCGTCGGGGTCAGGCCATCGTTCAATGCCTCGCTGAAGTGGGCGCGGGCGAGCACCAGGTCGTCTTCTGTTGCGGCGTTCCGGGCGGAGGCCATCAGCGACGTCGCCCGTTTAGTATGCTCGTCAGACCTAGTGGTGGCGGGCTTGTCGAATGGGTTGGCTCCCCGTTCGGGGACATCGGCATGTGGGCCGCCGTCCAGCGGTCCGTTCTCCGGGCGATCGGTCGTCAAGTGCGGCGGCTCACCAGTTCCGTTCGTGGTGGAAGGCCCCATCAACGGTCCAAGCCAAGCGTCGCGAAAGAAAAAACCTGCGGCCAATACTGCAAGAAGCAGGATTAATCGATTCCTACGTCTTGCCCTGATCCTGCGACGTCTGGCCACGACCGTGAATCTCCGGGTTTTCCTGCCTTTGTTGGTGCGCCTGTGAACCGAGTTTGGACCGGCGCCCGTGTCGCGCCGACCGCATCAGGGCTCAGCATACCCGCCGCGGTCACCATTGCAAGACATAACTTTTGATACGGATCGGGAATAGCACGTGTGCATGAACTCGGGTGTCACGGGCGGCTTGTCCGCCCGTGTTGGCGCCAAGTTCGGGTTCGGCGAGCACTGGCAGGCAAGCTGTGTACGTGTTTAGCGGAGGACAACCGGTGTAGCGCCACCCCTTGTGGGTGGCGCCCTCTGGTGAAAGCGCCACCCACAAGGGGTGGCGCTACGGGAAGCGAAGCACTCGTTTGTCGGTCACCAGCAGATGCACGGCGCGGTCGTGGGCCTCGATGGGTACTGTGTCGATGACTTGCTCATCGAGGGCCAGGGCGCAGGCGACCCCGTGGAAGTCCGCGTCGGCGAGAAACCGGTCGTATAAGCCGCCACCGCGTCCCAGGCGGTTACCCATTTTGTCAAGAGCGAGCCCCGGTATGATGGCAAGATCAATCTCTGCAACGGCCACGGGCACCGCGGAATCCGGCTCGCGAATGCCGAATTTCGTTTTGACTAAGCCCTTGGTGAGCGAATGGATCTCGATTGCCCGCAATTCGCGCCGCTCCCAGTCCATTTTTGGCGCCAGCATACGCTTGCCGTCCGCCCATGCCCGCGTGATCAGCTCTGTCGTATCGATCTCCGCCGGCATGGAGAGGAATACGAAGACGGTTCGCGCTCGATGGTATTCGGGACATTCCCGGAGCATTTCCGCCGCGCTTATTGACCTTTGTCCGATCTGCCCGGCTGGCAAGCTCTTCAGCAGCTCGCGGAAGCGACCGCGGAGTTGCTTCTTCATGCCTGATATAGCGGTGCCGCCGTTCACTTCGACTCCGGCTCTTTGCGGAGTGATTTGAACTTGTCGAGGTATTTCGCCATTTGGATTTCGTGGCCTCGGTCCGTTGGACGGTAATATGTCCGGTCCACGCCGAGGTAGTCCTGGCTGACCATGCCGCCCTCGGCGTCATGAGGGTATTGATAGCCCTGGCCGCGTCCGAGCCTTTTTGCACCGGCATAGCTGGCGTCGCGTAGATGTTTCGGGACAGGCAGAGTGCGCCCGGATTTTACGTCCTGACGAGCGGCGCTGATGGCCAGGGTGGACGCGTTGGATTTTGGCGAGCAGGCCAGATAGATGGCTGCCTGGGCCAGCGGTAGTTGGCATTCGGGCAGGCCGATGAATTGCGTCGCGTCCGCGGCGGCTTGAGCGAGCACCAGACCCATAGGATCGGCGTTGCCGATGTCCTCGGCGGCGCTGATTACTATGCGCCGCGCCAGAAAACGCGGATCTTCACCGGCTTCTAGCATGCGGGCCAACCAATAGACGGTGGCGTCGGGGTCGCTGCCGCGAATGCTCTTGATCAGGGCGCTGGCTGCGTCGAAGTGCTCGTCCCCCGCTGCGTCGTAGCGGATCGCCTTCCGCTGGATCGATTCTGCGGCGACTTCAGGATCGATCACGATTGGGCCTTGCTTCTCGCTACGGTCAGCCTGGCTTAGAACGGCGACTTCGAGGGCAGCCAACGCTCGCCGGGCGTCACCGTCACAGGTGACGGCGAGATGGCGGGCGGCGTCTTTGGTCAGTTCGGTGTCGTAGCATCCCAGGCCGCGTTCACTATCGGCCAGCGCCCGGTGCAGGAGTTGTTCTACGTTCTCAACCGAAAGCGGTTGGAATTCGAAAATCTGACTCCGTGACAACAGTGGCGTGTTAATGGCGAAGAACGGGTTTTCGGTGGTGGCAGCCAGGAGAATAACCACGCCGTTTTCCACGTCGCTCAGGAGCACGTCCTGTTGTGCGCGATTGAATCTGTGCAGCTCGTCAATGAACAAGACGCTGCGTTGCCCACCGGTCTCCAGGCGTTCCCGCGCCGCGGCGAGGATTTCGCGGATCTCCTTGACGCCCACGGAGGCAGCGTTGACTTCGTCGAAGTGTGCGCTGGACATTTGGGCGATGATATGGGCCAACACTGTCTTCCCGGTGCCGGGCGGTCCGTAGAATACGGCGCTGGTCAGGCGATCGGCGTCAAGCATGCGACGGAGTAGCTTCCCCGGCCCGACGAAATGTTCCTGGCCGACGAATTCGTCCAGTGTTCGCGGACGCATGCGGACCGCAAGGGGGGTGACACCATCGCGGTGTCGGCTGCGCTGTTCGGCGAATAGATCCAAAGTTCTCTTGCCCCCGGCGATCGGCGTACCACCTTACGAAAACCTGACCCGCGGGGCCCCCAAGGGGCTGAGACGGCGCCAATGCTATCAGATTGGCCGATTTCTGCTGAGTGCTCGGGAAGTTTGTTCCATTTCCCCTCTATTCTACGAGGTAGACCATTGAGGTGAGGTGCCGGCAGGCCGATAATGTGGGGGTGGGATCAATACTGTTCGGCACCGGGATTGCGTGTGGCAAAAGTCCCGTAGGGACAGAACGACAATAGCCCAGCGATTCATCGCTGGGAATGTGACGCCAACGCAACGCAGAGTCCCGTAGGGACGACTGAGGACGAGTCATTCATCCGTCCCTACGGGACTTGCGTGCCCGACAGCGTGACTATGCCCCAGCGATGAAGGGCTTGTTGATTTAGGCGTTTGGAGCGATCCATGATGTAGCGCCACCCCTTGTGGGTGGCGCCCAACGCGGGTGCGCCACCCACAAGGGGTGGCGCTACAGACTAAATCGACAAACCCTACAGCGCAGGGCCGCGGTGGACCC
>JAZGDL010000148.1:0-21267 GCA_036477795.1 Phycisphaerae bacterium
AGTACATCGGGGATGGGGGAACCGTTACCTGTTATTGCTCTGCACGGCGGACCCCACGGGACCGCCGATTCCTGCGTAATCCGCAATCGGCAATCGACAATCCGCAATCGCCTCACGCCGCCGCCGGGCGACGCCGCCGGACAATCACAATGGTCGCCACCGTGAAGATCAGCAGCGCCATGACGACCATGCCCCATTCGGAGACGGTGGGGATGGATTTGTTCGTCTCTTTCGGGGCATGAACGGGCCCCAAGCCGCCCCCTACCGGCGCCACCCAAGTGACGGGGAATGGGCCACCGGGGATCTTTATGACTTCCCAATCGAAATCCCCTGAAGGCCAGGGATGGTCGTACCCGAACGTGAATAACCCACTGGGATCGACACCGGTTCCGGCCCCACCATCGCTCCAATGGATGGCGCACGCTGCGACAGGGACCGGCCCGGGCGACCCGCCGCCATGGGGCGTCTTTACCTTGTCGGCGGAATGCCACAGCGCCGGCCGGGGGGGGAGGAGGAGTGGCGCAAATGGTGGTGGAGGGGGATTCGCAACAATCGCGAACGTCCATCCCGCCGGCATACAGATATTCGTGTAGTTGGCGGGATCGCAATCATTAGTCCCAATATAGATGTCTGACAGATTGACTCCAACACCCTCGAAGACGGGATACGCATAGTCTCGAGGATCCCCTGCGGGGCAACTGGTTCCGCCCGTACCACCGGACTCTGCCCCGTCACAGCCCACCCCGCTCTTCCCAGCGAACGCCGGGCTTGCCAGGCCGGCGACAAAGATAGCGACTACAAGCTTTCGCATGATTGTTTCTCCGTTTTCTTGCTTCGTTCCACAACGTAAGGTTTAATGAGTTTCGTAGTTTCGTAGTAGGGTGGGCAGTGCCCACCAGATTCCTCACGGTAGCGACCTATATAACCGTGCACGGTTCTGCAAAACCACACTGGTTGCGAAACACCGCGCGGGCACCAGAAAGCTAGCTTGCCAGCGCCCGCGGCTCACTGACGCTGCAAAATCGCGCACGGCCATCTAGAACGGAGGTGCACGGGGATACGCCTGGCGGAGGGTCCAGGACTGGAGGGCCAGGACTACTTGTGATGGATGCCACGCAGCGACGTTGGGCGATCCGGCCAATGACTTGTAGGCCGGGAAGCCGAGGCGGGCGCCGCTCACAATGTAGACCAGCGAGGTGTTGGCGCAGGCCACCAGGAAGGCTGTGAAGACGTAGCCGAGCAGGCGGACGAGCCAGTGCAGGTGCGGGCCTTCACCTTGCGAGCCGGTGAGCGGGCCTTCATGCGGGCCGGATGGGTTGTGAAGGTGAAGGACGGTCTCGACCAGGGTCCAGCCGAGGGCCAACACGAGGAGCTTGAAGACGAAGGGGCGGGTGGGCAGCGCGGCAAGCCCGACATAGACGGCTGGGATCACGATCAATAACGCGAGTAACCATGCCGACGGGCCGAAGACGGGGGCTGTCGGGTCGATGGCGGGCACCGTGGCGGCGACCCCGGGCGCCGGGCCAGCCGTGCAGAACACATACAGGCAGGCGCCCCACAGCCCGCCGGCTAGCGCGGCTGCGGATGGGCCCAACCATCGGATGGCTACGAACAGCGGCAGGAAGCTGATACAGGCTAACCAATGATGGTCCGGCGAGCGCAAGGCTACGGCGGTGAGCAAGGCGCTGAGCGCCAGCGACACGGCCAGTGCCGCTACTTTGACGCTGCGCGGCAGCGTGGAGCGTATCCCGAAGCCGGCTTCCCGACAGGTCGGACCGGCTGGAAAGCCGGTCCCACAGACTGGAAACCCAGTCCCACAGTAGTTTGGGGATAGGCTCTTATTCGCGATGCCTTGTGGGTTCGTGAACACGAACGCCGCTCCCCTCGCCTGGACTTCGATCCGTCCTCCAGTCGGGCTATGCCCGACGCAATCCAACACGAAACGGTTCCCACCCTGGCTCTGGAAATAGTACCAAAGAGACATCGACCGTGCAAGTCGGCTGAAAAGTCTACGAACGGATCCCAAACATCTGATGGCGTACCTTGAACCGAGCCGCGACCGTCAGGGAGCGGATGCACGAGAGCCGCTGATACAGCAGTCAACCGCTTCCTCACGCGCGCGACTCGGATTGCCCATCGATTGAGGTCTGTCGCAACACTAGTTTATAGTTTCTGAATGGATGCCGCACGCATGGCCTGCGCCACCCACAAGGGGTGGCGCTACGTTGGCAGATGGGCCACCCATCGAGGTCAGGCCGGTGTGAGCGGGTGGCCGGCGCCGCTTGTACGTCGGCGAATGATCCCTCACCATCCTGGTGACACAGCCTGTCACTACTCGTTTCCGGTCGGGCTTTTTCCGGCGAGCATGATTTCGGCAACGCGGGGGTGGCCGGGCGTGAATCGAATGTGGACTTCGCGGCCGGTGTCTTGGCCGAAGTACTGGAAGGCGGCGGCCAGCAGGAAGTTGGCAATGGTGCGCAGGTCGGAACTGGAGCCGGTGCTGGCGGCGGTGCAGGTCCACACCGCGGCGCGTGCGACCTCTTTTTCAGATGCCGCTCCCTTACGGTCGCGGTTCGGATATGCAGCAGCCCATCGCTCTCGCTCATACAAGGTCGCTCCCAGGAACCGCGTGTAGTAGGTGTAGCTGTAGGCCATGGGGTACGAGAAGCCGGGATAGCTGAAGCCTACCGCGGACCAGTGCCGTCTGCCGTGGTAGACGTATGAGGTGGTGAAGCGAGGCGTTGCGTAGGTGTAGTCACAAACGGTTTCCGTGGGCCCCTGGTCGATGCTCAGCCAGCAGGCAAGAACATAGTCGGCGTCCTCCTCGGTGCCGATCCCGTAGCCGAGTTCGCGGATGAGGTGCTCGACTTTGCGGCTCACCTCGGCTTCCAGCAGCGGTTCGTCAGGCTCAGACCCGACGACTACGGCGATGGTCGCGGGCGGCTGGGTTTCGAGACTGGGGAAGGGCAGGTCGTGGGACAGATAGGCGTTGACACGGACACGCGTTCCCGCACAGCCCGGCAGGACTGCGGCTGAAAGGGTAGCGACTATCGCCGTTTTGAAGATCGCGTTCACGGATGTTTACAACTCCTGCATCATTATAGGCGGTAGCAAGGATGCGTCACTGTGTCGCTCCCGGCCCAAACAGGATTCCCCTTGTCGCTGGGCCGGTGTGCTCCGCTACCGATCGATTGAGGGTTGGGTAGCATGGATCCCGACATATCGTCGGGAGAGGCACATCCGTGCGACTCGCCCGAAACGCCATGGGTCCGCCTGTGGCGGACCCATGCCACGCGCGTAGACTACGCTACACATGTACTAAGAGATGGGCCATCCTGGCAACACATCAGGACCGTTCGGCGAGAACGAAACGGAGACCGCGCCATAAAGAAGGCGGGGTCGGCCAAGTTGCCTACCCCGCCCTTGAGTCCATCATCCTCGGCTAGGAACTACCTCCAGCCGGGACCTCTACGTTGGTCACTTGCACGTACCGTTACCCTTGCACTTGTTCGAGCAGCACTCGCTGTTCTGTGTGCAGGAGGCACCGCTGGGCAAGCAGCAGTCCGGATCGTTGGCAGGAGTGCAGGCGGCGGGATCGCAGCAGCCGTCCGCCGGACCGCACGCCGGCCAGATGTTCTCACAGCCGGCAACCGGATCGCAACTGTCAGTGGTGCACGATTCACCGTCGTTGCAGTCGATCGGATCGTTCTGGCACAGGCCCGTGCCCGGATCGCAGCTATCCGTCGTGCATGGGTCGCTGTCGTCGCAATCGACCGGATCGTTTGAGCACACCCCACCGGTGCAGATATCGGTGGTGCACAAGTCCCCGTCGTCGCAATCGGCGTTAGTAACGCAAGCGCAGTCGATTGCGCAGTTGACCTCGTCCTCTGCCCCTTCGCAGATGCCATCACCGCAGCAGGTAGAGGGCGCCGGTACGTCGGTGCAGGTATTGCCCTGCCCCGTGCACCGCTCGTCGGCACAGGTAATTCCGTACTGCGCCGTACCGTCGCCGCAGCAGTAGCGGTTCGCCGGTTTGCCGCTTAGCTTGCTGTTGCAGTCCCCGGGACAGGACCCGCAGTCCTCGCCGTCGGCGGTCTCACAGATGTTGTTCCCGCAGAACGCCCCGAAACTGGGACAGTCGTTGGGGCAGTTGTTGCAATCCTCGCCCGCGTCGCACGTGCCGTTGTTGTCGCAGGCCGTGCATACGTCGTTGACCTCGTCACACCCCTGACCGGGGCAGGGGTCGGAGCCCGCTTGGCAGTCCAGCACCGGATCGCAGGTCTCAGCCCCGTTGCAGAACAGGCCATCATCGCAATTGGCGTTGTTGGCTGTGTTGGAGCAGGTGTCGGTGGTCTCGTTGCAGGAGTCATCCGTACAAGCGACCCCGTCATCACAAGGATCCGTTCCTGCTTGACACGATCCCGCGACACACGTCTCGGATCCGTTGCAGAACAGCCCGTCATCGCACTCCGGATCTCCGGTGCAGCCACCGCCGCACCCGTCGAACGTCTGACCGGTGTTTGGCAGACCCCGCGTGTTCGGCCCAGGCGGCTGCCAGGTGAAGTCCGCGGACTGGGCCCCGGTTCCCGACAGTTGAAGGGAGTCACCTACCGGCGGGGCAGGGTCCTCGTCGACACCGATGTCCACGGAGGTCATCCCGTTCGCCGGGCCGTCCGTTGCCGTAAACGACCCCTCGTAGCTGATAAATTCGATGACCGTGCTGGCCGGATCGACCAGGGCCAGCCCGTCCGGGGCTCCGTTCTGCATCGGGATGAAGTCGAAATCCAGCGTTCCGATGCAGCCTCCTTGATCGGCAATCGTCCCCGACAGAGTTATGGTCTTGTAGCTGGCCCCGCCGTTGCCGTTGTATCCGACCACTGTCCAACCGGTGAGGTTGGTTCCGTCCGGGCCAGCGATTTCGACGAACTCGCCCGTATCGGTCCCACTGTTATCGTAGTGGAACTCGTTGATCCATGGGTCGCCGCTCGGCGTGAAGCAGGTATCGGTAGCCTCGTCACAGCTCTGCCCCGGGCAAGGGTCGGTGCCCGCCTGGCAGGAACCACCGACGCAGGTCTCCGCCCCGTTACAGAACAAGCCGTCGTCGCACTCGGGGTCCGTGGCGCAGCCGCAGTTATTGTTGAACAGACACTCCACCCACTCGGGATGGTCGATGAAGGGGTTCCGGTTGCCCTGATCCAAGAAAACGGAATCGTTTCTGGCGTGCTCAACAGCGTCGACTGGGTCATCCTGGTGCCATTGCAAAAGCACGGTCAGCATGCCCATGTAGGCGACGGACTCGTTGCTTCCGGTGTTGCTGGCATCGATCAACGCTTCGTTATCGGTCAGAATCAAGTCCGGTTCCGCCGCCCCTGTAATCCCGTGCGTTCCACCCTCGTACCGGATGTCCATGTAGAACTGTGCACGGGCCACATCGCCCCGGCGACCGTTCCACGTCTCCCACGTACCCTGCGTGAAAGATCCTTCGGTCCAGTTCGAGTTGCCGGGATAGGTTCCGCTGCCACCGCCTTGACCGTTGTTCACATCGGTCACCTTTTCGAGGCATCCTGAGTTGCAGGTGCGGTAGGGCTTATTGCTGCGAGAGCTGTTGTAGCCGCTGTCGCACAGGAAGAGGTGATGGCAATCGGTGTAGGGGTAGTTCTGAGAGTTGTCATTGGGGAACCCGTAGGATTTCGGCCAGGTATGCTCGCGATTATAAGGGCCTGTACCCCCTCCGAATTTCTCGAAACTTCTGTTCCTGTAGACGTCCAGGATGTTGCTGGCGTTGTTGGGGTCCTCATCGGCGTCCTCCAAAATGTCCCACGTGTCGCGACTGGTGGACGTGTAAGGGAACCGGGTGTGATCGTCGATCACCTCGTGCAAGGTGGCCCTTAACGTCGTTGAATTGGTGGCATCGACCGTGTCGTAGTAACCGGGCGGGGGATCCGCCCCAGCGCGCTGTGACCAGCAGACTAGGGCTGCGCAAAGGGCAACAGAAAAAACAACGGTGGTGCGAGGCCGAACGTTTCGACTCTCGATCTTCTTGAGCATGGCAGTGCCTCCTGTTTTGAAGTGTTTCCGTTAAACCAACGCTATTGCGGTTTCAGGGGCCACAAGCCCCATATCCTGGGAAGTCTCAAACGCGGTGCCGACGGAACTCCCGTTCGCCCGTCGCCCGCAGACCTTATGGCAACTAAGTCCGAAAATATGGCAGGTGGATTATCGCACACCCGCCGACCCGCTGCAAGGAAAAATCTGTCAGACCCGAACACAAGACGAACTCGTGGTACGCAGAGGTGCTACTGATGGGGAATCGTTTCGGGCTCTGACGCAGACTCGATGAATGGTATCGCCTGCCGGTACAGGTCCAGCCGCCGGCGGATGCGATCGGCTGTCTCTTCATCCTTCGTGGGAGATATCAGCGCTAGTGCTGCTCGTGCGCTCGCTTCGGCCCGTTCAAACCGGCCCGCGGCCGCGTAGGCCGCTGCCAGCGTATCGAGGATCCGCGGGTCTTCATGCTTGGTCAATCGGGCTGCCCGTTCGGCAAGAAGAATCGCCCGATTCGCTTCGCGAATGTTGGGATCCGGGTGGGTAGCCAAGATCCATGCCGCGCCGTTCAACGGCGCCGGCCACTCCGGATTCAGGCGGGCCGCTTCTTCAAAACGTTGCAGTGCCTCTTGCAGTCGACCTGTTGTGACCAACGCTACACCCAGGTAGTGGTGCGCGTCGGCATACGAGGGCTCGTTTCTCAACGCCTGGCGATAATGGTCGATCGCCTCATCCGGCTTGCCTTTGGCTGACAGGGCGTTGCCCAGGTTGTAGTGTGCCTTTGGGTGATCGGGTGCGAGCTGCAGCGCCTGCCGGTAGTGGTCAATCGCCTGGTCCAGCATGCCATGCAGTCCGAGCGTAAGACCAAGTTTGTTGTGCGCTTCGGCATGGTCGGGTCTTATATGCAGCGCCCGGCGAAAGTGGCTGATGGCCTCGTCCAGCAAACCCTGTGCTGACAGGGCAATGCCCAGGTTGTAGTGAGCCCGGTCGTGGCCAGCATCGAGCTGCAAGGCTTGACGATAATGACTCATTGCTTCGTCCACTCTACCCTGAACCGACAGAGCACTTCCCAGATTATTGTGTGCACCGGCAAAATCGGGGTCGAGTTGCAGGGCCCGATGATAATGACCGATCGCCTGGTCCAAGTTGCCCTTAGCGACAAGTGCAACGCCGATGTTGCAGTGGGTCATCGCCCTCATGCGATACTTCGGTGTTGTCGGCCAGTTGCAGAATACCGCCATGGTGATGGTCACCGTGAAGCACGCGACGATGTTCACCACTGAACTTGCACGCACAAACGATCGCAACTGCACCAGTCCGGCGGCGGCAGGAAGCACCACAAGCGGTACCAGCGGATAGCGGTATCGGGCAAAGACATAGAACATCACCACACTAGCAGCATAGGCGGCCAACATCAGATACAGCAGCCAAAGCTTGCTGCGTTGTGGCCAGGTGACCCATACACCAAGAACGGCTAGCGGTGCGACCACACCAAAGTGACATACATAGCCGGTGAGTCGAAGCGGTATCGACCACTCGGCATAAGTGTGTTGGTCCTCAGTATCGACCAGTTCCGTGGCGTTCCAGACTAGCATGAACTTTCTTGCGACAAGGCCGAGCCAGTTGCCAGGTTGTGACACGATGTAATCCGATGCCCGGCGGGCCCAATACCACGAGACCTCCGCCGAGGTGAGCTCCTTTCCGACAGCTCGTTCTGCGAGTTCCGTGGCGTCCCGTTGCTCGTATCTGGGCGCTCCTCGGCCGGGAAGCAGAGGTTTGTAGGTTCCGTCGGCGTCTTCGTTGTTACCGATGTAGAAGTTGGGTCCGAATTGTGACGTGGTCAGGTGAAACTCACCGCCCACGAATTGATTGCGCAACGCGACCGGCAGCAGGACGGTTCCTGCGCCGAGCAATAGCACGCCGGCGAAAATCAGGCGCTCCTTACCCGGACTTCGACGGTCCACTAACAGCCAGAGAAAAACGGCGGCGAGGAATACCAGAGCGTTCTCACGCGTCAGGACTAGACACCCCATCGACAACCCCACCCACAACCACATGGACCTACGGGGCCTGGCGATCAGGCTGCTCAGCAACCACAGCGCACAACAGAGAAAAAGAAGGTCCAGCACCGATTTTTGGATCAGACCGTCGAAGAAGATCGCCGGTGCGTACACCGCCAGCACCAAGCCCGCCGCCAGTCCAACCGACCTGGAGTAGAAATGCCGGCCCGCAAGAGCCAGGAGCCCACACGACAGAGCCCCAATCAAAGCCTGACAGATGCGCACGACGAGGGGGTCGCGTTCCAGTATCGTGTAGATCAGCCCCAGGAAGTACGGGTACAACGGCGCCTGATAGAAAACCTCGTTGCCTAACCAATCACCGCCTGCGATCTGTTGAGCCCAGGAGTCGTAACTTCTCGCGTCGCCCATGAACAACGTGAAGAATGGTGCGGTGCGGATCTGCCAAAGGTGAAATCCCCGGACCAGCAGGGCGAAGACGAAGATACCCAAGACATACCAACCGAATCGATCCGGCTGCGAGTTCGCCTTCGTGTCAGCGTGTTGCTTTATCATCCGTCACCAAGGGGAAAAAAGGCACGGAGGGGAGGAGACGAAGAGACGAAGGGGAGGGGTAAAGGCACGAAGGCACCAAGGGGGAGGTGGTCGGCGCTCAATCGTCAATCCCCAATCGTCAATCCCCAATTCCCAATCGTCATGCGACGGCGTGAAGAGAGATATCGACGAAGGGCGGGGCCGGCCAAGTGGCCAATCCCGCCCTTAAGTTCATCTTCCTCGGCTAGGACCTATCTCCACTCGGGACCTTGACGCTGGTTATGGCCTGCTGCACTTTCCATTGGGCTTGCAGAAGTTCGAGCAGCAGTCGCTGTCCTGCGTGCAGGGCGCATTGTTCCCTCCGCACGATACGCAGTCGGGATCATTGCTGGAATCGCACACGCCGGGCTCGCAGCAGGCGTCCGCCAGACCGCATGCCGGCCAGGTGTTCACACATCCGCTAGCCGGATCGCAACTGTCGGCCGTGCACGCTTCTCCGTCGTCGCAGCTGATCGGGTCGTTGTTGCACACCCCGGCCGAGCAGCTATCCGTGGTGCACGCATCGCCGTCATCGCAGTCGATCGGGGTGTTGGTGCACGAACCGTTGGCCTCGCACACGTCCGTTGTGCAAGGGTCGGCGTCGTCACAGTCAGCGTTCGTGGTGCAGCCGCCGCCGCCACCGCCCCAAATGATGCCCACCCATTCCGGATGGTCGACAAACGGGTTCCGGTTGCCCTGGAAACTGAACACCACATCGTTGCGTGCCATGTCGTTTACATCGGGCGGGTCCGCATCATGCCAGGCAATCAGGACGTCGAGGAAGGTCATGTAAGCGGGCGAAAAGTTCCTGTTCGCGTTCCAATCCATCAGGTTTCGATCGTTGGTCAGGATCAGTTCCGGCTCGTCGCAGCCGGTGACGCCATGCGTACCACCTTCGTAGCGAACATCCATGTACAACTGGGCCCGGGCGATGTCGCCCCGGCGCCCCGGCCAAACCTCCCAGTCACCATCCTGATTGGCATCACAGTTGAAGCAATGATTCGAGGAGGGATCGTTGTCCACCGGGAATGATTGCTCGGGCGAGGGAACCAAGTTGAACGGCAGGTTGCTGCGGGCCGAGTTGTAATCTCCGTTAGCGGCCAACAGATGGTGGATATCGGTGTAGGGATAATTGCACTTGCCATCCCTAGTGAAACCGAAAGATTTGGGCCAGGAGTGTTCACGGTTCCACCCGGTTGAATTATTGCTACTCCAGTGGTCGTTCTTGGCGTGGCTGCGGTTTCGATAAACGGTCAGCACGTTGTTAGCGTTGTTGGGGTCCTCGTCACCCGCTTCAATAATGGTCCATGTGTCGGTGTCGGTGTCGCCTGCGATCGAGTAAGGAAACCGGAAGTGATCGTCGATCACCTCGTGCAGCGTCGCCCTCAAGGTCGCTGGAGTGCTCGTATCCACCGAATCGTAGTAACCGGCCGGTGGATCCGCCCCAGCCCGCTGCGACCAGCAGACCAAGGCAGCACAAAGAGCGACGGAGAAAACAACCCGGCTCCGACGCTGAACATCTGGTGCGTTGATTGGATTGGACATCATGTGTCTCCTTAAAAGGTTTGAAGTGATCGTTTCCGAACGTTTCGACTCTCGATCTTCTTGAGCATGGCAGTGCCTCCTGTTTTGAAGTGTTTCCGTTAAACCAACGCTATTGCGGTTTCAGGGGCCACAAGCCCCATATCCTGGGAAGTCTCAAGCGCGGTGCCGACGGAACTCCCGTTCGCCCGTCGCCCGCAGACCTTATTGCAACTAAGTCCGAAAATATGGCAGGTGGATTATCGCACACCCGCTGATCCGATGCAAGGAAAAACCTGTCAGACCCGAACACGAGGCGAACTTGCGTGCACACATATCCTCCGGGGAGCGATCCGGGGGCTACTTCTGCAGTATCCGTCACCAAGGGGAAGAACGGCCACGAAGGCACGAAGGGACGGGGGAGGGGACGGAGGGGGGTAAAGGCACGGAGGCACGAAGGGGGACGTGGTCGGCGCTCAATCGTCAATCCGCAATCGTCGTGCGACGGAGTGAAGATAGAAATCGAAAAAGGGCGGAGCCGGCCACCGACCGACCCCGCCCCAGGCTATTATCGCGTCAACTGATTGGAGACTCCCCTGCACCTGCCGTTACGCTTGCAAACGCCCGAGCAGCAGTCCTCGTTAACGCTGCACGGATCGTTCTTTGCAGCACAGGTGATACACTGATCGTTGGCTTCGTCGCAACCCTGCCCTGGGCACGGGTCCGATCCGGCCTGGCAACTGCCGCCCACGCATGTCTCCGCTCCGTTGCAGAACAATCCGTCATCACAATCCGGATCGGTGGTGCATTCGGGGTCACACGTGTCGGTCACCTCGTTGCAGATAGTCCCCCCCGTACAGGGGTCGCCGGTCGAGCTGCAATCAGCGGCTGCATCACAGAATTCCGTCCCGTTGCAGAACAGGCCGTCGTCCGGGCAGTTCGCGTCGTTAGGCGTGTTCACACAGTTGCCGCCCACGCAGTCATCGTCGGTGCAGGCTACGCCGTCGTTGCAGTCCGCGGGCCCCAGGCACCCGGCTGGGCAATCACTGTCTTGGCTGTCCGCAAAGCCGTCGCAGTCGTTGTCGATGCCGTCGGAGCAGGACACCTCGGGGTCTTCGGTCACGGTGCACGTGCCGGTTTCTGTGATGATATCGATTCCCGCGGTGACCGCGCCGCCGGATACAGTCACAGCCAGCGCGCAACCCAGGCAACCTTCAGCGCCGGACTCAGCGATCCCGTTGTACCACTCCTGCGTGATGCCACCTTCGACGTTGGCGGCGCAGTAGTTGCTGACCTGGTTGGCGTTGATGAGATTGCCAGGCGCGTCAAGCAGCACGAAGTAGTCGCCGTCGGGCAGTCCGTCGATCTGGTAGAACCCGCTGCTCGGTCCGGAAGTGTTGTTCGACGCAGTATCACCGATAACGCTGCCGCTGTACACCTGGGCGTATGCTTGGTTGAAGTTGGTTATCGGCGATTCGGCGGACGAGAACGCATACACCAGGGCGCACACCTTGCCGTCGTTTGAATCGTTCCCGCTGATCACGCGCCCCGATATACCTCCCGTTGGGACCAACGTGTCGCCGGCATCCTGAGCGTACAGCCGCGAGATGGATATTTCGTCGTCCGGCTCCAGGACACGCTCGGCAAAACTGCACCTGGAGGTCGAAGGGAAGAGGGTTGCGTCGATCTCCCCTGAGTGGGCGATTCCGACCACGTGACCGAACTCGTGAGTGGCCACCGCCTGGGCGTCGAACTTATTCCCCCGGCAATTCCCGCTGCCGGTAAACCACTGAATCGAGCTGCTGTAGTACACGTCGCCTTCGGTGATCTGTCCGGTTTCCGCGTTGAACACGGTAGGAGCAACGGCCAGGGCGCCCCCGAGAATAACATTGAACACGTGGGTATTGAACCCGTCGCCCAGGTTCGCACCGGAGGGGGAGAACGTCGGCGAATCATCGAAATCAATCACCACGACGGCTTCCCAGGTGTCATGGGCGGCCATCAACGCCGCCTTTCTGCCTGCGTCGACGGCGTTGCCGAAGTGAATGATGATCGTCCGCCCGTCGCCCGGGGCCCGGTCAGACAGGACAGCGTTCAAATCCCACACCTCGGTGATCACCACGCCACTGGAATTCACGTTGAGGAGCTGACCGTAGGGGTACGCTGTACCCACCAGGGCCACCACCAACACCAAAAGTCCGCTAATTCCCTTTACGCTTTTCATCGGCCACCCTCCTTATCCGTCCCGCCGCGCTGGGCCGCAACTGTGTTTTCGATCTCGGCCACGACATCCTTAAGGCTCCTTTTCGGCGTCGCCTCGATCCCGATGGCAGATCCGTGGAACTTGAGGCCATCGAACGACTGCGTGACCACCTTGCCGGCGCCCGGCTGCTCCCTGATGGTCATGTGGCCCTGCTCCAACCCAAAGACCGTAAGATCACCGGGCTGGAGACCGGGGAGCAACAGACCTTGATTCGGCATCCTCTGCAGGAACAGAATCGCCTCTTCCCCCAGGTTAAATCGGGGAATTCCAGGCCAACTCTGAGTCAGCCCTGCTACCGTACCGCCCGGCTCGACCACCGTGATCACTCCCGCCGGCGCGCCCTTGAAGGTACGATCCACTTGAATCGTGGTTACCGTACGGAAGTTCATGGGACCATTGGGCCCATCCTCCCACTGTACGTCGCTGCCCACCACCGTTCCCTGAATGATCAGGTGGGAACCTCTGGCCAAATCCGCCGTGTCCATTTTCAGGACCACGGCGGCCGTGACCACCATGGGCGCGAGTGCCACACTCGCAACCCCCAACAGAACATAGAATCGCGTTCTCACTGGCATTTCTCCTCATTTCTAAAGACCGTCATACAACTAGTGCTCCGAAGGTTGAAGGTTAAAGGTTCCAAGGCCCGGCTATCAACTTTCAACTTTCAACCTGTCAATCTTCAACTTTTCCCTTCTGCCAACACGGCCGGGTAAGAATCGATGCAATGGGGATATTGGCTTAATTATTCCGTGTACCCCGGTCGGATTCCAGCCCGATCCCATTTCCGCTGCCGCCTCAAGGTATCAGAACAGGATGAGGATTTTACCGGCCCGAGGCTACCGTGTCAAGCGTGAATTCGGCAAGTCGAGCCAGAGGGGTGAAGAGTGAAGAGCGGCTCTTTGCCCCTTCGTGCCAAGTCCGCGTAGGGTCCGCTTTGCGGACCACGCACGCTACGGGGTGGTCCGCACCGCGGACCCTAGTTATACCTCTGCGACGGTGACGCGCATGGCCTCTTCGAGGGTGGTCAGGCCGTGGAGGACTTTTTGCATGGCGTCGTGGCGCAGGGTGGTGGCGCCGTGGCTGACGGCGTATTCCTCGAGAGTTTCAGTGGAGGCTTTTCCCATGACCAGTTCGGAGAGGCCGGGGTCGAAGGGGACGTATTCGTAAAGGCCGATGCGGTCGTAGTAACCCGCGCGGGCACAACGCGAGCAACCGGCGCCACGATATATCTCGACCGATTCGCGCTCGGCTGGTACGTCGAGCAGAGCCCGTTCGGTGGGGTTGGCGGGGTAAGCCTTCTTGCAATTCTGGCAGATGCGTCGCACCAGGCGCTGGGCCATCACGCCGATGATGGCACTGGCTACCAGGTACGGCTCGCAGCCCATGTCCAGCAATCGAGTGAGCGAGCCGGTGGCGGAATTGGTGTGCAGCGTGGCGAAGACCAGGTGCCCGGTGAGCGAAGCCTCCAGGGCCAAGTGGGCGGTCTCCTCGTCGCGGATCTCGCCCACCATGATGACGTCCGGGTCATGGCGTAAGATGCTGCGCAGGGCGGAGGCGAAGGTGACTCCGTATTCGTGGTCCACCTGCACCTGATTGACCCCCGGGATGTGATACTCCACCGGATTCTCGACGGTGATGATGTGCTGCTCGATGGAGTTGATCTGCTGCAGGGCGGCGTACATGGTAGTGCTCTTGCCGCTTCCGGTGGGCCCACTGATGAGGATGATGCCGTGCGGCCGGTGGATCAACCGCTCAAAGGCCTGCCTGGTCTCCAGCTCCATGCCCAGCCTCTCGAGCGTGACCTGGGAGCGATCCATGTTCAGCAGACGCATGGTGACGCGTTCGCCGTTGACGGTGGGGATGACGGCTACACGAATGTCGATCTCCTGCTCGAAGCTGGTCTGGGTGAAGCGGCCGTCCTGAGGTTTGCGTCTCTCGGTGATGTCCAGCAAGCACAGCACCTTGACGCGGGAGATCATCGCCGGCATGGCCTCCAGCGGAAAGGCCCGCGCCTCGATCATCCTGCCGTCAATTCGCAAACGGATGCGCAGGCGGTCGGCTTCGGGTTCGATGTGAATGTCGCTGGCCCGGCGGTCGACGGCTTCGTCGATAATACTGTCGAGCTGCTCGACCATGTTCAGACCGGTCGTGGTGACCTGGGCGGCGGCGCGGGCAACCGGCGCCATCTCCACCATCCGGGCCCCCTTTTCCCTGGCATCACCGTAGATTTCGTCCTGCATCTCGGCGATCTGAAACCGGGGACTGACCACGAACTGGATGGGCCGATCGTACTGCTCCGCCAGGGCGGCCCGGACGCTGGCGTCGACCGGGTCGGCGACGGCTACCACCAGTTGCCCACTGACCTCGCCGAACACGATACACTGCTTGCGTCGGGATACGTTCTCCGGCAGCGACAGCACCCAGGGCACCGACGGCCGGCGGCGGCTCAAGTCCAGGTATCGCTGTCCGTGCAGCTCGGCGTAGGCCTGGCCGGCGTCGGCGTCACTGATGACGTCGTTGGCCAGCAGCATCTCAATGGGGGGCAGTCCGGTGAGGGCGCTCTCCATCAACAGGGCGTCAAGGGCCGATCGCGTCATCACTTTCTTGTCGAGCAGCTTGAGGAGGACTTTGGCTTCGGAATCGACGGCGGCGATCATGGTGAGCTCATCCGTAGAAGAAAGGCACGAAGGCACGGAGGGGAAGAAGGGCACGAAGGCACGGAGGGGAAAGAAGGGACATAGGGACATAGGGACATAGGGGAGGGAGAGAGACACGAAGGGGGTGGCCCACCTCCTTTGGAGGTGGGGGAGCCGATGATCGTCGAGCGCTTCACCTGAGCGTACATCATCGCATCCCCCATGTCCAAAGGACATGGGCCACCCACCTAATCGTCAATCCGCAATCGTCAATCCGCAATCCCCAATCCCCAATCGTCACTCTCATTGTCCTCGGCCCCTCAGCCCCTCAGTCCCTTCGTGCCTCCGTGCCTTCGTGCCTTCGTGCCTTCTATTTCACTCTTCAGTGGCTGATCACCGCGATCAATGCGTCGTCACTTATGGGGAAGTTGGCTCGATGCCGCTCGCAGGCGTCGACGATGCGCTGAATGATCTCAGCCGGTGTGCCGAACAGGTCCTTCTCCAGCAACAGATCGTGCAGCCGCTGTGATCCCAGTGCCTCGCCGGCGGCGTTGGCCATCTCCGGCAGGCCGTCGGTGTGGCAGATGAGCCGGAAAGAGGACGGCAAGTCCACCGCGGACGCTTCGTAACCGTAGTTGGGGTCGATGCCCAGGACCAGCGCCGGCTGATCGAGTGTCACCATGCGTCCCTGCCCCACCAGCATCAAGGGTGGCGGGCCGCCGGCGTTGACGTAGTGGATCTGACCGCCCGACAGATCGATATCGACCAGCGTGCAGGTCACCAGTTGTCGGGCCTGCCGCGCGGTCATGGTGCGGTTGATGGCGGACATAATGGCAGCTATATCCAACCGGGAACCCGGCGCTGGCGCTTGGGGCTCTGACGTTCCGCCTTCAACGGTCAGAGCGGTGCGGACGGCTGTTCGAATCCCGCCGGCCTGCACGAATCCGGCGACCCCCGCACCGCCCGCGTCAAGAACAAGGACGAACACGCGTTCCTCGCTTACATGGACGATGTCGCAGAAATCCCCACATCGAGCGCGCCCGGCCAGCAGCTTGACCGACACCTGGAACGACTTGCTGCTGGTGGGCGGGACGGTCATGGCCAGTTGCATGCGGCGGAGCGTGGCGGACCATGCCGGCCCCAGGGCGGACTCGGCGGAAACCAGGCGTTGCGACGCGTCGGCCATCAACGCCCCGATGTGGGCACCGGCCGCCGCGATTTCAGCAACAGCCGACGCGGGAAACGGCTGGGCCGAGCTGGGCAGGTCCAGGTAGACCACGCCGACAACGTCTTTGTTGTAGAGCAAGGGCGCGATCAGGGCGGTGGCGGCGAAGCCGGACTTGGCGTCGATCTGCCCGGCTTTTTGCGGATAGCGGCCTGCGACGGCCTGAAGAAGCGCGGAGTATACGAACGTCTGGCTCACCGGCATACGGGCGACACCCGAGCCGCGTGCCTCAGCCCGCGCGGCGCCCAGGCCACGGTGGGCGACCGGCTGCAAACTTTTGCTGGATTCACCCCGCAGGGCGACGAAGCCACGGTCCGCCCCCATGACCAACAACAAACGGCCCAAAGCAGCCGAGGCGACATCTTCGGCACGCGCGGGGTACCCCGCATCCGTACCCAACACCGCCAGCTCGCCGTAACGCGACAGCGGAAGCGTTACGGGTGACTTGATTTTGACCCATTCCGTTCCCGGTGGATCGTTGCGGTCGGGGGTGATGAAGGAAAGGTCCAGGGCTTCGTCGTTCAGGGCATCCTCGATGTACTCGAACACCCGATGGCCGATACGCACCATGTCGCCGTGGGTCAGCAAGGTCTCGTTGATCTGCTGCCCGTTGACGAAGGTCTTGTTGCGGCTGCCCAGGTCGCGTATGCGGTAGCGGCCGTCGGGGTCGCGATCGACGCGGGCGTGCTCGCGCGAGATCAGATCGTCAACCACCACCAGATGGCAGGACTCGACGCGGCCGATGATGAGCTTGTCCTGACCGAGGTGGCAGGTTCGCAGCACATGGTGATCGTCGAAGTAACGGAGTCTTGCCATGGCGGGAGCATTCTACAGCGGAGCCCGCGGTTCGGGCAACTTTGCGGCGAATGTACAGACACGGGTATTGGGCACTTAGGCCGCCAGCGCAAGGTCACGCTGGACCCTTATTAAAACCCCTTCTCGGTCCCCCCTCCTGGCGGTGTGGGACCGGCTTTCCAGCCGGTCAAATGACAGGCTGGAAAGCCTGTCCCACAGATGGGTGCGAGAAAGGATTCTCGCACCAGCACCAAGGTCCGACGTTGCCGCGTGGATCATCGTGTCCCCCACCTCGAAACGAGGTGGGCCACCCACCCTTAGAACGGCAGCACGCGGCCCCGTTTGCCGATCCTCAGACGAACATAGGCGGGGTGTTGAAAGTCCCAGGTTTCGTAGGCGGATTCGAGCAATGTTGCGATACCCGGCTTGACCATGCCGGAGAACCGGCGTTTGCCGTTGTAGTTGATGTGGATGGGCTGCGAAAAGTCCATGGTTGAGGCGTTCAGCAGCAACTCGACCGATTCGCAACGGGACGAATGGATGATGATGGACTGGCCGTCGATTTCACCGTTCAGGCGAACAAGCTTGGACCGCAAGACCTTGTTGATGAACGCCCCCTGGTCGGCAGCATGTTGGGCCTGGATGTCAATCTGGTCGCCATGCCAGAGCGGCTCTGCAAAGCCGGCCTGCCGCAGCCAGCGGGCCTGCCCGTGGGCCGGAAAGCGAAACCAATGTTCAACATCGCTCCCCAGCGGTTCGCGCTTGAGCTCAAGCATGTGGACCCATGCCTTGGGGTCGGCGGAGGATGATTCGCTCAGAACAGTTTTGGTGATGGGAAGGCCTTCCCGCTCGGCAAACTTGACGATCGATTGATTGGCCACCGCTACTTGTATTTGCCGGCCTTTCAACAAGGTGTCGGGCGGAATATCGGGGCGGGTCCAGATGAGATGCACCGGCGTGTGGCGGACATTGGGCAAGAGGATCTGTTGAAGCTCCTTTCGATAAGGCAGGTCCAGCGTTCCCTCGCGGACGATCACCCCGGCAAACAGATCGCTGTACATCAAGGCAAGCATGAAGGCGGCGTCGCCGTTGCGTCCGCTGCCGTAGAGATAGGTGCGGTCGGCATTAAGATGAAAGCGGCGGCGCAGCAGGCGCAGCCAACGACGGGGAGAACCCGCTTCTCTTGGCGGGGTGTGAAAATCTGCACAGTGAGCCGTTTCCACCCGGGCGACGACGAACGCCGGCGGTAGCGAATCGAGCCAATCCTGATCCAGTGAGCCCGGTTCGTCGGATGAGCTGCAAGCAATGACCAGGATCAACGGATAGGGTAGCGCTACGTCGTAATCTTTCGGCGTCGTGACACGCAGGCGAGTCCGATGCCCCGGTTCGGTATCGAGGTCTATTATGCTCTCACGCCCGTCCACTTCGGACCACAGTCGAAGCTCCCTGAGGACTCCTTTCACTCTTTCGAAGGAGCCCTGGGCGGCTGATTCGACGGCAGCGACGAGTTTGGCACGTTGGCTGGGGTCGGTCTCGTTGAAGTAATCGACTAGCGTTTGGGAAAGATCGCTTTGAGAAACGTCGCCGCCGCCCAGCACCAGCCCGCCCGCCGTGAAAGGCAAAGCGGCAGCAAGTAAGAGAAAGATGGTTGGTCGGGACACCGGTCGCATCCGCCCCAGTTGACGGGCGCCAAACAGCACGTTGCGAAGGTTGAAGGTCGGAAGGTTCAAGGTTAAAGGTTCCAAGACCCTTACTATCAACCTTCAACCTTCAGCTTTCAACCTACTGTCAACCTTCACCATTCACTATTAAACCTGTATCTGAGTATAGAAAGCACCAGCTTACTTGCCGTTATAAAGTGTTTGTTTGACAGGGATTCGGGGACAATTATAATCTTGGTTGCATCTGTTCGACTGGCGGCGCGGATCGTGCGGCCAATGATGCGGAGTGCGCGCCGCGATGGCTATTGTGACTCTTACGAACGTCACGAAAGTCTTCGGCGGTAGGCGTAACCGAGTCGTCGCGGTAGACAGTGTGACGCTGAGCGTTGCTGACGGTGAGTTGGTGGTTCTCCTCGGCCCTTCGGGCTGCGGGAAGACGACTACGTTGCGGCTGGTGGCCGGTCTGGAGCGCTTGTCCAGCGGCACCATCGAGATCGATGGGCGAATCGTCAATGAGGTTGCCCCCCGGGAACGGGACGTCGCGATGGTGTTTCAAGACTACGCCTTGTATCCGCATTTGACGGTGCAGGCGAATCTGGCGTTCGGCCTGAAGATGCGGAGAACGCCCAAGCCGGAGATCCAGCGGCGTGTGGCGGAGGTCGTCGGCTTTCTGGGCATCGAGGACCTTCTGGACCGTAAGCCGCACGCCCTGTCGGGGGGCCAGCAGCAACGGGTGGCGTTTGGGCGGGCGGTTGTGCGTCGGCCTGGGCTGTGCCTTTTCGACGAGCCGCTGGCGAATCTTGACGCCCGGCTTCGCGTGCAGATGCGGGTGGAATTGAAGCGGATGCAGCGCGAGTTGGGAATGACGGCGCTGTATGTGACGCACGATCAGAACGAGGCGATGGCGTTGGGCGACCGCCTTGTGGTGATGCGGGACGGCGCCGTCCAGCAGATCGGACGTCCGTTGGAGGTTTTCGAGCGTCCTGCCAATCGATTTGTCGCAGGATTTCTCGGGGCGCCTCCGATGAATTTCCTTGAAGGCCGGCTGGCCGGGGCCAACGGCCGGGTCGCGTTTGAATGCGGCGGCGGCCGGATAGCTGTCCCGGATGCTTTGCAGGCGCTGGTCTCCCGGTGCTTGGGCGGCCCGATTGTGCTGGGCATCAGGCCCGAGCGGGTGTCGATTGTGGGCGGCCCTTCGTTGGGCAATGGCGACGCCCGGTCAGACAAGGATGACGCGGCGATTGCGGTTCGTGTGAGCACAACCGAGTCGCTGGGTGATCATGTGAACGTGTATTCGCGTACGCGTTGCGGGCAGGAAGTGGTCGCGAAAGTGGCTGTGAGCAATGCCGCGAGCAGCGCTGTGATCGACGGTGGGGAGGCCTGGGCGATGTTTGACGTTGAGGGCATCGCGCTGTTTGAGGTCGGACCGTCGGGTGCAAACATGGGTGCGGGCGCGTGCGGTGTTGAAGGCTGAACGACCGAACTCGGCCCGGAGTAGGGCGGGGCGGCGTGATGCCGGTCGGCGAGTGAGTCGGAGGCGTGCGATGCGCTGAGCGACGTACTTGGAGGCCAGTCGAGTGTTTGTGGAGAATGTGGGACTGCTCTTGGCGCCCACATTTTTGTTTGCCGGCGGGTTTGTTGCCGGTGGGAGATATGTGACAGAGTCGTGTGTGTTTGCCTGAAAGGCGCGCCCGGTGCAAGGAGCAGCCGAGCAAAATGAATAGTCTAGATTTTCTACGTCTGGTCGATTCGATCAGCCGCGACAAGAACATTGACAAGGACCTGGTGTTTGAAGACATCGAGACCGCCATGGTATCGGCGGCGCGAAAGGCCTACGGCGTGGAGGACGGCGTCTACGTGAAGATCGATCGGGTCACCGGCGAGATCGAGGCGACGGTCAACGGTGAACCGGTGGATATGAAAACGCTGGGTCGGATCGCGGCCCAGACCGCCAAACAGGTGATGATTCAGCGGATCCGGGAGGCGGAGCGCAGCAGCGTCTTCGAGGAGTTTTCGCAGAAGGTCGGCACCATCGTGACCAGTACGGTTTCACGATTTGAGGGCGGGGCGTTGATCGTCAACATGGGCCGGGCGGAGGGTTACCTGCCAAGGAGTGAGCAGATTCCGGGCGAGAGCCATCATCCCGGCGAGCGGATTCGGGCGATGATTCTGGACGTTCGCGAATCTCCTTATCAAGTGCGGATTGCCCTGACCCGGACTCATCCGGACTACATTCGCCGGCTGTTTGAAGTCGAGGTCCCGGAGGTGTCGGAGCGGACTATCGAGATCCGTGCTCTGGCCCGTGAGGCGGGCTATCGAACCAAGGTGGCGGTGGCCAGCATCGATTCAAGAGTCGACGCGGTGGGGGCGTGCGTCGGCGTTCGCGGGAGTCGCATCCGTAATATCGTTGATGAACTGGGCGGCGAGAAGATCGACATCGTTCGTTGGAACGAGTCATCGCAGATTCTGATTTCCAACGCGCTCAAGCCGGCGGAGATTCAGGAGGTGGCCCTTTGCTTCGAGCTGGGCC
>JAZGDL010000149.1:0-3321 GCA_036477795.1 Phycisphaerae bacterium
GCACTTCGGCACGCATCCAAGGCGTAATCCGACCGACACCTTCTGGTCGGTCTCCTGGGCCATTCCGGCGGACTATCCCACCGGAACCCTCTCCTACAAGGTGGTCGCCACCGACCTCGACGGTCAGAAGCATACGTGGGAGCCCTGCGTGGTGGGGTTGTCGCAACTGGCGATCATCGAGGGTGACGTCGAGTTCGTGAAATAGGCGGACACGCTAGAAAGGAGGATCGGTCATGTTTATCGACAGTGGACGGCGGTTTCTCGCCGGAATTGGAGCAGTGTTCGTCGTACTATCGTTTGCTTTCAATGCCGAGGCCGCGGGGCCGCCGCTCGCCGCCGATCTCGGTCCCGAGGTTCCGCTTGCGGAACCGTCTGGCGGCTATGTCGGCCGCTTGGCCGTTGCTCCGTACCGAGGCCCTGTCGGGACTCTGGTCAAGATTGCCGCGGAGGGTTTGCCGGCCGATCAGGACTTTCAGCTCGTCTGGCGGACGGTGACGGGCCGCTGGAAAGTCGAAGGCGCGGAGTATCATGGCCGGGAGTATCAGCCGGTCGCATATGAGATCGCCACGATAAGGTCCGACGGAGCAGGGAGCCTCACGGCGACTTTTGTTGCGCCCGAAGATTTCGGTTTTTTGCATGACATCGTTTTGCAACAGGGAAACCGGCTGTTCACGCAGGTCGGGTTCCAAATCGATATGACGGCGACACTCACGCCGGCAAACGGGCCCGTGGGCGCGCCAATCACCGTCAATATCAAGGGTATTGGCTGGCGGCAGCTGCAAAACAGCTGGACCCTGCTTTACGACAATAAATTCACCGGTTGGATCTCATCGGTTACGACCGGTGGTTCCGCGAATTTCACCATTCCGGCGACCGGCCAGCCAGGTGTTCACATGGTGGAGCTTTTGCATGGTGAATTCACGTTCCCCTACAGGAACATGCAGCAATCACCCCAGCCCGACCGGCCGACCTTTGTGCTGCCCTTCACGATCACGGAGGGGGCGCCCATTCTTCCACCGCCTCCCGAGCAGCAAGTGCAGACGGCCGTCGGCAACCTTCCTGAATCCGGCGAACTTGTCGCCTCTCGTGCTTTCTCCAAGGTGGAAGAGTCGATCGTCGTTCGCGGCAGCGGTTTCGAACCAGGTAAGATCTATCCGCTAAACTGGACTTCCGTGACCGGGAACCGCGTAAGCGGAACGGGTTGGGAGGAAAGCTCATGGGTCGTCGCGAAAGGGAAGGCGGACGCCACTGGAAACATCGAGTTCAGCTTCAGGGTGCCAAATGATCTCGGGGGCGCCCACGGCCTCTGGGTGGAAAATGGCGCCACGGAAAAACGGGGAACGCACTGGATTGCCCCGTCAGCGTTGCCACTCGATGTGAACCGTGGGCCCCCGGGTACGAAGTTCGCGATCCGCCTGCAGGGTGTGGGTTGGACCGAGACGGCTAACATTTACACGGTCGTCTACGACAACGGCTACATCGGTTACTCTTGCGGCTTTAACAGTCGGGGTGATGTCGAAATCTACCTGTACGCGACGGGGGAGCCGGGCTGGCATTTCATCGATCTCTACCCGGCCATCTACAAGGGGAAGGAGCGGCGCCCGAGGAACTTCCGCATCCCGCAACTCACCTTCGCAGATGACCATCCGGGTGAGGACTTGCCACGGTTCCGGTTCGCCTTTGAAGTGACACGGCCGGGCGACTCGATATGATGTGATCGAATCCAGGCAAGGGCGGCGGTCCGCCGTTACGGCGAGCAAGACACGGAAGGTGGTTTTGCTCAGTGATCCCTGTTCAGTTGATCGTGGGTTCAAATCTTTAGGCGGGATTTGAATTGGCGGTTGCGGCCATTGCTTGAAGCGGCAAGCCGCGCTGGTTGCGAGCCACGCCGATTTGAAATTACCCTCTGGCCGGGGCCCGTTTGTTTGATCGTAAGCGATGGAGTGGACGCCCCCCGACGGCATCGTCTGTGCCAAAGTGGTGGTGTTACGGAAACCACAACAAGGAGGCGTCCATGAGTGAAGTTAGAATTATCGGGTTGGATCTGGCGAAAAACGTTTTCCATGTTCACGGGCCGACGGTTCGATGGTGTTCAGCCGCAAGTTGACGCGGCTGAGGGTTTTGGCCTTTTCCGCTTCAGTGCCAAGATGTGTGGTGGCGATGGAGGCTTGCGCGAGTGCGCACTTCTGGGGCCGCGAGATTCGTAGGTTGGGCCACGGAAACTGCCCTCGGGCACGATCTGCTGTCGCGGCTGCCGCTGGTGGATTAGCCTGTACCGATACTGAACGCGGCCGACGATATCTACGCACCGATCAAGCGCGCAACGCAGTACTTCGAGAAGGCGCGTCTGGTAGATCTCGCGCTTGCCGGCGTCTGGTCCCTCGATGTAAAAGCCGCGGAAGCGCGAAACTGATCCGGTCGTTCGTCGACAAGGACTTAAAGTGCCGCAGGCCGTCGATGCGCCGAAGACCCGCCACGACAAATTCGCGGCCCGAAAGTCATATAGCCGCCATCGGAGCGTTGGGGCAGCCCTATTTTCGGCGTCAGACCCACGTCTCAAGAGTCAACCGTCGGAAGTTACGGGCCCGCGCAACTAACCCGCGATCAGGGGCAGATTTGGTGCGAAGAGGAGCAAATAAGGGCGGTTGCGGGCCCGTGTAACTTGCCCTGAGACGACCGGGAGACCTCGAGCGAAAATGAGCAAATAAAGGCGGTTGCGGGCCCCCGCTACCCGCTTTACCGAAATTGCATAATGTCCCAGATTCTGTGCGTCTTTGCCGCCAGGAACCTTGATCATGTTGGTAATCTCGCCGACGAAATCGACCTCGAAGCCCGAATCGGCGGGCGTGATTTCCACGTGATCGATGAGGCTTCGAAGGATGGTCAGGGCTTCATCCCGGAGTGAAGGATCCTCGAGCGCTCGCTGCAGTTCGGCGACCTTGCGGCGGTAAAGCGTGACCTGCTCCCCTGAAATGTCCCCGTTTCAAGGTTAGTCTGTTTTCCGCAAGAGGAGACGGACGATGAAGCGCAGTCGGTTTAGCGAAGAGCAGATCATCGGAATATTGAAGGAGCACCAGGCTGGCATGTCGGCGGCGGATCTGTGTCGCCGGCACGGCATCAGCGATGCAACGTTCTACAAATGGCGCTCGAAGTATGGCGGCATGGAGGTGTCCGAGGCCCGCAAGTTGAAGGTGCTCGAAGAGGAGAACCGCAAGCTCAAGAAGCTGCTGGCGGAGCAGATGTTGGACAACTCGACGCTGAAGGAAATGCTCGGAAAAAACTTCTGACGCCTGGTTCGAGGAGAAGCGCCGTGGACTGGGC
>JAZGDL010000015.1:0-2577 GCA_036477795.1 Phycisphaerae bacterium
AGATCAAGGCTTCAATGGGTGAAAAGGCGGTGCTAACCGGCCACTTCACGTCGACGGAAGCGAAGAAGATCGCCGCGTTGATCAACGCAGCCGCGTCGGGCACCCGTGCCAAGCCACTGGCGGCGCCGCGGCTGCAGCTTCGATTGGTGGCCGGGGAGAATGACACCGCCCCCGCGGATGATTTTGCGAAACCGACCGGCCTGGCTGGACAAACGACGCAAGTGCGGGTGCTCAAGAACATCCTGCTGGACGAGTCCGCGGTGGCGTCGGCAGAGGCACCGGGCCCGGAGCCGGCATCGCTGCCGGTGACTCTGGCCATTGGGCAGCGTGACGACGTGGTGTTCATCGTCCTGGGCAAGGATATGCTCGGTGACGTGGTGGGGCTGCTCGCCGGCGACGGATCAAAGAAATCACTGGCCAACCAGGGGCGCTTTCAATCCGCGTTCAAGAAGCTCCCGCCGCCGGAGGACGGCATGGAGTTCTTCGACATGCAGGCGTTGCTGACGCCGATCGGGGACATCATGGAGACGGTGTTCGCGGAAATGGCATCGCAAGGTGACGCGATCGAGAACCGGGGAATGAGCGATGAGGCCAACGAACTGTCCGGCCGGGCGATGGCCGCCTACAACAACGGTGACATGAAGGAGGCACTGGCGCTGATCAAGCAGGCCCACGATGCAGAACCGAGGGATTCGGTGGTGATGTACAACGTGGCCTGCTTCAGCGCCCTGTCGGACAAACCGGGCGAGGCGCTCGATTGGCTGGACAAAGCCGTCGAAGGCGGGTTCCACGCGCCGGGCAAGATCACCGGTGACAGCGATCTCACCAGTCTGCGCGACGACCCGCGCTACGAGCAGATTGTCGTCAAGGCCGCACGGAAAGTCGCGCAACCGTCGGTCCAGGACGTGGTCATCAACTCCACCAAGAGCGGTGAAGCCTACGAACTCTGCAAGCAGGCGTGGAGCGTCTATGACGATCAGGACTACGCACAGGGTCTCAAGCTGGTGCGCGAGGCGCACTTCATGGCGCCGAACGACTCGCGGGTGTTGTACTATCTGGCGTGCTTCCACGCGCTTACGGAAGATAAGGGCGCAGCGCTCGACTACCTGGAGAAGGCGGTCGACGGCGGGTTCTACAGCCCGCAGCACATCGCCCGCGACCCGGACCTGGAGATCATCCGCGGGCACGACCGCTACCGGGCGGCGCTGGCGGCGGCGACCAGCAAGGCGGCCGAGGCGGGGGCCCGCGACGAGGTGGATTGGGCGACGGTCGCGACCAGACTCACCAGCCGCGTGATGAACGCGGTGGGGGTTCTGGACTATGTAGCCACCGTGCACTTCACCGACGAATACGCGACCCGGGCGGAATCGATCGCCAGTCTGGTTGCGGATGCGGAGCGCCGGCCTATCTACTCGGTGTTCGGGAAACAACCTCAGCTCACCAAATTCGATCGTTATCTGCCCGCCGAAACCGAGTCGTTCTCGGTGAATGGAGGGATCGATCTCGGAGAGCTGTATACGTTTCTCGAGGATACGCTCCGAGATGTGGGGCCGGCGGGAGAGAAGCTGCTCGAGCAATGGTCGCAGATTCAGAAGAACATCGGGTTCGACCTTCGCAAGGACCTCCTCGACTGGTTCAGCGGTGAGATTGTAAACGTGACTCTCGCCGACGATGGCGGATCGGTGCTGCTGATCAAAGTCAACGACGAAGCCGCCGCGCGCGAGAAGGTAGGGGCGGCGATCGAGGGCGCGACCAAGCTGCTAAAACAGCTTGCGACCAAGAACCCCATGCTGGCGATGATGAGCGTGCGCACGTCGCCCAGCGAAGACCAGCGCCTGGAGGGGTTTCAGAACGTGTACCTGATGATGTCGCCGGAGCCGGCCGTTTGGGGTGTCACCGACGGTCACCTGGTATTCGCCACCTCAGCCGACGCAGCCGCGGCGTGTCTGGAGACCGCCCGGGGGGCGCATCCGAGTATCCGAGAGAACGATCGGCTGATGAGCGAGGCCATTGTGCCGGACGGATCATTTGCGAGCGTTTCGCTGACCGACCAGCGCCGGCTGGGGCAAGAACTGGCCATGGCCATCGGAATGGTTTCGGGGATCGCTGGGATGGCCACTATGGCCATTCCGGATCCGGAGATCCAGCAGGTGGTCTCCAAGATCGCCGCAATGCTGGGAAAGCTGTCGCCGGTAGCGAACAGGATCGATTTCTACAAGTCCTCAGCCTCTCACACGACGTTCGACGGCCGGGCGTGGCACACGCGGAAGGTGACCCACTATGTCTCGCCCGCGGAGCGCCGCGCCGCACCGGAAGTGCAAGCCAATGCAATCGAGTGAACAGACCGCCTGATTGACGCCCGTCGCGTCACCCCATGCCGAAAGTTGAGAGTCGGCAACTGAAGCGTGGGGGCGCGACTGCGCTTCCCGTATGTGTCGGAGCCAGGTAGGGCACCTATATGAAGTGAGAAGTCAAGGCACCTTTCCCGTGGGCGCCGCGTTTTTTGTTTGACTTCTCAAGGGGCGCCTTTCGTATGGCGATGACGCGCCGGATCCTGCGAGGGTGGTCGCAAGCTCC
>JAZGDL010000150.1:0-6721 GCA_036477795.1 Phycisphaerae bacterium
CAGGTGAGAGAAGCCTAGAAGCCCTTCCGTACAACGAGGGGCTGATGGACCTTGTCGAGCTTGCTCCGGACCATCCGGAGTGGCTGCGCTGGATTCACCGATTGCTCGCCCATGGCGTGCACCTCTATCAGGAGATCCCCAGGCAAAATGTTTTCAATATCACTCCTTGGGACAATGTTGGACGGGCTATCAGCGATCTCGTGCCGTTTGAGTCCTGTCGGACTTCGCACTTCAGCCGTGTTGCGTACAGCAGCCTGCGGCTAGCCGAACTGTTTCCTTCGGCCGCCTGGGAGCCTACGGTCACGGCAAGTCTGCAGTGGCTCGCAGGACTAAACCATGGATTCCCTGGTGACCGAGTGATCCCCCCCTCCGAGAACCCTGTCGAGCCTGCCTCATTCGTTACCAACGCAGGAAGCAGATACGTAGAGCAGCTAACCGCTGAACTCCAGTGGTCCTCTCCAACAATCGTCAATGGGTTTACGCGAGGATTTCGGTATGAGAATACGTGGCAAGCGGCAGAGACATTCATCCTGCACGACGGGCTCTGGATGATGGCCCTGAGTCGCTATGGGGTCCCGCCAAGGCTCACTATCCAGACGACCTGCGCTGGCACGCCGTGCTCAACTGGATACGAAATCAAAGTGGGGAATGAGAAAGCAAGAGGCAGCACCGGAGAAGTTACGGGCAGGGCTGAGATTGTCTTGCCGGCCTGGGGAGAAGCCTCGCTCGAGCTAGCAGGGCCTGGTGGCCAGATGCAGATTCCGTTCTATGCCCCTATGGGTTCTCACAGAACACTGCGCGTGGACTTGGAAACACAGCTGCTGGTCTCAGCGCACTTCACGGAGGAAACGCAGGACTCTTCGCACATCTTCCGACTCGACGTAACGAACTGCGGGAGGCGGGCCACTCGAGCCCGTGTAAGTCTGCAAGCTGATGGGGCCGAGATTGCCGACTTGCCCGTTCAATCAACGGTGCTCAAGGCGGGTGAGACAGAATCGCTACTGATAGAGATTGTTCCCACCTCAGCCACTTTCGTGATTGCAGCACGGGTGGATTGGCCGTACGGCAGTGAACAGATTGCCATCTTTGGAACGAGGGACGGCGACATGTACGAGTACGCAGTTTCACAGATCAACCCTTGACTCATGACTCGAGTTACATCCAGAGAAGGATGGTTGCTCGGGAAGGGGCAACGAGATGTACCAACCTGAGACCTACGGAATCACGCTTCTCTTGATGGTTGTGAGCATGCTGTGCTGGGGCTCTCACTCACCCGTCTGGTCAAAGAGAGGGTGGAGGGCTTCTTGAAACGCTTTCCTGAGCGTCCCTTTCGCATGCTGATGTATGACCAACTGGCTGTGGCCGCCCTGATCGATCCCAACCTATTCAAGACAGAAGAGCTTTACGTAGACGTGGACATCAACCATGGGATCAATTACGGTGTGTCCGTCGGCGGCAAGAGGTTGTGGCCCGGCGCGGAGGGGGCGCAAAAGATTCAAGTACAGTACGACCTTGAGTGGGACCGGTTTATCCGTATGTACGTGGAACGGGTAACCAAGCCGGTCCCGGGCACGGACTAGGCCGGCAGCAAGCGCAGTTCACCAGAATCTGGCTCCGGTCGACTTAGAGGGGGAGCGACATGGCAGACGCACCGCGCATTGCTGTAGTTGGAAGCGCCAATGTGGATCTGACTATCTTCACCGATGATTTTCCGCGGCCGGGGGAGACCATCTTCGGCAACAGCTTTGATCTGGGCTTCGGCGGCAAGGGAGCGAACCAGGCCGTCGCCGCGCGCCTTTGTGGCGCAGAGGTGTCGATGGTGGCCCGGGTCGGGCAGGACTTGTTCGGGCCGGCAACCGTGAAGAATTTCGACGACTGCGGCATCGATAGCTCCCATGTTCACATCACTGAGGGCGTTGCAAGCGGGGTGGCGCCCATCTTCGTCGACTCCTCCGGCCAGAATCGGATCATTGTGGTCAAGGGAGCGAACGGCGCCCTGCGCCCGGCCGACGTCGACCGCGCCGCCCCGGTCCTCAAGCACTCTGCCTGCATCGTGCTGCAGCTCGAGATCCCGTTGGAGACCGTGTATTACACGATTCGATTCGCCAAAGAGAATGGCATCCGCTCCGTCCTGAACCCAGCTCCCGGCCAGCCCCTGGATCTGAAGCAGATTTCCCAGGTCGACTACTTCATCCCCAACGAGAGCGAGGCAGAAACCATAGCTGGCCGCCCGGTTCAGAACTTGGAGCAGGCGAAGGAGTGCGCCAGGTTCTTCCTGGATCAAGGTGTGAGCCGGGTCATCATTACCCTGGGGGAAAACGGCTGTCTGCTCGCCGGCGGCGACGGCATGGAAGTTATTCCCGCCTTCAAGGTGCAGACCAAAGACACAACCGGGGCCGGTGACGCTTTTATCGGCAGCTTCGTGGTGTTCCTGGCGGAAGGGTTGACGGAGCGCGAGGCGCTGCGTCGCGCCAACCTTTATGCTGCCCTCTCCACCACCAAGGTGGGCACCCAGAAATCACTTGCCAGCAGGGCAGAGTTCGAAGAAGAGTGGAAGAGTCGTAACGGGGACGCCGGCAGGGCTGCTCGATCAGCCTGATCCGAACAGGAGGTGTCATGTTTATCCTGGAAAGTTATGCCTTGGCGATTGTCTTCTGTGTCATCACCATGTTTTGCTGGGGGTCGTGGGCCAATACCCAGAAGCTGGCCCAGAAAGACTGGCGGTTTGAGCTTTTCTACTGGGACTACGCCATCGGTGTTCTTATTCTCTCGCTTCTTTTTGGCCTGACCCTGGGAAGCATCGGCTCCGCCGGGAGAGGCTTCTTCCAAGATTTGGGCCAGGCGAGTGGCGACAGCCTTCTTTCGGCTTTTGTGGGCGGTGTCATCTTCAATGCCGCCAATATCCTATTGGTGGCGGCGATTGCCATCGCCGGGATGGCGGTCGCCTTTCCGGTGGGAATCGGTTTGGCGCTGGTGCTGGGCGTGATAATCAACTACCTCGGCAGCCCAGTGGGGAATCCCGTTCTGCTGTTTGCCGGGGTAGGTTTCGTGACCGTGGCCATCATCCTGGATGCGGTCGCATACCGGCGACTCCCGAGTCAGGGCGCCGGCCTCAGCATGAAGGGACTGGGCTTGTCGGTGGCCTGCGGAATACTGATGGGCTTCTTCTACCGCTTCGTGGCTGCTTCCATGTCGACGGATTTCGCCAACCCGGAAGCGGGGAAGATGGGGCCCTATGCGGCCGTGTTTGTGTTTTCCGTCGGCCTGCTGGTAAGCAATTTCATCTTCAATACCTTCATCATGAAGAAGCCATTTGTGGGTGAGCCGGTTTCTTTTTCCGCCTATTTCCAGGGGAGTCTGGGCACTCACTTCATCGGTGTCTTGGGCGGGCTCATCTGGGGCGTGGGTATGAGTTTCAGCATCATCGCCTCCGGCCAGGCTGGTTTCGCCATCTCCTACGGGCTTGGCCAGGGGGCCACCATGGTGGCGGCGCTGTGGGGTGTCTTCGTGTGGAAGGAGTTCAAAGAGGCCCCGAGTGGAACCAACAAGTTCATCGCACTGATGTTCATCTGTTTCTTCGTGGGGCTGGTCACCATCATTCTCGCCCGCGCCGCATGAAGAGTTTTCATCCGTTCTGAGTTTGAAGGCAAGAGGCGCCGCCCGCTTCTTGTCTTCCATCCAAAGTCATTAGCCCGGTGAAGTAGCTCTTTCGGGAGTCCCTGGAACAGACTGATAGAAGGCTAGTTGATGAGGTCTTGTTCGCGAACGACCACTTCCTGATTGCCCTCTATACGGGGGATGGTCTGTACCTTGCCGGAAGGCCAGCGTACTTCGAGTAGGTCGACCTGCCCGGCGGCCCCAAGCCCGAAAACTAGGCGCGGGTCGTGGGAGGAGAGGTAGCTGCTGCCGGCGCGGGCGTAGGCTGTTTGGGTTAGACCTCCAGCCACGACCTTTACGCGGGCCCCAAAGCCGTCGCGGTTGGAGGATGACCCGATCAGACGAACCCGTAGCCAGTGGTTGCGGTTGCCGCCATCGTTACGCAGCAGAACCGGGGAGTTTTCCAGGTTGGTGATCAACAGGTCGAGGTCGCCGTCGTTGTCGTAGTCGGCGGTGGCAAGGCCGCGGGCGACGAAATCGGCCGTCATCCCCAGCCCCACTTTTTCGCTGACCTCCTCAAAGCGGCCGCTTTTCAGGTTGTGAAAGAGGAGGTCGCGCTGGCGGTAGGTGACCCCGAAGGAATGGTCGTCCATCTGCGGGTTCACATGGCCATTGGCGATGTAGATGTCCAGCCAGCCGTCGTTGTCGTAGTCAAAGAGGCGGACTCCAAAGGCCAGCAAGCGCACACTGATGCGGGCGTAGCCGGCCTCGCCCCCGAGGTCGCTGAACCAGCCGTCGCCATCGTTGTGGTAGAGGTTGTTGACGTCGTCGGAGAAGTTGGTCTTGACCAGATCGGGCCAGCCGTCGTTGTCGTAGTCGGCCGAGTCGACGCCCATGCCGGCCTGCGCGTGCCCGTCGGCACTGTAGGCGACGCCGGTGATGCTCCCGACCTCTTCGAAGGTACCGTCACCGTTGTTGCTGTAGAGGAGGCTGGGGGTGGAGTCGTTGGCGATATAGACATCCGGATCGCCGTCGAGGTCGTAGTCCCACCACAGCACGCCAAGACCGTAGTACTCGTCGGGGTCGATGCCCAGGGTTTCGGTGACGTCGGCAAAAGTGCCGTCGCCGTTGTTGCGGAAGAGGCGGTCGCGCTCGCCGGCCAGGCCCCGGGGGCCGCAGGCCACCTTGATGCCGCGATAGGTACAGAAGATCGACGAGCCGAACTCGGCCAGGTTGTCGAGGTCGAGGCGGACATAGTTGGCGACGTACAGGTCGAGGTCGCCGTCGTTGTCGTAATCGCCGAAGGCGGCGCTGGTGCCCCAGCGGCCCCGATTATCCACGCCGGCCTCGCGGGTGACGTCCTGAAACGTCCCGTTGCCCTGGTTGCGGTAGAGCCGGCCGCCTTGAAGATGGGTGATGTAGACATCGGGCCAGCCGTCGTTGTCATAGTCGCCGACGGCGACGCCCATGCCCCAACCGCGGAAGTCGATTCCGGCCTTCCCCGTGACGTCCTCGAAGGAGCCGTCGCCCCGGTTGCGAAAGAGCTGGGCGGGCGGACTGGAACCCTCGCGCAACCGCTCGAGGGTCGAGCCGTTGATCAGCAGCAGGTCCATCCAGCCGTCGTTGTCGTAGTCGAGCCAAGCGACGCCGCCGCAGAGCTCGTCCATAATGTAGAGTTTCTCCGGTGTGCCACAGGTGAGGTGAAAGTCAATGCCGGCCTCGCGGGTGACGTTGGTGAACTGCACCGGGGTGTTGCCCGAAGCTGTGTCTTGGGCGATCCCATCGGGGGGAGCAGTCCACGAGAGGCAGAGGCCCAGCAGCAGGACGCCCGCCCGCCCGGCGGCGAACCGGGGGAGGGAAAGAAGCCGAAATGGATTCAGCAAGGGTTGTTGCACTAAGGGGGTCCGTAGGCCATGCCGCCCTCTTTCTCTTCCTTCTTCTTGAGTTCGGCAAAGCGAGCCCGGGCTTTTTTCGCTTCTCCTTTCTTGCCCATTCTCTGAAGAGCGCGGGCGAGCAGGTAGTAAGTGCTTGAATTTTCAGGGTTTAGCGTGGCTGCCCGCTGCAAGGCGTGAAAGGCCGGCTCGACGTCGCTGAGCTGAAGCAGCGCCTTACCCAAGTCGTAGTGGGCCTCAGCACGGTCCGGTGCGAGTTCAACGGCTTGGCGGAGGTGGACGGTGGATTCTTGGTATTGCCCTGTCGCCAGCAGCGCGTGCCCGAGGCGGAAATAGACCTCGGCTGTCCAAATAATACTGTAAGCCAAAAAAGACTGTTTCTTTGAACCAGGGTTTTCCTGTTCCAACGCAAGGTTCTTCCGGTAGTGGGCAATGGCTTGTTCATTGTCCCCGAGGCTCTCGTAGGCAAAGCCGAGGTGGTAGTGACCGAGGTCTATGTTGGGCTGGAGGCGCAATGCGGTCTCGAATTCCAGGATCGCCTCCATGGTGCGGTTAGTGTTGTGGTAGGCGCGGCCGAGAAGCAGGTGGGCCATGGGCTGGTCTGGCCGGAGCCGAATCGAACGCTCCAGCCTTTCCGCCGCCGGCAGGTATTGTTTGTTTGCCACGTAAACCAGAGCCAGATCGAAGGGGATGGTCGGCTCGTCGGAGTCCAACTCTTCGGCGCGGCTGAGGTGCTCAACCGCCTTCTCGTGCTGTTGAGTTTGGAAGTAAGCCAGTCCCAGCCAGTGCTGCAGTAGGGGGTCGCGCGGCCAGCGCTGGACGGCCTCCTCGCCAATCTCCCGAGCCCAATCAGCGCGTTTTCCCTGCAAGTAGCTCAGCAAGAGGGCCCGCCACACCACTTGGTTGTCCGGCGCCTGCCGGCGGGCCTGTTCGAACTTCTCCGCGGCGGCAGCAAAGTTCCCCGCATTGAAGAGCTGCTCACCCTGGTTCAGCAGAGACTCGGCCGACTGCGCCAAGGCCGCCCCGGTCAGCGACGCCATCAGCAGAGAGGAGAAGAGCGCCTTCGGGAACGACATGCGCATGCTGACATTATGATGCCATCTCGCGCGTGGGGCAAAGGGTTGCCGTACAAGTTTCCCAACGGGCACGAATCAACAACCGTCTTTACCCCCAGGAGTCCAAGAAAGAACTCGCGAGTGTGTCAAAGGGAATCATTTGGCACAGGGAAGGCA
>JAZGDL010000151.1:0-3058 GCA_036477795.1 Phycisphaerae bacterium
GCGCCGCCCCGCGCTCACCCTCAACAACATTTACGGGATCCTGCGCGCGGTCCAATCGGGCGCCGGCCTGGGCGCCCTGCCCGAGTTCATGGGCGACGGCCTGACCGATCTGGTGCAGATCCTGCCCGAGCTCGAGGGGCCGCTCTTCGACGCCTACTTCGTCTATCCCGAGGAGCTCAAGGCGTCCAAGCGGATCCAGGTGTTCCGGGACTTCCTGTTGCGCATGGTCGCCGAATCGCGCTTTTAGGCGCCCGCGCCCGCGCCCCAGCCATGCGTTCAGTGCATAGCTCGCTTGCCCCCTTTGGGTCTGGAAATTTAGCTTCCAGAGCCTATGTTATATTCGGTGCTGCATTGCAGCATCTGCGGTCCGGTTGCGGAGCGCCTGCTTCGAAGCCGGACCCCACGTCTCCCAGACGTGAAGCCTCCCTGTTTAAACTTGCCGGTAACCCAATGGGTTACCGGCTTTTTTGTATGGACATAACGCGCTTCGGGTAACATCGGGGGTAACACAGGCACAAGAAATGCCGGTTTACTTCATCGAGTGCTACGGAAACGCCGAAGCGACCTCGGGATCGTTAAAGATTGCTTCCAGTTTTTCCCGAAAAGCTTTCTCTGCCTTGACACGAGCATCCTTCGGCAGACCCGCCACGCCAAGATTATCGCGGCCCTGAAGGGTCTTTTCCGCAACCCGAGATCCGTCCCGGTGCAGCACCTGCAGAGTCACATTGTGAATCAGTCCTGTGTTGAAAAAGGTATCGGTCTTCCACTCTAGAATAAGGAACAAAACGAAACGATCCGCGTCTTCCCGTAGCAATCTGTCTTGGGTGTCGGATCTGTTGGCGCCGGCGGGGGCAGTTACCCCGAACGCCTTGATATCGCTCTTTTTCAACGCCTCGACGATGGAGATCGTCATGTCTTCGGCCAACGGCCGACCGCTGCTGGTCAGGACATCAAAGGGATTGCCAAACCCACCCCGCATCAGCCCGACAAATGTTGGCGATTTATCGCCTGAACGAACATATGGTCTCAGATCGAGTGTCGTGACTGCGACGGTTTTATCTGAATTGAGGTTGAATTGGGCATCGCCGAGATCATAACGGTAGGTGTTTCCTATCGCGCAACCACTCATAAAAACGCTCATCAAGATGAGCAGAAGCAAACTCCGCATTTCGCTCTCCACCATAAAACCTCGTCCGAGCGATCTCTAAGTCCAGAGTCTTCCGGTTAAGGTTGTCGCTGTAACTCGATGATGGATTAAAAGGGCCGAACCGACAAGGCACCCGAGGCAAGATCGCCGGTGGAACCCGATCCGATCGCCCAAGCATCCTTGCCCTGAGCGCCTTGAAGTCCCCTTTCATTGGTCTGACAAGGCCGTCACGGGTTATAGCGTCGCGCCGGCATGTGGTGGTTTCTTCCAACCTTTCATTGGGCGGCGATTCGGTGCGATACTTGAGGCATTCTGGATCGATTTGCTCAGTTTTGTAGCCGCGATGAGCCAAAACCTGACTCCGATATCCCGTCTCTTGAACGCGCACCGTGATCCCGCGGAAACGCTCGCCATCGGGGTCAACGAGACGCGCAGCTGGGGCGATTTCCGACACGACGTGGGTGCGCTGGTACCGCGCATCGCCGACGGCAGGGGTGGCAGCTGGTTGGTAGCGAGCGAGGATGCCTACGAGCTCGCCGTGGCATTGTTCGCGGTGTTGCAGGCCGGTTGCAAAGCGGTGCTGCCTGCACTCTTTCAGAGCGGTCATTTGAACGAACTCGCCACCGGTGTCGAGGGAGTGGTCGCCAGTGCGGGAGTCGAGGTGGCGGGCGCGCGGGTGCTCAGGCTGCCGGCGCACGCGGCCGGCGACACGGTAACCGATTTTCGGCCGCTCGACAGCGCTGCTTCGGAGATCATTCTTTATACTTCCGGAACGACGGGGGAGCCACTTCCCGTCCGCAAGCCCCTAAGGTGTCTCGAGTCGGAAATCGAGGTGTTGGAGCAAGCCTTTGCGCCACCCAGCCAAGCCGTGGTTCTGGCCACGGTACCGGCGCATCATATCTATGGGCTGCTGTTTCGGGTCCTTTGGCCTTTGGCCAGCAAACGGGTCTTCGCCAGCTCACTCATCAGATACCCCCAGGACCTGAGCGCCGCCCTCGAACCCGGAGGCGGCCGGATCCTGGTCTCCAGCCCGGCGTTCCTCAAAAGGGCCCTGCCGGTGCTCGACCTCGAGCAGTTATCATCATGCCTTTCCAGGGTATTCTCGTCGGGCGGGCCGCTCCCTTCGGAGGTGGCGGCAAGCTACAATGCGGTTCTCGGCGAGCCGGTGCGCGAGGTCTACGGCAGCACCGAGACCGGAGGCATCGCCTACCGCACGGTTTTGAGTGCGGACGACCCTGAGCCCTGGACGACCTTTCCCGGTGTCGAGCTATCGCTCGATGATGAAACCGGTGTCCTTGCGGTCCAATCCCCCAATCACCCCGACCAAAACCCGGTCCGGACCGGCGACAAGGCCCGTCTGCTCGCGAAGAACCGCTTTATTTTGAATGGACGAGCCGATCGGGTCGTTAAAATCGAGCAGCAAAGGGTTTCGCTCTCCGAGCTCGAGCGCCGCCTCGCCGCGCTGCCGGAGGTGTGCCAAGCACGCGTGCTGCCGTGGCACCTCGATGGCGAGCGGCGCGATACCTTGGCCGCGGTGATCAAACCCTCGCCCGAAGGGTGGTCGAGGCTGTTGGAAACCGGCAGACGGCAGATGCGCGAGTATCTTTGCGCCGCGCTAAGGCCCCACGTCAGCGCTCTCGCGCTGCCGCGAAAGTGGCGTTTCCTGCGGCAGATCCCAGAGGATGACCGTGGTAAGACACCGCTATCTACCCTCGAGGCACTTTGGCAGCCGAAGACCCGTCGCCCGACCGAGCCCCAGGTCTTGGAGAGCGAAGCTGGCGACGACACGCTGACCCTAAAGCTCCGGCCGCCCGAGGACTTGTTCTACTTCGATGGACATTTCGACCAGGAACCGGTTCTGGCCGGTGTCGTGCAGATCGATTGGGCGATCGCCTTCGCGCGCCGGCAATT
>JAZGDL010000152.1:0-11274 GCA_036477795.1 Phycisphaerae bacterium
GATTTGAGGGGACGGGGATGTTCTCTTTGCCGGACAAATACTTGCCGGTGAGTGACGCGCGCCTGGCACGCAGCGCCTTGGGCGACGCGTGGGCGACGATCCTGCCGCCGTCAGCGCCGGCCCCGGGGCCGAAGTCGATGACGTGGTCGGCGTGTTCGATCACGGCGCGATCGTGCTCCACGATGATCAGGGTATTGCCCAGGTCGCGAAGCTTGTTGAGGGCGCTGATCAGACGAGCGTTGTCGCGCGGGTGCAGGCCGATGGTGGGCTCGTCAAGGACGTAAAGAACGCCGGTCAGGCCGCTGCCCATCTGCGAGGCCAGGCGAATCCTTTGCGATTCGCCGCCGGACAAGGTCGGGGCGGAGCGGTGCAGCGTGATATAGTCCAAGCCGACGTCGAGCAGAAAACGGATACGCGAGGTGATTTCGTGCAGCAGCTCGCCGGCGACGCGTTTTTCGCGTTTTTCCAGCCGGAGGCGCTTGAAGAACTGTAGTGCCCGGTCCAGCGGCATGCGGCAGACGTCTTCAAGGCGTGTCCCGCCGAGCTCGACGAATCGTGATTCGGGCTTGATGCGAGAACCGGCGCAGGTGGTGCAGGGCACCTCGGTAACCAGGTCCTCGAGTCGCCTGCGGTACTTCCAACTGGAACGTGTGGCGCTGTCTATGGCCGGGTAGAAGCCTCGCCAACGAAAGCTCAGGCCGCTCCATCGGTGGCCATTGCGTCCGGTGTCTGAGGGCATTTCGATCCAATCGTTGCCGCAACCCTGCAAGAGGGAAAGCTGGTGGGATTCAGCCAATTCGCACCAGGGTGTCGCGACGTCGAAACCGACGTGCCCGGCAACGGCGCACAGGGCCGCCGACATCATGTCGTTGGATCGCGCCATTTCCCAACCAACCAGGGCGCCGTCCAAGATGGATCGGCTCGGGCGACGGACGATGGCTGCGATGCCGGCGCCGCGCTGGGTGCCCAGGCCTTCGCAGGAGGGACACCAACCCAGGCGGCTGTTGAAGGAGAAATGGTGCGGAGTCAGCTCGTCGTAGCTGGTTCCGCATTGGTCGCAGGAGTTTATCTGCGAAAAACGGTATTCAGCGCATGGCAGCGCGTCAGCCGGCTTGCCCGCTCCTTGACAGTCGCGGCTCTGATCAGCGGTGTTCGAGGTCGAAGAGTCGTAAGAAACCCCGCGCTGGCGCTTGGGGCTGGGAACCGTCTGAATCCAGATCACGCCGCGGCCGAGAGCAAGTGCCTGCTCCACGCTGTCGGCTATGCGGGAGCGCTGACTGCGCTTGATGACCAGGCGATCGACGACGAGCTCGACCCTGTGGCGGCTGCGGTGGTCGATGTCGATGGGCTGGTCGAGGAGGCGCACGTCGCCGTCGACGCGGACGCGCTTGAAGCCGTTGGCCCGCTCGCGCTCAAAGAGCTGTTCATAAGACTCCGTACCGGTTCGGTCGATGGGGGCAAGTAGCAGGGCGCGGGCGCCCTCCTCCAGGCTGAGAATGCGTTCGATGATTTCGTCGCTGGTTTGAGTACCGATGGGCACTTTGCACTGGGGGCAGTGGGGTTGGCCGATGCGGGCCCAAAGCACGCGCAGGAAATCGTAGATTTCGGTGACGGTGCCGACCGTCGATCGGGGTGATTTGCTGGCGGCTTTGCGTTCGATGGCGATGGCCGGGGACAGACCTTCGATGTGTTCGACTCGCGGTTTCTGGAACTGGCCCAGGAATTGCCGCGCGTAGGAGCTCAATGATTCGACGTAGCGGCGCTGGCCTTCGGCGTAGATGGTGTCCAGGGCCAGGCTGGTCTTGCCGCTGCCCGAGGGGCCGCTGAACACCGTCGAACGACGGCGGGGGATGGAGACGTTGATGTTCTTTAGGTTGTGTTGGCTGGCGCCTATGACGGTGATTTTGTTGGATGCGTTTCTGGGGGGGGGAGGATTGACGATTGACGATTGACGATTGACGATTGGGGATTGACGATTGGGGATTCCCTTCGTGCCTTCGTGCCTACGTGCCTTCGTGCCTTGTGTTAGTACCGGTCGCAGTGCTTGGCCGGTGTAGCTTGCTTTTGACTTTGCCACGTCCTCCGGTGTGCCTTCGGCCACTATGCGCCCGCCTTCTTCGCCGCCTTCGGGGCCCAGGTCGATGATCCAATCGGCGGTTTTGACTACGTCCAGGTTGTGCTCGACGACCAACACAGTGTTGCCGGCGTCAACGAAGCCGTGCAAGACGCTGAGCAGGCGCTTTATGTCATCGAAGTGCAGGCCGGTGGTGGGCTCGTCCAGGAGGTAGAGGGTGCGGCCGGTGGATTTCTTGACCAGCTCGCGGGCCAGCTTGATGCGCTGGGCTTCGCCGCCGGAAAGGGTGGTCGATGATTGGCCGAGCTTGATGTAGTCCAGGCCGACGTCGTGCAAGGTCTGGAGCATGTGGGCGATCTTGGGGATGGACTGGAAGTGTTCCAACGCTTGGGCCACGTCCATGTCCAGGACGTTGGCGATGGTCTTGCCCTTGAAGAAAATCTGTAACGTTTCACGGTTGAATCGGTGGCTTTGGCATACCGGGCAGGTGACCCAGATGTCAGCCAGGAAGTCCATCTCTATCTTGTTGGCGCCGTTGCCCTCGCAGGCTTCGCATCGGCCGCCGCCGCGAGCACCTGTGGGCACGTTGAAGCTGAAGCGGCCGGGTTTGTAGCCGCGGACTTTTGAGTCCGGCATCTTTGAGAAGAGATCGCGAATGAGGTCGAAGACTTTGACGTAAGGAGCCGGGTTGGATCGCGGTGTGCGGCCGATGGGCGACTGGTCGATGTCCACCAGCTTGTCGAGGTGCTCTTTGCCGAGAATGTCGTCGTGGTCGCCGGGTTCGACCTTGTCGGCACCGTTCAGGTCCCGGGCAAGCTGCTGGCGCAGAATATCGTTGACCAGCGAGCTCTTGCCGCTGCCCGAAACACCGGTGACGCAGACGAAGCGGCCCAGAGGGATTTCGACGTTGATGTTCTTAAGGTTGTTCTGCCGCGCACCAGCGACGGTGAGCCACCGCACGTCGCCGTTGTCGTCGGCCGCCGGCTTGGCCCACGCGATGTTTCGTTGCCTGTGCTGCTTTTGTCCCATGGTCGACAGCAGATCACCCTCGATCTCGGCAGGCAGAGCCCTGCCAACCGATTCAGATCCCACCTTCGTCTCTTAGCTTTTCCAAATCCTCGCTGATGCCAAGTTGGGCCGCCTGTTGGAACATGTACTTCCAGTCGAGTGCGGCACCTCTGACCCGAACCACGCCTAAGGCGTTCTCCCACTGCTTTTGCGAACGTGAGTCCTTGCGCCACAGTAGCTTCATTAGGATAATGTCCTCGGCGCTGACGACATAGAAAGAGGGGCCGTCCGGACCGAACTTCATGGGCGCTCGGCGCGTCATCACTTTGTCGAAAAAGGGAGTATGGGCGAGGACGGAAATATCGACCTTGAAGCGTGTTTCTTGATCGATCAGATTGACCATTCCAGCGTTTGCTGCGGCTTCGACGAGCATTTCCTCCGTGCAGTAAAAGCGCCGGGGGAGAGCTCCGGCGACGCGTCGGGCTTGCTTGCTGGTCATTCGAACGACGAGGTCGACGTCGATGCTGCTAAGCGGCTCGCCCAGAATACTGCTGGCTACGGAACCCGTTACCGCGTAAGGGACGCCCTCCGCGTCGAGCACTTTGACGGCGGCGTTGAGTACGTCGATCAGCGGATCATCCGTCATCGACTCGATTCTCCTGATGGATTCCGCAACTGGGTTTCGTTCGCCTCGCGTGCACCGGCGATGGCCGCAGCCATTTGACGCAGAACCATGGCGTTGCCGATGGGGCCGCGGGCCTGGGCCATGTAGGTCTGCATCAATCGATCCTGCTCCTGTGGGGTCATGTTCTTCAATCGATCTGCGATCATCCTTCGCAGACGCATCGCTTGTTCGACCGTGTCGTTGTCATTGGCGTTCATTTGACTTGCCTTCTTGCCGCTCGTTCATACTCGCGGTTCTGATCGGCGGGCGAAGCCCGCCCTACCGGCCGCAATTGTCTGTGGAATGGTTTTTGTTCCATGTTATGTTCCTGTACGTAACGTATTGCATGTTCCATGTATTCTGGGTTGTCGATGTAGCGACACCAGTAGCCTCGCGTCCAGATGGGGACGCGGTGGCGGCGGTTGGGGGAGGGGGAGATGTTTCGGTAGGCACGGATCGCCTGAGACGATCGTCCTTTGAGGCGATTCACGACGCGTTCGTACGACCCGACCGGTCGATCGACGATGATGTGCACGTGGTTGTAGAGGATGGCGCAAGCACGGATGATGAGGCCGGTCGCGTGGGCGGCCTCGCGGAACGCATCGGCGACTACAGCTCGCTCTTCCGTGCTCAGGTTGACGGTCTTCCAGCGCAGCTCCGCGCGGGCGCTGTCGAGGAACTCCTGCAATTCGGCCTTGGCCACCGGTCGTCGTTGACCGATCTTGTGACCGTTGTCGAGGGGACGGACCTTCGCGAGATCGGGTTTCCAAATCTCATGGGACCACGATCCACGTGGGTCGTTGGGGAACCAGTGTCCGTAGGTCGTCCACGACAGGTGGAAACCGATAATCATCGTTTTCCCCGTTTTGGTCTTTTGACATTTCTTCGTTTAGCGGTGTCGCGTCTTTGTTTTGTGGTGTCGCACGCGACACCGCAAAACGAAGACGCGACACCGCAAGACAACGTTCTCGGTTTTACCCGGTTCGTTGACGGATCGACCGGTCGTCTTTGTGTGGGAACGTCGATTCGATCTTTACCCGCGAGATAGCGACCGGTGATGGATTTTTCCGATTTGCGAATCTCGTCCAAGGTCCCCGTCGCGACGACGTGGCCGCCCTTGACGCCGGGGCCGGGACCGAAATCGATGATGGTGTCGGCAGCGCGCATGGTCTGCTCGTCGTGCTCCACCACGATCACCGTGTTGCCCATGTCCCGCAGACGCTGCAAAGAGTCCAATAACCGGCGGTTGTCGCGGGCGTGCAGGCCGATGCTGGGCTCGTCCAGGATGTACAAAACGCCGACCAGGCCGGAGCCGATCTGCGAGGCTAATCGAATGCGCTGCGATTCGCCGCCCGAGAGCGTCGGGGCGGTACGGTCCAGAGTGATGTAGTGCAGGCCGACGTCGATGAGGAACCGCAGACGGGTGCAAATCTCCTTGAGCACCTGATCGGCGATGTATTGCTGGGTGGGTGTTAGCTCAAGGCGATCGAAAAAGCCGGCGGCCTGGGAGATGGACATGGCCAGCACCTGCTGTATGGGGTGGTCTCCCAGCTTGACGGCGAGGGCCTGAGCGTTGAGTCGGGCGCCGTTGCAGTCGGAGCACATCGACTTGCGCATGTACTTCTCGTAGTAGGACCGGACGAAGGCGGACTTGGCTTTTCGATGTTTTTGGCGCAGCTCGGCGATGACGCCTTCGAAAGTGCCGCCGTGGCGCCAGACGCCGCCGGACCAGCGCCACTCGAATGTCAGGTGCTTGTCACCCGTTCCATACAACAGGGCCCGTTTGGCGCGGGTCGGCAGGTCCTTCCATGGAGTGTTGAGCTTGAAGCCGACCTCCCGGGCGACGGCTTCGTAAATGTGCCGCCGCCAGCGGCCGATGCGCGTGCGCATGGGTTGGATGGCCAGACCCAAGAACGATCTGCGCGGGCTGGGCACGAGCAGGTCGGGGGTGAAATCGAATCTGGTGCCCATGCCGTCGCAGGTGAGACACATGCCGGTGGGCGAGTTGAAGCTGAACATCTGCGGTGAGGGTGGTTCGAAGCTGAGGTCACAATGTGTGCAGGCGTAGCGTGACGAGAGCAGCAGGTCGGCTACCTTGGGCGCGCCTTTGCGGGCGTTTTTGGCGTTAGGTGCTTGCTGCACGATGAGGGTGCCTTCACCGAGCTCGAGGGCGTGTTCGATGGCTTCGCTGAGGCGCGAACGGGCCTGCGTGCTCAAGGCAACGCGGTCCACTACGATTTCGATGTCGTGGCGGGCGTGGCGGTCGAGCATGGGATCGTCGGTCAGAGCCATGATGCGGCCGTCGACGCGTGCCCGGGCGTAACCTCGTTTGAGCATGTCTTCGAGGAGGTCGCGGTATTCGCCCTTCTGTCCGCGCACGACGGGCGCGAGGATGAGCAGTTTGGCCCCGGCCGGCAGGGACATGATGCGGCCGAGGATCTGATCGCGGGTTTGAGCGGTGATGGGGCGGCTGCACTGCGTGCAATGCTGCGTGCCGACGCGGGCGAAGAGCACGCGCAGATAATCGTGAATCTGGGTGACGGTTCCGACGGTGCTTCGCGGATTCCAACCGGTGGATTTCTGCTGGATGGAGATGGTGGGGTGCAGGCCGGTGATGAGGTCGACGTCGGGCTTGGCTAACTGGCCCATGAACTGTCGGGCGTAGGAGCTGAGCGATTCGATGTAGCGGCGTTGGCCTTCGGCGTGGAGGGTGTCGAAGGCCAGGCTGCTCTTGCCGCTGCCGGAGACGCCGGTGAAGCAGATGAGCCGGTCGCGGGGCAACTCCAGCTTGACGTTCTTGAGGTTGTGCTGGCGCGCTCCTTTGACAACGATCGACTCGCGTTCCACGTTACCGGCTCCCAAACAAACCAAGGACCGCTTCTCAACCGGGGGTGTCTGGTGCCTTTGCGCCCAGTCTCTTGAGATGGGCGGGCGTGAGATGCCGAAGCCCCTGTAGGTACCCCACCTGGGCGACTCGCCAGTATCCCTTTTCGCGAACGAGTTGAAACTGTGCGACGACGGACGCGTTGGGGTCGCCCGTCGGCGAAGCGAGCTCAAGCAAGACGCGGGTCCGCTCAAACGGCCCGGACGGGCCTTGGTCTTCGACGGTTCGGTCAGTGAGCAGACGCCGCCGGCCCGACTCCCAATCCTTGGGAAAATCATCTGTGTAGTGCCCCAATATCGGAGCCCAGCGCCAGACGATGCGCTGCACGCTGTCGTCGCGTCCCAGGTTCTTGCGGAAGGCACGGGAGTAGATGTGATCCGGTGCACAGACGGCGAGCTGGCGGTCGAAGGCTGCTTCCCGCGCGTCGGTATCGTCGCCGGCGTCGTAGTCATCGCGGACGGCCTGCAGCAGGACAAAGACGACGGCAGCGGGCTCCACCTCCCGATCGAGCGTCAAACCCTGATCGACGACGGTCTTGACTTCATGATTACGAATTTGCCTGCCTAGCTGCCGCGTTTCATCAGCGCATCCGGAGAGCAGCGCCGCCGCCGCACATGCGATCAGCACAGGCTGCAAACGCATGCCCGGCCGATCATGGCGAGCATCCGGGTGCCGCTTGGCCTGCTGCCCGACGTGGCTTTGAGCCGATGTTTCGATCATGGACCGGGAGTGTAGTGGAGTCGGGGGAATTTGCAATCTGTGGGACCGGCTGGAGAGCCGGTCCCACATGCGGCTGGAAAGCCGGTCCCACATGCGCGCCGCCCTGGCCGACACGGTAGACTCCGGTTATGCTGCGGCAGAATCGGGTTCGACGATGGCTGAACAAAACTCCAATCTGTGGGCCCCGTGGCGGCTGGAGTACATCCAGTCACTGGCCCCGGGCGAGGCGGATGACGGCTGCTTTATCTGCCGTTACTGGGAGGAACCCGAAAACGATAGGCAGAACCACGTCGTCTGGCGGGGCAACCGGGTCTTCGTGATCATGAACCGGTTTCCTTACACCAACGGTCATCTGCTGATTGCCCCAAGCAGGCATGTCGGTGAAATGCAGGCCATCGGCGAAGATGATCTCATGGAAATGACGCGGGTGACACGTGATTCGGTTCGCCTGCTGGAGGAAACGTTGCATCCGCAAGGGTTCAATATCGGCACCAATCTGGGCCGGTGTGCCGGTGCCGGTGTGCCCGGCCACCTGCATACCCACGTCGTCCCGCGCTGGAGCGGCGACACGAATTACATGGCTGTCATCGGGGATGTCCGGGTGGTTCCGCAGAGCCTCGACGGGTTGCACGACCAATTGACCGCCAACGCGGTGAAGCTGGGCTTGACGGTGTAGCAAAGCGGTTCGTCGGGCGCGCGGCATGAATGCCGCGGCTCGGGTGGCGGTTCTGGTGGACTGAAACCGCTAGTGGGGCGTCAACGTTCGAATGGCGGGTTGGAGTATGGTATGAGGGAGCGGAGATTGCACTTTGGGCGTCTGCCAAACGACAAAGTCACTGCGAAACCCACGGATTCGAATCCGTGGGCTTGCAATCGAACCGTGACAGAGCACTAGTGGGGAGTTTGCATGTCAGGAGTGGTCACGACAGGATTGGCGCCTTACGCGGTGGGCGGTGAGGACTGCGGCGGGCGAGTGCATCAGGAACCGGCGGATTCGCTGCGCAACCCCTTCGAGTTGGACCGGCATCGTATTCTGGCTTGCGCGGCCTTTCGGCGATTGCAATACAAGACGCAGGTGTTCGTCTATGACGAACACGATCACTTTCGTACGCGACTGACCCATACACTGGAGGTGGCGGAGGTAGCCCGCCGTCTGGCTGTGGCGTTGAACGCCAATGAACAACTGGCGGAGGTGTGTGCAATGGCCCATGATCTGGGCCATCCGCCGTTCGGCCATGCCGGTGAGGCCACGCTGCGAGAGCTGATGGCGGATGCGGGCGGGTTCGAGCATAACACCCATGCCCTGCGGATCGTCGATTATCTGGAACACCCCTACCCCGATTTCCGCGGTTTGAATCTCTCGTTTGAGCTTCGTGAAAGCCTGATAAAGCATTCCACGGAGTATGACAAGCCGGACATCTCGACGATTGAAGGCCTGGAGGTAAGCGAACTGCTGGCGTGCGGTCCGCTGCCGACCATCGAAGCTCAGATCGCCTGCGCCGCGGATCGCATCGCCTATGACTGCCACGACCTGGAGGACGCTCTGGGGGCGCAGATGATCGGTGAAGAACAGCTCGCCGACGTTCGTTTGTGGAAGCGTTTCGCCCATTCGCTGCGCGAGCGGCATCCGCGGTGCAACGTGTTCGCCATCCGGCGGCCGATTCTAAACGCCATGCTCGATGAGCTGATCAACGACTGTGTCGACCGGACGCGCCACCGCCTGACTGGCTGGAAAGCCGGTCCCACAGGAGGTGGATTGACCGTGCAAAGTGTCGACGCCGTGCGAAACGCTGAAGCAACCGTGGTCGGCTTCTCAGACGAGCAACTCGAAGAGTTACGCGAACTGGAAGGGTTTCTCGCTCAGCACGTCTATCGGCACTACCGGCTGGCGAGGATGGATGCCAAGGCCAGGCGTTTTGTGGAAGCGCTTTTCAATGCCTTCGTTGAAGACCCGGCCATGCTGCCACCCAGATTCGCGGCCCGGGTTGATGCCCAGGGGCCGCAACGCGTCGTCTGCGATTACCTGGCGGGAATGACCGATCGGTTCTGCCACGACGAGTACGATAGACTTTTCCAACCCCACGAACGAGTGTAGTAATGGTTGAAGGTTGGAAGGTTGAAGGTTAAAGGTTAAAGGTGCGGCGGACCTTCCGACCTTCCAACCTTCTAACCTTCTAACCTTCCAACCTTTAACCTAGTCGTCACGTGAGGATCAGCAGGGCGATCGAGAGATAGACGGCGATACTTAAAAGGTCATTGAAAGAGGTGATCAATGGGCCCGATGCGATGGCGGGATCGACGCCGACACGCCGGAAGAAAAAGGGCAGGGTGATACCCAGGCCGACGGACTCTACGATGGCACACAGCATGCCGAGGCTGACGGCCGTGCCCATCAGCATCGGCTTGACATCCGCCGGGGTGGCCAACTCGTAGCCCATCCGTCGTAATCCCAGCAGCATCACGCCGCTTAACAACCCGGTAACCAGGGAGCACGCCAATCCGACCAGGACGGCAATCCTCACCTCACGTGCGAACACCAACTGCAATCTGCTGGCGGCAAGCTCGCCGGTCGCAAAACCACGAAGGACGATGGTTGAGGTTTGAATGCCGGCGTTACCGCTGGTGGCTGCGATCATGGGCACGAACAACAGGAGGGCCGCCAGATGCGCCGACGTCAACGAGGTTTGGCCGAAAAACGCAATCACCCCCGCGGCCGCAAGCGTTCCGATGATGCAGGGTATGAGCCAAGTCATGCGTACGCGGGCGGCTCGAACGGCTGAGCGGGTTTCCAACTCGGCTGCGTCGGTGCCGGCCATGCGGTAGATGTCCTCGTCGGCCTCTTGGGCGGCAACGTCCATGACGTCATCGTAGGTGATGCGGCCCATCAGCGTGCCTGTGTCGTTGATCACTGGGACGGCTGCCAGGTCATACTTTTGAATGATGAGAAGGACCTCTTCCTGATCCTGGTGGACCGATACCGTGATCGGATCGCGTTCGCAAATCTCCTCGAGACGCGTATCCCTTGCATTGACCACCAGCCTCCGCAGGGGAACGACTCCGACCAGGCGTTCTTTGCCGTCGACGATGTAGACGTAGTGAAGGTCCTCATCAGCGGCGAAGGCCCGCACCTCCTCGACGGCTTCCGCCACGGTGGCGGAGGCCGGCAGCGACAGCAGCCGCGGGTTCATCAAACCACCGGCGGACTCCTCCCCGTAACTGAGCAGCTTGGCGATCTCGTCGGACTGCGCCCGGGGGATGTGCTCCAGGACCTCGTCGAACTGCTCCAGAGAAAGCTCCCCGACCACGTCGGCGGCGTCATCGGGCGGAAGCTGCTCGACGATTTCGGTCAGCTTCTCGTCGCTGAGGTCTTCCACCACCTCGCCACGGACTGCCTCGTCGAGCTCAACGACGACTTCAGCCATCATCCGAGGGGACAGACTGTACAGGACGCGGGAGCGCTGCTGGTCGTCAAGGAGATCGAGGACCTCGGCAATGTCGGCGGCGCGGGCGTCAGCCACGCCGGCTTTGAGCCCGTCGGCATCGGGCGACTCCAACTCCGCCGCGATCCGCTCAGCCAGTTGTTGAGCATCCGGTGTCACGAGTGTCTTCCCAATTCAATCAGAACTACCGCGCCTGACTTCCGATGGTAGGGCATTATGCCCACGTACTGCTAGAGCGTCCAACGAGACCGAACCGCGCCGATCGGGAGGCGAGGCCGCGCGCCGGCAGAGCGTCTGCCAAACGACAAAGTCACTGCCGGCCCGCGCTCGCTCCAGAGTGTAGGGTCCGCCGTGCGGACCACCCCCGGACCGCCCACCAACCTCGCGTTCGTGGTCCGCACGGCGGACCCTACGCACTGGTCCGCACGGCGGACCCTACGCACTGTTCCGCACGGCGGACCCTACGCACTGGTCCGCACGGCGG
>JAZGDL010000153.1:0-25680 GCA_036477795.1 Phycisphaerae bacterium
GGTCGAATGGAACGGGTGTTGGGGTTACCGTGGGCGGCGTCCCGCCTCGGCGGAACTTGCCCACGGCTACTGTAGGTCAGCCTTTCAGGCTGTATCAGCGTGCGGCGCTGAAGCCGCCGGAAGTGTCGCGGACCCGAAAACCGCGACCTTCGCTGCAATTCCCTCGGCACCGCCACCTCGGTCATGGCGTGTTCTTCCGCAGCGGGGTGCCCCGAGGGCTACCTCACACCTCCCGACTTCGGGAGTGAGGAGTCAAGATTGGGAATTGACGATTGACGATTGACGATTGGGGATTGGGGATTGGGGGTGGGTTCCCCTCCGTGCCTCCGTGCCTTCGTGCCTTTCCTTCCCTCCGTGCCTTCCTCCGCAATCCCCAATCCACAATCCCCAATCCGCAATCGCCAAGGGGCAGGTGAATTACCTGTCCAACTCCGCCGTGATCCACGGGCGATATGGGGAGACCCGCACTTGCGTGTTGTAGTCTGTTGGGAGGCCCGAGAGCACTTCGTTGCCGGTGTAAAAGTCCGTGGGCAAAACGGTTTGACCGTGAAAGTCCGCAAACAAGACGTTCACACTTCCTTTGGGATGACGTTTCTTGGGCATTCGTCTCTTCCAGTAAAACTGGAAGTCGGCGAGCGTGGGGCCGGCGGCTTTGGCACTGATAATCAGGTTGGCGAATCCACCCTGCCCCCCGGGTTCCGGGGGTGTTCCCGCTTCTTCCTCGGTATCGGGTCCGGCATCGACCAGTAGCAGGCACGTTCCCGGGTCGTAGATGCGGTCCAGGTTGCCTTCCAAACGGTCGCCCGCGCAGGGCTGAAGCTCACCGCGACAACCGTTCTTCCAGCAGGCCGGGTGTTGGTTGCCCCCGGCATCGGCGCCGACGATATCCTCGTTGATCCCGTAGCTGAGACGACCCCAATAGGAATTCCCGTCGGGGGGCATGTTCAATTCCTCCGGCGGCACCGATCTGATACTCCCGTCCCGAGGATAGAAAGGCGTGCTGATCTTTACTCGATCGGACGGGCAGAGGGCCATGGGAAACTCGTCGCTCATGAAACTCTCGCGGCTCTTGGCCTCAGCCCAATCGATCGCCCGCACACCCCACAAGAAGTTGCGGTCGTAGTTTTTCATGCCAGAAGACAGGGCCATGGCGACCGGCCACGAGAGAAGCTCGCCCTGTACGTCGTATTCGTACTCGCGCCCGGTCGGATCGGCTCTGCGGATGTTGCCTTCGTTAGCGGAGAGTTGGAAGCGACCGCGGTGGTCGGCGGCGAAGATCATTCCAGCCTGTCCGAGTCCGCGAGCGTGTGCGAGACATTTGACCAGCCGGGCCTGGCGTCGAGCCGTGCGTAACGAGGGCAACAGGATGGAGAGGAGCAGGGCGATGATCGAAACGACGACGAGAAGCTCGATCAGCGTGAATCCGCGAATACCGCTTCGGCGCCGAATGTGAAGCCGGAACGTTGGTGGCGCCTTCTCTCGCGCCCACCTGTCATTTGATCGTTTCATCGCATGGCTCCCGGTTCTCGCGGCCGACCTGGCCCACCGCTGGGATTGGTTATCCGGTTATTCTACATAGCGGCATAATACTAAGATATTCGTAGCAGGGCAAGCGTTGATGTGTATTGCGTGCGCGATGAATCGCACCCTCATTCGGCATAAGCAGGCCGTAACTCAAGGCCCGGCATACCACCGTGCCTGTTTCAAGACCTTCACCATGATACCAGGCACAGGTAAAGAAGCAATTAAAAACCTTTCCGAAATCACTAATTACTCAAGGACACGTCGGCCCCGTCCATGTCTCTCCTCCGCCCGCGGCGGTGGCGCCGAAACAGGCGAAGATGTCGGCGAAGAACGTGACCTGCTGGTCGGGAACCTCGCCCCAGTTGCCCTGTGTGTCCACCTCGATGCCAGTATCCGGCCCCGTGAAATTCGGGCCTCCCGCGGCAGCAGTGTTTTGAAATTGCTTGAACAGGTCGGCGAAGAACGTGGTTTGCCCGTCGTTGCTGGAGTCGCACCACACCCACGTCGGATCGTCAGGCCGAACCGAGTCCGCGTCCGGGCCGGCGCAGTCGACGCAGCGCGCCGTCACCGTCGGTTTCGAGATGGGCCCCCCGTTCGCAAGAGTGGCGAAACTGGGACACACCGTCTTGCCGGTGACATACAGCGCGTTGGCACCGCCGCCGGTCCATTCATCCGGTGTCAGGAAGTCGGCCGTCGAACAGTCTGCCTCCGACGCAATACCGATGTTGACCAAGACACCCCCGCCGTCGTCGTAGTCGACGTGAGTCAGCTTCACCCAGCCCGCGTTCTGATTCCCGCCGTCATCGCCGCAGACAACGTGAAACGCCACGGCATCCGTAATGCCGGCATCCGGCTGGATCCCAATGTACCGCGATGAGATATTCCCGATCACCGTCGGGGGCAGGCAGGGCCCCTGCTCAGCCTGACAGTTCTCATCGCAGCCGTCACCGTTAATCGTGTTCCCGTCGTCGCACTCCTCGTTGGGCGCGTCGTTTACGATGCCGTCGCCACAGAACTCTATCACGCAGTTGGCGGCGCAGCCGTCACCGGACGCGGTGTTGCCGTCGTCGCACTCCTCGTTGGGCGCGTCGTTCACGATGCTGTCGCCGCAGAACTCGGTCACGCAATTCGCGCCGCAGCCGTCACCGGACGCGGTGTTGCCGTCGTCGCACTCCTCGTTGGGCGCGTCGTTCACGATGCCGTCACCGCAGAACTCGATCGCACAGTTCGCGTCGCATCCGTCTCCGGACACGGTGTTGCCGTCGTCGCACTCTTCACCGGCCGTCACGATCCCGTTGCCGCAGGCGGTAGCGGCGCAGTTGTTGTCACAACCGTCACCGTTGATCGTGTTCCCGTCGTCGCATTCCTCACCGGCCGTGGCGATCCCGTTACCGCACGCGGTGACGGTGCAGTTGCCGTCACAACCGTCACCGTCGATGGTGTTCCCGTCGTCGCACTCCTCGTTTGGTGCGTCGTTTACAATGCTGTCGCCGCAGAACTCGATCACGCAGTTCACGTCGCATCCGTCACCGGACGCGGTGTTCCCGTCATCGCACTCCTCGTTGGGCGCGTCATTTACGATGTTGTCGCCACAGAACTCGATCGCACAGTTCGCGTCGCATCCGTCACCGGACGCGGTGTTTCCGTCGTCGCACTCCTCGTTGGGCGCGTCGTTTACTATGTTGTCGCCGCAGAACTCGATCACGCAGTTCACGCCGCAGCCGTCACCGGACGCGGTGTTCTCATCGTCGCACTCCTCACCGGCCGTAACGATCCCGTTGCCGCACCCGGTGACGGTGCAGTTGTTGTCACAACCGTCACCGTTGGTCGCGTTCCCGTCGTCGCACTGCTCACCGGCCGTGACGATACCGTTGCCGCACGCGGTGAAGGTGCAGTTGCTGTCACAACCGTCACCGTTGGTCGCGTTCCCGTCGTCGCACTGCTCACCGGCCGTGACGATACCGTTGCCGCACGCGGTGAAGGTGCAGTTGTTGTCACAACCGTCACCGTTGGTCACGTTCCCGTCGTCGCACTCCTCGTTGGGCGGGTCGTTTACGGTGCCGTCGCCGCAGAACTCCGCGCCGGCGTTGGCGCGGAAGACGAGCACGCTCATCTTCGGCACGGTGATCCAGGCGGAGTCGGCGAAGCCGTCCTTTAGCCCAGGACTGGTGGTGATGCTGCCGCCGTTGCCCAGGCCGCTGCCGCCGTAGACGGCGGCCTGGCTGTTGAGGATCTCATCCCAAACACCCGGCTGAGGGAAGCCGATGTGGTAATTGGTAAAATCTGCGTTGCTTAAGCTGACCACCACCATCAGGTCGTTGCCCTCCGTGTTCCAACGATGAATGCCAATAACGTTGCCGCTTTCGTTCAGGTGGCTAACCGCCACGGGCGCGTCGGCCCTAAGGGCCCCATTCCCTCTTCGCACCGCGATCATATCCTTGAAGAACTGGAGATAACCCGCGTAAGTCGTGACCTTGCTCCAATCCAGACGGGCTTCCGGTGTCGTCGGCGCGTTCGAACCGAAGTCGGTGTCCTCAAGGAATTCGCAGCCTTGCAGGAACATGGGAATGCCCGGGGAGAACATAGCCAGGGCGTGGCCGAGCTTGGTGCGGCCCTGGGCATAAATGCTGTCGTGCGGAAAACTGGGGTCGATGGTCTTCACCAGACGCTGGCCGCCGCTGCTGGACCAGGCTTCGTCGTGCGATTCTATGTAGTTGACCACCTGAACGCCTTCCATGTAGGTCCCACTGCCCAGCACGGCATTGCGGATCTTCCACATCTCCGGGTCGCCCGAAGCGGCGTCAAAGATCTCCTGGCGGACGTCGTCGGTGAATTTGTCATGCCATTGGCTGTCGAAACCGGCTCCGCTCAGACTGGTCGGACGGGTGACCCAGGCATCGTCGGGGAGTTGCTCAGCAATGGAGATCTTGTCGATCCAGCGAGCGTCCATTTCGTCGTTGAAGCGCTGCATCAAGCTCCAGCCGCTTGCTTCTTGTGGGAAGCGATTCATGAAATCCGTGGCGTCCATGCGATAGCCGTCCAGGTGGAATTCCTCCAACCAATACAGCGAACTGTCGGCGAAGTAGTCGCGGACCTCCGCCGCGTCGAAGTCGGCCTGGGAACCCCACGGCGTCTCCACGGCCGGGTCGTCGAAATACGTTTGATTACCGTCGTAGAACCACAGGTAGTTCTCGTCCGGCGAGAAATGATTCCACAGGATGTCCAACACCACGGCGATGCCGTTCTGATGCAGCGTGTCGATCATGTACTTCAAATCGTCCGGCGTACCCAAGCTAAACTCTGGTGCCCACGACGACACGGGATTGTAGCCGCCGGAGTAGATCCAAGAAAACTCGGTCACCGGCATCAGCTCGACGACATTGATGCCCAGGTCGACAAGATGGTTCAAGTGCAGATCAACGACGTCGCGATACGTCGAGGGGTCGTTGGTCCCGCCGTCGTTCCTGCCGGAAAAGGTCCCCACGTGCAGCTCATAAATGATCATGTCTTCAAACGCGGGCGTTTGGAATCCGGAATCGTTCCACACGTAGACGAACGGGTCTTTGATGCGGGAATTCTGGAAGTCCGACGGGTTGAGCGACCGCGCCCGGGCGTCCGGCTTCCACACGCTCCCAGGACTGAAGAAGAACTTGTACATGTCGTCAGCGCCGGCGGCGGGCAGGAACAAAGTGAAGAAGTCACCGACGTTGGTCATCTGATCACTGAGGCCCCAGCCGTTGAACACGCCGCGAACGTGGGCCGACGTCGGGTTCGGAGCCCAAACACGGAATACGGTGCCCCCGCCGGGATGAAGGGTTGCTCCCAACGGAGCGTGACTCAGCGTGGCGTAGTCGATCAGGAACTCGTTGCCCACGGGCGCACTGCTGCTCATACCGGCGGTGCCAAGGTAGTCGGTGTCAGTTCCGTCGGTGAGCTCGAAGTAGTAAATCAGCGTATTGGAAACCGTCGAAGGTGCTTGTGCTTCCCAGACGTCGTACGGCCCGCGCGTGCCGACGAGTGAAGCATTAACAAACGCTGCGGATACCACGCCGTCATCCACCCACAAGCGCACCGAGCTTAAGTCGTTTGACCAGGTGCGCACCTGAACTGCGAATAATTCGCCATTGAGTGGGCAAAGAGGCCTACGGTCATGAAATGTCACGTGCGTTATGCCCGACCACTCAACGTTATTGTCAAGCTCAGCCGCGGGCAGAATCGCTCCCAGGGTAAGTAACGCCTTCACCGCAATCATGTACTCATCATCCGTTAAGCGATCTCGAGGGCGGTAGGGCCCCATCCTCCATGGAGTCGCCCCCGATCCCCATTCCTTCCCAGGTGAGAATGAACTCTACGGTGCCCCCTCGAGCGCATCAGCCTTCGGAGTGCTTCACCGCATCGGTCAAGGCTCTTGCAGCCGCTTTCGCCCTCCGCGGGGATTAGTTCCCTTGAATTCTACGTAGCCACATAGTACTAAGACAGTCACGTTCAAACAAGTGCTAAAGTTTAGGGTGATTATTTCGTGGGCGTGCGAATTGTGGTCTTATTTCGCATAAGGGCAGGCCGGAGTGACCGCCCGACGCGCCACCGCGCCTCTTGGAGAACCTGATGCTGATTCTGCCTGGCGACTTCCACGTGCCCACAGCGGCAGTAACGGCCCAAAGGGGACCGGCCCCGGTGCTTCGAGTCGGTCCTTAACATTACTTACAGGTTCTGGTAGGCTTGGGACGGTCGGTCGCGCGTTTCGAGCGCGACGACCAATCAAAATGGAGGCTAACCCATGGACACACAGGATTTCTTGCTTGAGGAATACCGCACGTTGCGCGTCGAGATCGCGGCCATCAAATCGCGGTTGTTCAAGATTGTAGCTTTTGGGTCGGTTGCGGTGCCCGTCCTGACTTTTTTGGGTGAGATGCCGGACACTCGCGTTGTCAGCCTGATCTTGCCCTTCGTGGTGTTGGTCTTGACCATCCTTTTCGTTGCCGATCAACAGGAGCTGATGCGATGCGGGCGCTTCATCCGAGAACGCATCGAGCCGCGTTTTGAGAAGGGCGCCGGGTGGGAGTCGTGGCTGGAGTCGCAAACGGATCTGCGGGTGCTGGACAAGTGCTTGTTCGGTTGCTTCGTGATCACGTTTTTTGTGTTCTACTTCGTCTCATCGGGGATGGCCATCGAGAAGCTTTGGACCAGCGGCGACTTCCGGATCAGCGGAGCGAACAGTGCTATTGTGGGCGGCGTGGCGTACGGGATCGGCGTTCTCTGGATGTTCTTCACGCTAATACACCATTGGCGCTCCGCCACGTCTACTTCGCAATAGGGAGTAGGATTGCGGATTGGGGATTGGGGATTGACGATTGACGATTGCGGATTCCCCTTCGTGCCTCCGTGCCTTGGTGCCTTCGTGCCTTTCCCCACCCGCCCTTAATTGGGATCATGCGCGGCGCCCGAACGCCGCTGAAAAGAGAGTGACTGGAGATTGACTATCTCCGCCGAACGCACGCCGTCCTCGAAATCGAGTCGCACCGAATACACCGTTCCGGTCCATTTGCCCTGGCTAACGCGTGCAAGATCGATGCTGTAGTCGTGCACGGTGCCATCGGCTGTCACCTCGAACGATGCGTAGGAGCGCTGGGCTACGGACCAGTCTTGTACGGCGGCAAAATGAACTCCAATCCTGGCGGTGTGCTCCGTGGAGAGGCGGACGTGGAGCATCGGCAACTCGTCGGCGGGCAATTGAAGCCGGCGCAGGACGATGTACGGATCCCATGTGCTATGCACGGTAAGACGCAAACCGTGGTCCGACGCAGCGGGGGTCAACAGATCGTTCTGGTATGCGATGCTTTCACCTACGTCATCAAAGTCAAAACGCACGGGACCTTCATCGCGCACTTTCGGTTTGCTGAGTTCCGCCCGCAGCCGTTGGGATCGCCCGCGGTCCGGGAGCATACGAACCAGCCATGTACGGGATTCCGCATCGTAGGAAAAATCTCCTGGTTTGGGCACGGATGCGTCGTGGGTTGGCTTATCACTTCCGGCCTCCCGGCGCCACTTGGTCGGATCCTTGTCGTCAACGATCTCACAAGTAACACGTTCGATGCCGGCCGGCAGGGCGTGCAAACGGACCAGGGGGGTTCTCTTCGGCGGCACGTACGATCCGGTTGGCGCCGAAATGGTTAGCTCGACGGCTTCGTCGTCGGCGACGCAGCGAAAGCCGGTGCGGCGATATTCACCCCGCTGATAGTCAAACGTTGCGCCGTCGTCCTCATAGAGTGTGCCGGTAGACTCACCGAACGGCCAGACATCAAGAATGAACGGTTCGGCCGGTTCTTCCATGGTGCTTTGCACAGGGCTTTGCTGGGGGATGATGGCGCCAGCGCGGACGAAAAGAGGGAGCGTGTGGAGGTCCGCATCGATTCGAACCGGCTCTCCGTTTTGATGAAGCAGGCTGGTAGTGACGTCGAACCATGCCCCCGGCGGCAACCAGTGGTGGAAGTCGCGGGCGTCGGCGTGGACGATGGGCCGGACATGAATGTCCGGTCCAAGCATGAACGCCTGATCAGAGCCGCCCTCTCGCGGGAATTCCAACCACAGCGGCCGCATGAGGGGCAGTCCCGTTCGGGTGGCTTCCTCAAGCAGGGTGTACAGGTAGGGCAGCAGGGCGTAGCGACGTTCCAGCGACTCCCGGGCGATTTGCTCGACCTCGGCCCCATACGACCAGGGCTCCTGATCCGGGTTTCCCCAGGCGGTGTGCGTTCGGCAGAAGGGAAACAGACTGCCCACCTGAATCCACCTGGCGTAGAGTTCCGGCGTCGCACCGCCCGCGAACCCGCCGATGTCCGGGCCTACGAAGGGGATGCCCGAGACGCCCAAATTGAGCACCATGGGAACGCTCATCCTCAGGTGCTCCCAGTTGCTGGTGTTGTCCCCGGTCCAGGTAGCGCCGTAGCGCTGTCCGCCGGCGTAGGTGGCCCGCGTGATTGCTAACGGGCGCTGATTCGGCCTGGCCCGCTTCATGCCCTCGATAGTAGCGCGGACCATCTGCATACCGTAGATATTATGGCAGGCCAAGTGCGACGCCGGCTCGCCTTCATTGTGATGGCGCAGGTCCAGCGGCACGGAATGATTGGGCCCGTCGAAGTCGGCGGGTTCGTTCATGTCGTTCCAGATGCCATCGAGGCCGGAGGCTGCCAGAAATGGCGCATAAAGATCGCCCCACCAGTCGCGGACCTTGGGGTTGGTGAAGTCTGGAAAGACCGCCTTCCCCGGCCACACCCGGCCAATGTAGGTTTCACCATCCGGCCGGGTCAGCCACGCATCGATCTCTGTTCCCTGGTCGTAGACGAAGTATCCCGGCTCGTACTTGATGGCGGGATCGATGATGGCCACGGTGTGAAACCCCTGGGCGTGCAAGTCGTCCATCAGCTTCTTGGGCTGGGGAAACCATCTGGGGTTCCACGTGAAACAGCGGTACCCGTCCATGTAATCAATGTCGAAGTAAATGACGTCGCAGGGGATTTTCTTCTCCCGAAACGTCGCTGCAATCTCCCGTACACGCGATTCCGGAAAGTAGCTGTACCTGCACTGGTGGTATCCAAGGGACCACAGGGGCGGCAGCTCCAGCCGGCCGGTGAGATCGGTGTAACGGCGAATGACGTCCTTGGGGTGCGGACCGGCGATGACGTAGTAGTTCAACTCGCCGCCTTCGGCGCCGAAACTGAGAACGTTGCGCTCACGGTGGCCAACATCGAACGAGCTTCTCCAGGGGTTGTCGAAAAACACGCCGTGGAATCGCCCGTCGCGGGCAGACAGGAAAAAGGGGATGGACTTGTAAATCGGATCCCGGCTGGGCCCGTAGCCGTATGCATCGGTGTTCCACATGGTCCAGGCCCGGCCCCTTTTGTTGAGCGGGCCGGTCTTCTCGCCCAGGCCGTATATCGCGACCCCATCGTCCAATCGCTGCCAGACACGATTGCGGATTGCGGATTGCGGATTGCGGATTGGGGATTCGCTGCGTCCTCTCCGTGCCTTCGTGCCTTTGTGCCTTCGTGCCTTCGTCTCCTCCCAGGCCATCCCTCGGGCGGGGTCGTCGGCGACCAGGACATGGCCTTCGCGGTCGCGTACTTCAAGCCGACAAGGATTGCGATGAACTACGACCGACACCTCACCCGTGGAAACGACAATCCGCTCTGGCCCCTCGGAGGTCATCACCAGCCGTCCTTTGCGAATTGACGATTGACGCTTAACGATTGGGGATTGGGGATTTCCTCCGTGCCTTCGTGCCTTCGTGCCTTCGTGCCTTCCTGTCGTGTTAAGGACCGCCCAGGAAAAGTCGCGGCCGAACTTGCCCGCCGGAGCGAGTCGCACGCGGATGACGTGCTGACTGACAGCCTCGATGCGAACTGCAGCTTCGCCGCACCGCAGAGTCATCACCGATTCGCCGAGATCGAAAGAGCTCAGCGGGCCAAGATGCTGCCACTGGGCATTGGCCGCTTGCGATGAAATCAGAAGAACGGCTGCCAAGCATAAGGAGGCGAAGGCACGGAGGGGAGGAAAGGCACGGAGGCACGGAGGCACGAAGGCACGAAGGGGAGGAAAGGGACGAAGGGACGGAGGGACGAAGGGACGAAGGGGAATCGTCAATCGCATGTTAGGTTTCTCCCTAAGGCGCGTAGGACACGTAGGCGCAAACAGGAATCGTCAATCCTCAATCCCCAATCGTCAATCCCCAATCCTCCCCCCTTTGTGCCTCTGTGCCTCTGTGCCTCTGTGCCTCTGTGCCTCTGTGCCTCTGTGCCTTCGTGCCTTCGTGCCTTCGTCCCTTCCCCAAGCAATCCACAATCGTCAATCGTAACGCCAGATATCATCAAGATCCAAGCGAGATTGTAGGGTAAGGCGATATCGACCGGATGCCGTTTTCGGGAAACATAACAGAATGGAACCCTCTGGCTTGCCGCGTAGGATGCGACCAATCCTGCCCATTTTGCCTAGTCTGCCGCGACGTAACCTGCCCGTGGTTACGCCCGCGCCCGAATTAATAAAAAGCTGCAGTTCCAGCTTGCGATCACTGCGGCTGGCGATAGAGTACGCCCGTCGTTTCGCTTTGGCGCTTGAAAAGGAGATTAACTTATGCGTCTATGCCCGCTTCGCTGGGGTGCGTCCAAATCTGCACTTCCCTTCACAGTTCTGTCGGTTGCATTGCTGCTTTCGGCGCAGACCGCTGCGGCCTTTCCAACGTGGATCGGGGTGTACGCACCGTTCGTGCGGCACACGGACGCGCAGAACCCGGGAACGTACACGATCCTCATGAACCAGGACTACTGGGGACTGCATTGTGAGGTCGGCATTCAGGACAACGGCGGCGCGTGGCAGGTTTTTCAGATGAGCTACGCCGGCAACGTCGACGGCAACTCCAAGTGGCAGCATACGCCGTCGCAGAACTATGCGCCCGGCAACACGGTCAAGTACTACTTCCATGGGTATGACGACTGGGGTGGGAATATCTGGGACAACAACGGGGGTAACAACTATTCGTTCACCGCTGCGCTGGTTCCGTCATCACGCAGCGGTATGGGCTCGATCCCATACTCGGGCGGGTCGGCCTTTCGGGTCTGGGCACCCAATGGCAGCGACGTCAGTGTCGCCGGCGAGTTCAATAGCTGGAGCGCTACCGCGAATCCGCTCGCTTCGGAAGCGGGCGGGAACTGGTCCGTCGACGTGGACGGGCCGGCGATCGGCGATGAGTACAAGTATGTGATCGACGGGACGCTGTGGAAGATCGACCCCTGGGCCGGGGAGGTCACCAACTCGGTGGGCAACAGCGTGATCACCGACGATACGCCGTACAACTGGAGCTCCTTCACCACGCCCGGCTGGCACGAGATGGTCATTTACGAGATGCACGTGGGGACGTTCAACGACAGCCCCGGCGGAGTTCCCGGCACCTGGCAGAGCGCCACCCAGAAGCTCGACCACTTGCAGACGCTGGGCGTGAACGTCGTCGAGGTCATGCCCATATGCGAGTTCGCCGGGGATTTTTCGTGGGGATACAACCCGGCCCATCCCTTCGCGCCCGAGAGCATCTATGGTTCGCCGACCGATATGAAGGACTTCATCGACGGGTGTCACCAGCGGGGCATCGCGGTGTTGATCGACGTGGTCTACAACCATTGGGGGCCGAGCGACCTGGACCTGTGGCAGTTCGACGGCTGGTCGGAAAACAACATGGGCGGGATCTACTTCTTCCAGGATTGGCGGGCCAGCACGCCGTGGGGCGACACGCGTCCTGACTATGGCCGTAACGAAGTGCGCAGCTATATCCGTGATAACGCGATGTACTGGCTGACCGACTTCAACGCCGACGGGCTGCGCTGGGATTCCACCGTCAACATTCGCACGCAGAACAACGGCGGGGGCGGCGACATCGCCGAAGGCTGGAGCCTGATGCAGTGGATCAACGACGAGATCGATGCAGAAGTCTCCTGGAAGATTTCGATCGCGGAAGATTTACAGAACAACGAATCGCTGACCAAAACGACGGGCGCGGGCGGGGCCGGGTTCGATTCACAGTGGGATTCGGAGTTTGTGCATCCGATCCGCGCCGCCGTGATCACCGCCAACGACAGCGACCGGAACATGTTCAGCGTCCGCGACGCGATCACCCACAAGTACAACAACGACCACATCCAGCGCGTGATCTACACGGAGAGTCACGACGAGGTGGCCAACGGCAAGTCCCGCGTGCCCGAGGAGATCTGGCCGGGCAACGCGGCGAGCTGGTATTCCAAGAAACGCTCCACGCTGGGCGCCGGCGTGGTGTTCACCAGCCCGGGTGTTCCAATGATCTTCCAAGGGCAGGAGTTTCTCGAGGACGGATTCTTTGCGGACACCGATCCGATCGACTGGAGCAAGGCCACCACCTTCAGCGGGATCGTCGATCTGTACGGCGACCTGATCTCTCTGCGGCGGAATCTGGGCGGTGTCACCGCTGGTCTGCGCGGAAACAACGTCAACGTCCACCACATAAACGACACGGACAAGGTGATCGGCTATCACCGCTGGGACAACGGTGGTCCGAAGGACGACGTGGTTATTGTGGCCAACTTCTCGAACCAGGGCTTCACCAGCTACAATCTGGGCTTCCCGCGCGGCGGGACGTGGCGTGTGCGATTCAACAGCGACTGGGACGCGTACGATTCGTCGTTTGGCAACTGGAACTCGTCCGACACGACGGCCAACTCGGGCCCCAAAGACGGGATGAACTACAACGCCAACGTCGGGATCGGGCCGTACACCATTATCGTCCTGTCGCAGGACTGAGCAGGAAGCGAAAGCAGGAAATCTTGCACGGGTCCGGGTGCCACTGGCGGCTTGTCCGCCAGTGCCCACCCGCCGAAGCTGCACTGGCAGGCAAGCTGCCCGTGGCCCCGGATAATGCCGTCGACTGTGCGAACATTGTTTCATCCAGTTTAGCACCACAGGGCCGCTTGGTCATGTATCGCCCCGTGGGCAAGAGTGTAATCGATTCACTCCGATGCCGATTACGCTCTGCGCTTCGACCGCGGCAATGGCCCTTCAACGGCGTAGTGTCCAAATACTCGAACGCGCCCAACGCCAGCCTGTATATGAGCCACGACTCGGCGCCCAGTTCTTCAGTGTCCTTCCGGGGAGCGGGCACACCCGTTTTTTTCGGCGGCGGCCGATTCGGCTTGGGATCAGCGGCGATCAGCCGCGGGCGGCGCCCGTGGTCCTGCCGGCGGGCTCGAGCGCTTCCCGGTAGTTCCAGGGCATCCACTGCTGAGGGTGCGAGCATAGCTCGTCCGCGCGCCTGAACAGCTCGGCCAGGTAGTCGAAGGGATTGACGTCGCAAAGCCGGCAGGTGTAGATCAAACTCATAAGCAGATCTCCGACGTGCGCGCCGTTCTGGCTCATGTAGAACAGAGCGTTCTTTCGACGAAGAATCGCCCGCTTCAAAGCGCGTTCGCACTGTGCTGCACAGTAGTCTTCGAAAACGCTTCGAGAGTGGATAGCCCAGCACCTCCTTGATGGGGCGGTTGGGTTTCATGGTCTGGTCGTCTCTGCCCCGGCCCGTCGTGCGACCCAGGACGATCCAGTTGGCGGCGCGGTAGCAGGTGCCGCGGAACCTCTGCGGATCAATGAAGGTTTCCAGGAAGTAGACGGGGCGTTCGTAGATCCGCGCCCACTCCTGTGGCAACACCCGGGCAATGCGGCCCAGAATGTGTGAGGCCCAATGAGGAACCTCGACCCACGGCAGAATGAGGAATCGCGTGTTGTACGCGATGAAGCGGAGCTCCAAGCGTCGCCGACCTGCCTCAAGGCGGGCAGGAATCGCCCGGGTCTTCCTGGATCTCATCAGCTGGTCTCGGGACCATCATCGGTCGACGGCTGACGATAACCAGGCTGGTCAAAGCGGTTCATACACGCTCCCCGGAAGGACACGAGGGATCGTCTTTCTTAGTGGCGAATCGGCTTACTGTCCGCCAAGTCGGGGGGGCGACGGAATCCCCGTGGCTGGGTGCGAGAAAGGATTCTCGCACCAGCACTTATTCTCGCACCAGCGGGTGAATGCGGAAACACGGCCCAGCTTACGCTGGACCGTGCTACCTATCCCCCGTTTCCGGGGGGCCATGAAGACAATGGAAGTCGATAGCCGTCGCTATTCGACGCTTGCGTACTTTCCGGGGTTGGCCAGGAACATGCCGCGCTGCTTGGTGCCGGGGAACAAGAATCGCCGCCCCCGGTAGTCGACAGCGAACTCCGGGCTGCCGGGCACATCCTTGCCCTTTTCCACCTTGCAAACCGTGCACTTGCCGTCCAGGGCCAGGTCTGCGCCGGCGTACCTGGCGGGATCGGCCTGGAACATGTAAAGCTGCTTGGCGGAGGGGAACAGGAACAGTCGTTTGTGGTGCACCAGGTGAAACGCAGGATCGCCGGGCACGTTCTTGTTCTTCTCCACTTTGCAGACGGTGCACTTGCCGCCCAGGGCGGGTGCGTAGGCGGCGGGGTTAGCGTCGAACATTTCCTTCTGCATAGGCGAGGGGAACAGGTACCGCCGGCCGTCGTAGTAGGTCAGGTAATCGGCACTTCCGGCAACGACCTTGCCTTTGTTGACCAGACAGACGGCGCAGCTACCGCCGAGAGCCAGGTCGGCGTCGGCGTATTTTTCGGGATTCTGCTGGAACATCCCTTTTTGCTTGATGGATGGAAACAGAAAAAGGCGGCCGTCGTGGACCACGTGGAATTCGGCGTTGCCGGGCACGTCCTTGCCCTTCTCGACTTTGCAGACGACACAGTCGCCGCCCAGTACGGGTACGAAGCGCTGGGGGCTGGCGTCGAACGTTTTCTTTTGTTCGGCTCCGGGGAAGAGGTAAGTTCGGCCGTCATAGACCGAGGAAAACTGCGAGCTGCCCGGCACGGATTTGTTCATTTTGGCGAGACAAACCGGGCATATGCCGTCCAGGGCGATCGGTGGGGACGCATTTGCAGCTACCACCGGAAAACTCAAGAGGGCGGTACATAAAGCAAGTCGTTTTGCAGTGTTCATTAAAATGATCTCCTGTTCATAAAGGTTGCCGGTGTTATTCCTACGAGCTAAACGTACAGCGCAAGGTCACGCTCGACCGAGAATCCCTTCTCGGTCCCCCGTCGTGGCAGGCCACGGGAAGGGATTCCCGCAGCGGATGGGTGCGAGAAAGGATTCTCGCACCAGCACTTGTCGGCGACTTTGCGCTGTACTGCTAAACCCTCCGCCCCAGAGGGTTATTCCGATCAAGAGATCGGAGATTCGCTTTAGGGGTGCGATTCCTGGCGAGTTGGGCGGCAGCGGGGTACCCTTATCGCTCGTTTGATGCTATAATTAGTGGTTTGTGCGCCGCGGCTATCTGAGCGGGCGTCGGCGAAAGCGTAGTTGTCCGTAGTTGTCCGTAGTTGTCGGGGCGAAGTGTTGTCCTGGGAGGGGCGCGTGCACCGTAAACTGCTTGCCTTTCTATATGCTGCCTTTGCGGTTCCATCGGCTTACGCCCAGGTGGACGTGCGGGTGGCCACCTATAACATCGAGAATCTTTCCACCACTTCCGGAACTCAATTCAATGCGGCGGTTGCTGTGTTGCAGCGCATGTGCGCCGACGTGGTAACCGTGCAGGAGATCGCCAACACGACGGTGCTTAACGCGCTGGCGGCGGCGGCGGGCTATGGCGACGCGGTGCTGGCCTCCACCAGCAACGCCATCGACACAAATCCCGATCGCGCCGGGGTGATGAGCATTTACGAAATCGTGAGCTTCTCCACAGAGACCTCGATCACGCTTTCCGGCGATCCCTTCGCCAAGGATCTGACCCGCAACTTCATCCTGGCTGAGATCAACGTGCCCGGTGGAGCGGAGGACCTGGTGATAATCGCCAATCATTGGAAAGCGGGCGGAACCGCGGACGATGACGAGTTTCGACGCTCGGTCGAGTCCATCCGATCGATGCAGGCGGCTGACCTCTTCGCTTCCGCGACGATTCCTTACTTCATCGCGGGGGACATGAACGATGATCTCCTGGATGGGGCTGACAGCCCCGCCAGTTTCAACAGCCTGCCCAGCGGGCTGCCGTTCAGTTTTAATCTGGGCAATGACATCAGTTTTCCGGTGGCCAACGGCGTTTTCAAGGCCCTGCAGGCTGGAACGGGATCGCAAAACCTCACCGTGGTCAACGCGTTTCAGGTGGACGGCAGCGACGCCACCCGGAAAGCTTCGGGGCGCCGGCTGGACTACTTGTGGTACAGCGACGCGGTGACGGTGATCGGGTCGGAGGTGTACGACTCGGCGGATGAGGGGTTGGGCGGCGGGCTCACCAAGTGCGGCTCGCCACTATCTACCGGCACCAGCAACACGGCCTCGGACCATTTGCCGGTCTTCGTGGACATCCGGATCGCAGATGACAGTCCGCCTCCCGACGTCGACATCAACGAGATTCGGATTGATCAGCCGGGCGACGACAATGACGAGTACTTCGAGCTGGCAGGTGGCGTGGGGATATCGCTGGACGACGTCTTCTATCTGGTGATCGGGGATGGTGCCGGGGGTAGCGGGGTGATCGAGGTGGTGGTTAACCTGACCGGGAAATCGCTTGGCGGAACCGGCTTGCTCCTGGCCGCGGAGGACGGCGACACGCTGGGGGCGGCGGCTGATCTGATCACCACGCTGAACTTCGAGAACAGCGACAATGTCACGCACCTGCTCGTTGAAGGTTTTACTGGCAGCCTGGGTGACGATCTGGACACCAATGACGACGGCACTTTCGACGTAACGCCCTGGGCGAACGAGCTCGATCGCATCGCCCTGATCGAGGAGGATAATCCTCCGAGCGGCACGGATTTTCACTACGGCCCCCCGACGGTGGGGCCCAACGGAGGATTTGTTCCGGCGCACGTATATCGTTGTCCGGACCAGACCGGAGGTTGGCTGATCGGGGCGTTCGATCCCGCCGGCGGACAGGACACGCCGGGGACGGCCAACGGCTGCGCCGCCCCCGGGACCGGGGCGTGTTGCGCCGTTCTGACCGGGGTCTGCGAAAGCGGCATCGCGGAGAATAACTGTCCCAGCCCGTTCTTCGAGTTCACCGAGACCTTGCTGTGCAATCAGCTCGACCCCCAATGCCAGGCGGCGGCGGTGGGGGCGTGCTGCTTCGTTGACGAATGCTCGGAGCTGGCTGAGGTGGCCTGCGACTTCGAGGGCGGCACCTATAAAGGCGACCAAACCACCTGCGGGGCTGTTCTCTGCGAGTCGGTCAGCATCAACGAGATTCGCATAGATCAGCCCGGAAATGACACCGACGAGTATTTCGAGTTGGCCGGCCCTTCCGGTGCTTCTCTGGTGGGGATTACCTACATTGTCCTCGGTGACGGCATCGGCGGCAGCGGCGTTATCGAGGCGGTGGTTGATCTGGACGAGGGCATCATCCCCGCCGACGGGGTCTTTCTGGCGGCGGAAGACGGGGACACTCTCGGGGCCACTGCTGATCTGCTGACCAGTCTCAACTTCGAGAACACCGACAACGTGACCCATATGTTGCTGCTGGGATTCACCGGCAGCGTTTTTCAGGACCTGGACACCACCGACGACGGTGTTCTGGATATTGAACCCTGGACGGAGTTGCTGGATTGTGTGGCGTTGATCGATGATCCGGGAGGCGGAGAACAGGTCTACTGCGCCACCACCGTCGGCCCGGATACTAGCGTGAACGCCGCCCCCGGTCACGTCTTTCGATGCGCCGACGAGTGGAGGATCGGTCAGTTCGATCGTGTCGGCGGCGATGACACGCCGGGCTTCGAGGATACGGCTGACACGGACGGCGATGGCGTGCCGGACGGATGCGACCTGTGCCCCGGTTTCGACGACAGCCTCGACGCCGACACCGACGGTGTACCGGATGACTGTGATGCCTGCCCCGGCTTCGACGATACCCTGGATGGGGACGGCGACGGCGTGCCCGACGGCTGCGACATCTGTTCCGGCTTTGATGATACGGTTGACACGGACACCGATGGCGTGCCGGACGGATGCGACCTGTGCCCCGGTTTCGACGACAGCGTCGACACCGACACCGATGGTGTACCGGACGGTTGCGATCTCTGTCCCGGCTTCGACGACACCCTGGACGCGGACGGGGACGGCGTGCCCGATGCCTGCGACGTCTGTCCCGGGTTCGATGATACGGTTGACACGGACGCCGACGGTGTGCCCGACGGCTGCGACAACTGTCCGGACGTTGCCAACCCCGGGCAGGAGGACGGCGACGGGAATGGTACCGGGGACGCCTGCGAGGTGTGCCCGGCTCTGACGGTAACCGCCGATTTCAGTTCGCGATACATCGACGTCAGACCGGATATTAGCAGTTCGCAAGCGGTCGCACTGCGGGTGGAGTGCGGGGCTGAAGTGGGATGGGTGGCGCTGGTGCAGCAGGACTACGACGACGGTGCCAACGGCTTAATAAACGTGGGGGTTACGACGGCCGCCTGCGACGACGCCGAATTCCGCACACCGGCCCAGTGGCTGGGCAGCGGTGACCGGCTGGTGGTAACGGGGCCTATGGTAGCCCCCGACTCGCGCCCCGCCGTGGTGGCGGTGTGTGGAGAGTGCGGCAACCAAGCGGCGGCGGATGCGGTCTGCCCCACGGGTTCGCAGCGGACCTGGGTCTACTCCGACGCGAGCGGCGACGGGCAGGTAACTTTCTTCGCCGACCTGTTCAAGCAGTTCGGCAACACTGCGGGTGCAGGGTTCGCCCAGTGGACCGGCCCGGACCGGGGATATGAGGTTGATACCCAGGGACAGGACACGCCGGATCAACAGGTGACGTTTTTTTCGGACATCTTTTCGGCCTTCGGAGCCACCGCTGCGGGCGGCAGCGAGACCTGGGCGGGTGTGATCTGTGAGTGCCCTTAGCCACCGGGCCGTGTGGGGCTAAGCTATGCTCTGACAAGCAGTTGTGCGAATTTAGAAGGGCTCGTGGCAACGGAAAGGTGTAGACCGGATTATCATGCTGGAGCGGCGGATTCTTCTTGCTTTCGCGAGCTTGGCGGCTTAGTTAGCTGGTAATTGAAGCGCGGCCTATGGGAATTCCCGGGCCGAGGCGTTATACTAGTAGCCTTGAGACGGTACGTTGGCTTGTCTGGATCGGAGGGTTCTTACGCTGTAGCGCCACCCCTTGTGGGTGGCGCACCCACGCTCCACGCCACCCACAAGGGGTGGCGCTACATTGGGGAGCCGAGGCGTGAACGCCTGCATTTGAGTCGGGCGGTTTCGGCGACAGGGAGGAGGAAGAGTGACCTGGCATCTGTTGTCAAATCCGTGGACCAGGATTCTCGTGATTGAATATGTCGGCTTCGATGACGGTTGCGTCTCGCGGCCCTAAGGAGTACTAAGAGCGTGTTCAAGAAGCCCCCTCCCTGACGGTCGGGGCTCGGATAAGACCGAGGTTGGCGCAGGTTTCAGGACACAGTCTGAATAGGAAACGAAGGAAAAGAACAAGGCACCGAAACTTTTTGTAAGGAGGTCAGAAGATGCTTTCACAAGCACGCCGCCGTACGAGTTATTGGCTCGCGGCCTGTAGTATGATTTGTTGTCTGGGGCCGGCGCCGGCCCACGCCGGGATCGTCATCAACGAGGTTGATTCGGATCAGCCGGGGACCGACGGCGCGGAATTCGTCGAGCTGTTTGAGATTACCGGGGCCAGCGTCTCGCTGGACGGAATGGTCCTGGTCTTATACAACGGCAACGGCGACGTGTCGTACAACGCGTTTGACCTGGACGGTCACAGCACCAACGCCAGCGGATACTTCGTGGTGTGTGGGAACGCCGCCAACGTGGCCAACTGCGACCTGGATGTAACGCCCGACAGCAATCTGCTCCAGAACCAGGCTGAGGCGGTGGCATTGTACACCGGCGACGCCGCGGACTTTCCCAATGGCACAGCCGTTACCACTACGAACCTGATCGACGCGGTCGTCTACGACACCGGTGAAGGGGACGATTTCGGATTGCTGGTTCTGCTCAACGGCGGCGAGCCGCAGGTCAACGAGGGGCCCAGCGGGAACACCAACTCCATCCAGCGTTGCCCAAACGGTTCGGGCGGGGCCCGCAACACGAGTTCCTACCAGCCGGCGACCCCCACCCCCGGGGCCACCAACAATTGCGCCAGCGATCCCATCGGGGCGTGCTGCAACGCGGGTGCGTTGAGCTGCGTTGACGCCCAGACGGAAACGGAGTGCGGGGCCAACGATTGGACGGGAAATACTCTGTGTGTCGAGCTCGACCCGCCGTGCTTTCCCGCCTGCTGTATCACCGGGAATTGCTACGACGGCATCAACCCGGACGTCTGCACACAAATGGACGGGACGTCCTTCGCAGGGTTCGCCTGCTCGGCGCCGGAGGTTACTTGCGCGGCGGTGACAGATGTGACCATCAACGAAATCCGGATTGATCAGTCCGGTGACGATGACGACGAATACTTTGAGCTCAAGAGCCCCAGCGCCTCAACGGCTCTCACCGGCCTGCATTACATCGTCATCGGGGACAGCTTCCTTGGTGCGTCCGGCGTCATCGAAGCGATCGTGGATCTGGGCAGCCAATCGACCGACGCAACCGGCTTTTTCGTCGCGGCGGAGGACACCTTCGATCTTGGCACTCAGGACCTTAACGTCGGAGCGCACCCGGCGCTGAACTTCGAAAATGAAAACGTGACACACCTGCTGGTCAGTGGTTTCACCGGTGTGCTGGACCAGGACCTGGACACGGATGACGACGGAATACTGGATGGGACCATGCCGTGGACTGGGGTGCTCGATTGCATTTCCGTGATCGAGGCCGTGGGATCCGGCGACAAGGTTTATTGTGGTGCGATCCTGGGCCCGGACTCGATTTCAGGATTCGGCCCACGTCACGTGCAGCGTTGTGCGGACCACGACGGCCAATGGCAGATCGGTACGCACTTCATCCCCGACGGCGGCGACACGCCGGGTGATCCCAACGCATGTGGGGCGTGCTGCTTGGCTGAGGGTTGCACCGACGATCGGGCCTCGCGGGACTGTCAAACCGATGGAGGGACTTACCAGGGCGACGCTTCCACCTGCGGCACCCTGCCTTCCCCTGGCTGCTCGTTCCGTGACTGCTGCATCATCGGTGTTTGCGTTGTCAATAAGCAAACGCTGGAGTGTCAGAACCAGGGCGGTCTCGTCCTGGCCACCGACACGGACTGCGGGGACCAGGGCACCCAAGACCAGCCGTGCCCCGAGCCCCCGTCGGTGATCATTTCCGAGATCATGTACGACCCGGGATCTGAGTCGTCGGAGAACAGAAAGGAAGAGTGGGTGGAGATTTACAACACCAGCGCACCCAATAACGAGTGCCCGGACCAGACCACATGCGATCCGCAGGATGGGACCGCCTGCGGCAGCCAGCCCGTGCTGTGTTTGCCGACCACGCCTCCGATCGACATCGCCGGCTGGTTCCTGCAGGACAAGGATGGGCGCACCGGCGGATTCCCGGGGGGCACGACGATAGGCCCCCAGGAAGCGGTGGTGATCGCCCCCGACGGCAATGAAGTCCCCCAGACGGTGCAGGATTGGCGGGATGCCTGGGATGATGGGTCTGTCAATCCTGCCCTTGGTTTCCAGATCCTGCTGGTCAGCGACTGGGACAACGAAGCTTTGGGCGGCCCGGAGTTTGGCTTGGGTGGGCTCAGCAACAATCCAGACCCCGACGTGGAAAAGCTTACAGTGCGTACCAGCTCGGGGGCTACCGTTGATGAGGTCAACTGGGGCGTCGACCCCCCCTGGCCGCTGGGTACTAATAGTCCCAGCATCCGTCTGCTGTGTACTTCCCTGGACCGGGATGCCAATGACCAGGGCACCAACTGGGTGAGGTCGCTGATCGGCGTCAACGGAGCCATTCACTCCCTCGCTACGCCAGTTTTCGCCGCCGCGGACGTCGGCTCACCGGGTGTGGTGAAGTGCCCGGACGACGTGACCGGGGCGTGCTGCGATGAACTGGGGGGCTGCTTTGAGACGACCATCGTTTTCTGCGAAAGTATTCCCGGCAACTTCTCGGGTGATGACACTAACTGCGAGCCGAACCTGTGCGTGGCGTCCGGTACTCCCGGGGCGTGCTGCATCGAGGGCAGGTGCTTTGACGGGACGTGTTCGGCCCCGCTTCCTCCAACCGCGGACGCCATAATACCTTGCAATACGACTGATGCGAGTTCATGCGACGTCGGTATCGGAGGGACTCAGGGAACATGTACTGGTCCCGGGCTTACCCCGGCCCAATGCGCAGTCCGCGCCGGGACACCGCTGGGAGATGGTGTACTCTGCTCGGCTATCACGGAATGCGATTGTCCCAGCGACGGCCCGGTTCTGATCATTTCGGAAAACGTCGAGGGCGAACACGACACTCAGGACCAATTCGGTCCGAACAATGCCCCGCGCTATACGGAGATCACCAACGTGGGTTGCCGAGTTGCCAAACTGGCGGCCTACAGCTTCCAGAATTATCCAAGCTTCACGAACATTCTAGCCGCCGGGAACGCAGAAGGCGTCATACTCGGGGCCCGCTGCGACAACGATTGGTCCAGCGCGGGCAAACCCTGTAGTGACAACACTGACTGCACGTCGGGTTCGTGCGTTGGCAAGCCGACGCTGGCACCGGGCGAATCGTACGTCATAGGTTGGCAGGAGGTGGATCCCAGCGCCGCGGAACCTCCCGTGTGCACGATCACGCGTGCCCCGTGCACTCCGGGTGCCACTGCCTGCAACAGCGGAGCTGATGGGGAGTGCCAGGTCAGGAATGTTTTCCTGGACCAGTACGGCTTCGAGCCGGACGCCTTCATGGGCGGCGGGTTCGCCACCGGCGACGACCCCGTGGCCCTGTTCCTCGGTCAGACGGCCCAAGGCAGCAACGGCAGCGACGCCATATTGATCGATATCTACGGAGTTATCGCTGCGAATTCACAAGACGTGGTGTGGAACTACACGAACACGGTGGCACGCCGCAAACCGGGCGCACTGACCCCCAACCCTGATTTCGTTGACGAGAGTCTCGCCCTGGAATGGGACATCGGTCCAGCTCGGAGCGAGGGCCTGCTGATCGGGGCGGACGACGCGGAGCGGACGGCGCTGCTGCTGAAATTCACCGATCCGGGCAGGCACACGTTCGACTGCGCCGACGCGGCCACGGCCTGTCCGGTTATCGACGCCACCTGCCCGCCGACCCCGCCGAGTACGGCGGCGACTTGCGGCAACGGCATCGTGGAGTGCAGTGAGGAGTGCGACGACGGGACCACCAACGGGTCGGATAAGAAGTGCACCACCAGTTGCACGCGAACGTTCTGTGGTGACGGGATCGTTCAGGACCCCAACGGCGAGCTCTTTACGAATACCAACGAGGAGTGCGACGACGGCAACAGCGTCGACGGTGACAAGTGCGGCAACGACTGCACCCTGCCCGTCTGCGGTGACGGAGTCGCGGAAGGCAACGAGGAGTGCGACGATGGCAACAGCGTCGACGGTGACAAGTGCGGCAACGACTGCATCCTGCCCGTCTGTGGTGACGGCGTCACGGAGGGCAACGAGGAGTGCGACGACGGCAACGCCGTCGACGGTGATAAGTGCGGCAACGACTGCACCTTGCCCGTCTGTGGTGACGGCGTCACGGAAGGCAACGAGGAGTGCGACGACGGCAACACCGCCAACGATGACGGCTGCGACGCGAACTGTCTGAATGAGCAGGCGGCCTGCCTGCCGCCGGTGGTGATCGGGGATATTTCATCGCGGTACATTGAGATCCAACCGGATGCGAGCGTTACGGATCCGGTGGCGTTTCACATTGAGTGCGGCATTAAGGACGGGGATACAGTTTCGAACGAGGGCTGGGTGAAGCTGATTCTCACGGACTACGACGACGGCGGTGGTGTCTTGGTCAACATCGGGATTACGCAGAACCGTGAGTGTAGGTATGAGTGCGATGACGGCAACACCTGCGATCCGGCTACCAATGAGTGCGCTGTCGACGGGAGCCCGTGCGTTCCGAAGGATCCGAACACGTGTGATAGTGGTGCGTTGGGCCCGTGCGAATCGACCGTTTGCCCGACAGGGGCCTGCCAGTTGCCCGACTTCCTGACGCCGAATCAATGGACCAGCAACGGCGCCAACGCCCTGTATGTCACCGGCTTGGCGGTGTGTCCCAGCCGTCGTGCTACTGCCCCGGGCGGAGCGTCGGACTCGAGACCGATGGTGACGGCGCGCTGCGTGGACTGCGCCGCCCCGGACGCGGATCCGGTACAGCCTGCCGATCCGACGTGGGTTTACTGCGACTCCAGCGGCGACGGGCAGACCACGTTCTTCTCCGACCTGTTCAAGCAGTTCCAAAACACTGCCGCCGCGGGAGGCCCGGCCTTTACGGGGCCCGACGCCGGGATCGAGGTGGACACGCAGGGCAACTGGAAGGACGTGCCGGACCAGCAGGTCACCTTCTTCTCTGACATCTTCCAATGTTTCGGTGCCACCGCCGCGGGCGGGGGTACTACATGGACGGGGCCGACGTGTCCTTAGGGGATTGATGTAAAGTAACCTTCAGCCGGGGCGGGCAATGGTGCCCGCCCCGGCTTTTCTTGTTTTGCGGGTGGTGAAACCCACGGATTCGAATCCGTGGGCTTCAATAAGGGAGGATTCAGCAACGGATCAGCGCTGTCAAGCTAATAGGGCGTGGGGTTGGGTCCGGTGTGCCAACGGCGGAACAGCGACTTGCATTCGGTGGCCAGAACGCCATCGTGAATGGTGACGCGGCTTTGGCCGGTGGCGTAGAGGGTTCGGCAGGAAAATGAGAGTTCATTGAATCCGGCGTCTTGAGCGTCGGCGATGGTTGCTCCGTAAAGCAGGGTATCAATCCCGGCCCAGTGAATGGCTGCGGCACACATGGGACATGGTTCACAGGTTGCGGCGATGACGTGATTGGAAAGATCGATGATGCCCAGGCGGTGGCAGGCGCCGCGTATGGCGTTGACTTCGGCGTGGGCGGTGGGGTCGCAGTTCAAACGGACGGTGTTGTAGGCGGCGTGTACGACGTGGCCGCCGGTGGTGGCGATAACGGCGGCGAAGGGGGATTGCCCGCGCCCGATGCCCTCTATGCAGATGTCGATGGCCGCCCTCATGAGTTTTTCATGATCGATCATTGCTGAAGTCTCCCGCGGGATGCTTGCTCAACAGTATACCTGAATGATTCACCGCGGAGCACGCAGGGATCGCAAAGGGGAGATATGGCAAGAACTTACCGAAACCCGCATCGAACGAATGACATGCGCACCGTATCGAGGGTGCCCCGCCCTCTCTGAGGGTGGGCGAGGGAACCGCGAGTGGCCAATCAGAACCGCGAGTGTGAACAAGCCGACCGCCAGCGGGAGATAACCGTGCCGCGGCTACTCCTTGACAGTCGCGGTTCTGAATAGGACAAACCGGTGCAATCCCAAGCGTCCAATTCGGTCCCCCACGCCCAAAGGGTTTGTCGATTTAGTCGTTTGGAACGATCCATGATGTAGCGCCACCCCTTGTGGGTGGCGCCCAACGCGGGTGCGCCACCCACAAGGGGTGGCGCTACAGACTAAATCACAA
>JAZGDL010000154.1:0-3362 GCA_036477795.1 Phycisphaerae bacterium
GGTCGAATGGAACGGGTGTTGGGGTTACCGTGGGCGGCGTCCCGCCTCGGCGGAACTTGCCCACGGCTACTGTAGGTCAGCCTTTCAGGCTGTATCAGCGTGCGGCGCTGAAGCCGCCGGAAGTGTCACGCACCCCGCACGGCGGACCCTACATGAGACCAGTTGCCATGTTGAGTTTTGTCGGCGAGAATGACGGCATTGCGGCAGGCTTCGGTAGCCATGCCCAAGCCGAAGGCGCGGACGTTCGACATTGGCGTTTTTCATGATCATCACCTAGAGTGGAGTCGAACAGCTATGCTCTCGTGGCTCCGTATCTCGCTATTGCTCTGTTTCGTGTTGGGATGGTCCGCTGGTGGGACCGCCCTGGCTCAGGAGGGTGGGCCAACGCGCCCCCAGCGGCTCCGCTTTGACACCGAGCGCGGTGAATGGGTGGATCTTCCCCGCCTCGAACCCGGCACGGACAGCGGCGACTTGGCTGCCGTCAGGTCGCTGCTGGCCGACGCGCGTTACAGAAAGGCCCACAAGTCGATCAAGCGTTGGCTCAAGCACTACGGCGACACCAGCGTGCTGTTCCCGGAGGCGCTGCTGTTGCGCGGCCAGGTGGAAAAGGCCCGCCGTAACTACCACGTTTCGCAAGAGATTCTCTCGCAGTTGTCCCAGGAGTATCAAGGCACCGCCCAAGCCGCCGAAGCGACGGCAGAGCTGTTCAACATCGCCGAAGTTTTCCTGAGCGGAGTGCGGCGGAAAGTGTGGGGCGTGCGCCTGCTTAGAGCAGATGATCTTGCGCTGGACATTCTGGACGGTATCGCCGTCCGATTTCCGGACAGCAGTCTGGCTGAGCAGGCGGTGAAGGCCAAGGCGGACTTTTATTTCAGACAAGGTGATTTCGCCGTGTCTGAATTGGAGTACGCCCGCCTGGTTCAGATGTTTCCCAAGAGCCGCTACGTCCGTTATGCCATGCGGCGTAGTGCGGACGCCGCTTTGGCGAGTTTCGCGGGCATTCGATTTGACGATGCCCCGCTGATCGAAGCCCAGGAGCGCTATCGGTTATATGCCCAACAGTACCGCGGGTTGGCTGAGCAGGAGCAGATCGGCCTCATTCTCGCAGACATCAGGGAGAAACGGGGCAGCAAGGAATTCGATATCGGAGCCTACTACGAACGGACCGGGCACCTCAAGGCGGCGGCCTTCTACTATCGGTCCACGGCAACGAATTGGCCCGATACAATCGCAGCCAACAAGGCCGGGGCGGCGCTGAAAGGCGTGGTAGGGCACGCCGCCGGGCAGCAGAAAACTCCGGCGTTGACGGGGTCAACCGCGCTGCAGCGTCCGCTGGATGAAGAGGGTGGTCAATGACGGGTGTGGGCCGGTCCAGTAGAGTTATCGCGCGTGTTATACTCTGCTGCTCGTTTGCGGCTGGCGTGGTTCCGCTCTGGGGATGCTCGTATTCAACGGAGCGACCTTTTCGTGACGATATTCAGTCTGTCCACGTGGAGATGTTTCATTCCAGGGATTTTCGCCGGGAACTGGAGTTCGCCCTGACTGAAGCGATCGCCAAGCGTATCGAAGTGGATACGCCTTATCGACTGGCCCGTCGCGAACGGGCTGACAGTGTCTTGAGCGGGAGTATTCTCGAGGTACACCAGCGTACTTTGGGCAGCGATTTTCGTACGGACCGGCCTCGCGAGACGGGGGTGACCTTCGTGGCCCGGTGGCAGTGGAAGAACCTTCAGACCGGCGAGATTCTGAGGGATCAGCCCAGGTTCATATACACGACAACATACATCCCGCCGGTCGGCGAATCGTTCGATACCGGTGTAGTGCGGGGCATGGACGGTCTGGCGGAACGCATCGTCGCCATGATGGAAAAGAGTTGGTGAGCGCCCTATGATGATAATGGGTATTGGTGCGCCGTGCGATGAGTGACGAGCAAAAGAAAAAACCGCAAGACCCGGTGGGCAAGCGCCCCGGCGATCCCAACGTGAAGATGTCGCGGGGGATGATGAGTTGGCTCTTGTTCGTGGTGCTGGCCATCATGCTGGTGGTGGTGCTGAACCACGGGATGGATCGGGCGAAAGAGATATCTTTCTCCGAATTCCACACCTACGTGGAGAGCGGAGAAATCCAGTCGATCATCATTCGAGACCGCTCCATCCGCGGAGAATTCAAACCTTCGCAGGGAGCGGCTCCCATGCGCTACCAAGTCGCCGTACCGCCCAACCTGGTGGGCGATTACGAGTTCCTCAAGTGGCTGGAGGCCAGTGCCCCCGACGCCGACGTCAAAGCGGAACAGGACAGCGTGTTGATGGCCGTGCTGATCAACCTGCTGCCCTGGCTGTTGATCTTCGGTTTCATCTGGTTCGTGGTCTTCAGGCAGTTGCGCAGCGCCGGAGGCGGTCCGGGCATGTTCGGCAGCTTCGGACGTTCGCGGCACCGCGTCACCACCAAGGAGCATGCCAACGTCAGCTTCGCCGACGTCGCCGGCATCACTGAAGCCAAGGAGGAAGTGCAGGAGATCATCGAATTCCTGAAGAACCCCAAGAAGTTTCAGCGTCTGGGCGGACGGATTCCGCGCGGCGTGCTTCTGGTGGGTGCCCCAGGGTGCGGTAAGACACTGCTGGCCAAGGCCATCGCCGGCGAGGCCGACGTGCCCTTCTTTTCCATCAGTGGGTCCGATTTCGTCGAGATGTTCGTCGGGGTGGGGGCGTCGCGGGTCCGCGACTTGTTCAAGCAGGCCAAGGAAAACTCCCCCTGCATCATATTCCTTGACGAGATCGACGCGGTGGGACGACGGCGTGGGGCGAGCTTCGGCGGCGGCGGCCACGACGAGCGTGAGCAGACCCTTAACGCCATATTGGTGGAGATGGACGGGTTCGGGACCTCGGACCAGGTGATCGTCGTCGCCGCCACCAACCGTATGGATATTCTGGATCCGGCCTTGGTCCGCCCCGGCCGCTTTGATCGGCAGGTGAACGTGCCGCTGCCTGACATCCAAGGTCGTTACGAGATATTGAAGGTACACGCCCGCAAGATCAAACTCGGTCCCACGGTCGATCTTCGGCGGCTGGCCCGAGGCACCCCCATGTTCAACGGGGCCGACCTGGCGGCCATCATCAATGAGGCTGCGCTGCTCGCCACCATGGAGAACAAGGAATACGTCGACCAGGATGATCTGGACGAATCCCGCGACAAGGTGCGCTGGGGCCGGGCCCAAAAGAGCCGAAAAGTCGACGAGCACGACCAGAAGGTCATCGCCCACCACGAGGCCGGACACGCCATCGTCCAGGCCCTGGAGAAGCATGCCGATCCGCTCCACAAGGTGAGCATCATCCCCCGCGGGCCGATGGGCGGGGCCACGTTCG
>JAZGDL010000155.1:0-5505 GCA_036477795.1 Phycisphaerae bacterium
GGCCGGCTCGAATAGATTTTGATGTGGTGTGGGCAGTTCATGGGCCTGAGCAAGAAGCCCTCAGCGCCGTGCACGTCGTAGCGATGGGCGATCTGGGCGCAGGTGCACCGCTCGGTTCCTTCCATGCAAAACTGCCGCACGATCGCGAAACGCTTGACCGGGTCCTTTTCCTCCCACGGATACTCCGATTCAAGGATGCCCGCCCGGCGGACCAGGGCCTCTTCCCTCTCCGCGTCGGGGAGCCGGTACGCGTTTCTGCACTCGCGAAGGTAAGTCAACAACGGCCCGGCATTGTCGCGAACCACGTGTAATTGCGGAAATTGCGAGTCCTCATAATAGTCAAGGTGGCCGCTGGTGCGGTATAGCCCCAGCTTTCCGATATGCGGGGTGAATACTTCCTGATAGCCCTGTTTGCGCAGCTCCTGCGAGATGAAATCCTGCAGCTCCTTGCGGACGGTTGCTCCGGCCGGGGCCCAGAGCACCAGCCCTTGCCCTACGGCTTCGTCGATGTGGAACAGCTCAAGCTGCCGGCCCAAAACCCGGTGATCGCGCTTCTTGGCCTCTTCCAGCCGGTGCAGGTATTGATCCAGTGATTTCTTCTTGAAAAAGGCGGTTCCATAAACCCGCTGAAGCGACTTTTCGTTGGCGTCGCCGCGATAATAAGAAGCGCTGACCTTCTGAACGCGAAAGGCGCCGATGACGCCGGTGGCTGGGACATGCGGCCCGCGGCAGAGATCCTCAAAATCCCGGCCGCGCTTCTCGCCGGTAACGTAGAAGCTCAGGGTGTCGCCTTCGGCCCGCTCGGCGTTGTCGATCTTGTAGCGGTTGTCCTCTTCGGCGAGCTTGGCCATGGCCTCCTCGCGGGGCAGCTCGTAGCGGCTAAACGGCCGATTCTCCGCGATGATGCCCTGCATCCGGGCTTCGATACGTTCGAAGGCGTCGGCCCTGATGGATTCTTCCAGATCGATGTCGTAATAGAATCCGTCCTCAACGGGGGGGCCGTAGACCAGCTTGGCGTCGGGGTAGATTTTGCAGATCGCCTCTGCCATCACGTGGGCGGCGCTGTGCCGCAGCACTTTGAGGCTTTCCTGCGATTCGTCGGAACGGGTGAGGATCCGCAGGGCGCAGTCGCCGGGGAGGGGGTGGTTCAAGTCGACGGTTTCAGCGTGGCCTTTGTTGGTCAACCGGCCGGCAACAGCATCTCTGGCGAGCCGGGGGCCGATCTTCTCGGCTACTTCCAACGTGGTGGCACCGTTCTGGCACTGAATGATCGTACCGTCGGGCAGCGTGACTTTCAGAACTGCAACTCCAACCAAGACCTTGAAACGTGCACGGGTAAAACCCAAAACAGCCCAAAGCGAGCGACGCGCGTCAGCCCTACGGATGAGTCATTTGGAACCCAACCGACATACCATGGCTAACTGGTGCAACGCGTCATCAAACTTCGAGCCGTCAAAAACCGCATATAATGCTAAAACTACCGCCGGGGCACTAACCCAAACAACGCTCACCCCGTTACTACCAACAATATAGCACATCGGATCAGAGGGTCAAGCAAGTTGACCCTATTGGAAAAGTGGAATGTCGCTTTTTCCCCACCTTTTCGCCACTGCCCGCCGCCGGAATCGCCCGAGAAGTCCACACTTGGCATGGTTTTGGCCTCTTCGGCGACCTTGAAGTACTCGGCCTGCTCGACACCCGCCAGGGCGCAGAAGCGTAGGGTCCGCCGTGCGGACCGGTTTTCTTATGGTGGCGTGTTGAACACGCGCTGCAAGGCCCCCCAGTTTTCTTATGGTGGCGTGTTGAATACGGTCTGGAACGCACCCCAGTCGAGCAGGTCTACGTCGTTGTCCTTGTCCAAGTCGAAGGGGTGGCAGGCGTCGGGCACGTCACCCTCTTTGAGCAGACCCACGCAAGCGCGAAACGCGGCGTAGTCGTCAAGGTCCACGTCGGCATCGATATCCCCATCCCCCATCCGACGACCGAAGACCAAGAAGATTCTCCCTATGTCGACGAATTCCTCATCCTCATACTTTGACCCGGTTATAATGTCGTCGATCCCGTCGTTGTTTACATCTCCAGCGTAGGACCGGACACGACCCGCATTCGCACTTTGAAACCCGTTACGACCGTCCAAGTCATCGATGGCCACAGTACCGGAACTCCCGACCGCGGGGTCTCCATAGATCACGCGCCCTCCAAGCATCCTAATAAACAAGTCGGCTACCCCATCGTCATTTAGGTCACCAGGAGCCGTAGTGACGCCCACGGTTGATATGCTACCAGCCTTCCGCACAACTCTGAACCCGTTGTCGCCGTTGAGGTCATCGAGACAGAGAAAGCCCTGGGGGGCGACGTCCGGGCCGCCGAAGATCACCGCCACCCAGTCGTCGCCGGAGTCGACCGAGATGGCGATGTCATCGCAACCGTCGGCGTTGATGTCCCCGACGCCGGCGGGCGCCAAAATCCTGTTTGCGACGAGCGGTCCCGAACACGCTCCGCTGTTGATGATAATCCCGGTGCTACTGTTCACGTCCGACAGCTCGAACACGCCCATCTCACCGGGGTCCAGCCCGCCGTAGATCAAATGGACTTGCCCATCCGGCAACGACGGGGGGTTGTCGGCAGCGGACATGATCAGCAGGTCGTCAACACCGTCTCCGTTAAAGTCGCCCGCCGAAGCGACGCGCGAAGCCGAAGCCCCCGGAGAAATCCCGTTGAAAACGATTCCGAGTTCGGGGGTCAGATCATTCGGTAAGGTCAGTGAACCGGATTCGGCGACTTCAGAGCCCCCAAAAAGGACGTACGTCTGTCCGGCATTTCTGCGTCCGCCCGGATCGGCCCCCGAGTCGCCCAGGGCCACATCCGAAACCCCGTCCCCGTTGAAGTCCCCAACGTGGGCCATGTGGGTTGCGTTCCCGATCCCACCCAGGGCGTTGGTTCCGCGGATGGTGAACCCGTTTGACCCGTCAAGCGTCGTCAGGTCAAACGAGCCTTGCCCACCCAATCCCGCCCGCCCATAGATCATGTAGGCTTCGCCAGCGGCCAGGGTTCCAAAGGGGCTCGCAGTGGGAGCCCCCACCAAAACGTCCGCGATCCCGTCATTGTTGAAGTCCCCGGCGGGGGCAACAGCCCCTGTCTGGCTGCTGAGATAGAGCCCCTCAACGCGGAACCCATTGGTCCCGTCAAGATCCTGGGGGTTCCAGGAACCGTCACCCCCGATGTCGGACCTTCCAAAGATAACGTAGGTGGCACCAGCGCTCTCGGTGCCCGGGTTGCACGGACCAAGAAAATCCGGAGGCGGAAAGGCACAGCCCGGCCCACCGGTGGCGATGTCGTCGATCCCGTCGGCATTCACGTCCCCGATACCAGCTACCTTAAACCCGAATTCCTGGTACCGGTATCCTACGACCGTAAAACCGTTGGTTCCGTCCAAGCTGCCCGGATCGACGTACTCCGGGAACTGTCCAGCCGCCGGGGCGGTAAGAAGGACGCTCGCAACACACACGATACCTGCAACGCAAAACGATTTGAATTGCATGCCCAAGTCCTCCGGGTGGTTCACTGACCACACTCATGTGGTCCGCATGGCGGACCCTACGGATCGATAGCCGCGGCGAAGTCCTGCATGACTGCGGCTTCGGCCGGCCCGGCCAATTGCGACGCACCCAGAGTCGCATCGGCCAGCGAAGCGCGCTCCCCGTCGCTCATAACTTCGTTGGTCCACTGAACCATGGACGACAGCCCAATCACAGGTCCCGGGGCCGGAATGGGTTCAGGGTTCGGGGCCGGGTCCCCGGTGAAACAATCGTAGAAGAGGTCGGCGTCATGGTCGTCCACGTCGTTGTCGCGGTCGAAGTCCAAAAGTTCGCACGACCGGGGCAACTGACTGCCCGAATTGGCGCACGGCTCGATCTTGGCGAAGTCATTCATGTCCACGTCCCCGTCCCGGTCGTAATCCCCCATGCTGATCACAGGTTCGCTAACCGTCACAGTGGCCGTGTAGATGTCACCCGGCGTCAAACCTGCGTTCTCTCGCGGAAGCGGATCTACCGACGCCAGCGTCCACTCCCGCAGGTCGGTCCAGATGGGATGAAAGAGGCCGTATCCGGCGCTGTTGCTGGTGGCCGTCATTCCGGAGTAATCACCGATGAAGATGGTGCTTCCAAGGGGTTCGGTTCCGGTACTCGACAAGGCGTCGCTGACGATGATCGGCTCTTCCCAGGTGACGCCACCGTCGAGGGAGTAGGCGAACTTGATCTGGTAGATCACGTTGGCGTCACAAGGGTTGCCGACCCCGGGTAGGTCGGTGGCATTATCAATTGTGGTGTCGAAGAACATGACACCGACTCGGCCTTCTTCGTCCACGGCGATCCAGGGAAAGAACTGCAAAGGGAAATGACGACCGCAGGGGACAGGAGCGTCCGGCTCCGGGTCAATACACGTTACGGGGGTTGGGAAGTCGTTCCCGAGATCAACGTTAACCGGGGTGGACCAGGTTATCGTTTCTCCAGGAAGGGTCGAGACCCGCCCGCGCACCACGTAGATGTTGGAGTCGACAGTGCGGGTGGTGTCACAGTCGAAAGGGCTCTCGCTAACCCCGCCGGGGGGTTCCTCAGCGGGGTAGGCCACGTAGATGGTTCCCCCGCGCCCGCACAAGTCCGTGGGATCATTGCGATCTACCGCAATCGAAGCGAACGGAGTCATCGTGAAATTAAGGGCGAATGGGACCAGGGTCGAGCCCAAAAAGGCGCTCTTCGAGAGTCCGCGGTATCCCCCCTCAACGATCGGCGTGGCGCAGGTGTCTCCCTCGTCGCAGGTGCTCGAGCCCGCCGTTGGGAGTGGCGGTTTGAAGTCAAGGAGGTCGCCAGGCGTATTATCGTTCCATTCCCCGCGGCGGTAGCGGATCTGGTCTCCGAGGACCGCACCAGAGGCGTCTCTGGCTCCCCTTGGTTGCGTCCAGGCGACGTTGATCTCTCCCTCGCGCCCGACGGCGATCCCCGTGTCGAATGCAGTTATACCCTCTTCGAAAGACTCAGGTGCCCCGCTGGGAACGAATGCCAGCTCCTGAGCCACCACGCAAGGTAAACCCTGCGCGCACGGCGAAAGCGCGGGGTTAATGAAGTCACACCCGGCGCATCGCGACGCCCACAGGCGAGCCCCCGCGTTAACAAGGTACACATCTTCGGTGAACGAGCTAGCCGCCATTTTAGCCAGGTCAGCAAGAACGGCACCGGGAAGATAAGCGACCTCCCAACCTGTTACGGGGTCGCCCCAACGCAGCCTTGCAAAGAAGTTCCCACGACCGACGTCAAACGCGGCAAGGTAAAGGTACTTGCCGCCGCCCGCCGAGCCTCCGGCAGCCGTTGCGGGATCCGCTTGCAATGTACCAAGAAAGGTGAAGCAGGGGTTGGCCGGGTCTACCGGGTTGAAGGTGAGGTCGTCGCGATTGAAGCTGTGGCCTTGGACCAAGCAGTCGAAGCCCGGATCGCAACTCAGGTCGCA
>JAZGDL010000156.1:0-5233 GCA_036477795.1 Phycisphaerae bacterium
TGGTCACGCTCGTGACTCCTCATGGTCTTGGGCAACGCACAGACTACCGTGGTCTTCGTTCAACACAGCGCCGTGGCCGCGCATCACGTTGCCAGTCGATTGCCGTATCGGCTTGACCGGCGCTGAAGGTCAAACGAGGGCGTCGTGGTCGCGAGTCAGCGTCATATCGGCCAGTGCCTACGGGCATCAACGTGATCTTAGTCGTTGCATGGCAAGAGTTTGGGTGCATTTGCTTGGAGTTCCGTAGCAGACGAACAAGGCGGTTGATTGTCCGATAAAGCAGGGGCTCAGGACGGCCCGCCACGGCGGATTCCGAGCAACTTGAGACCTGAGGCCTGAGGCCTGAGGCCTGAGGTTTGAGGCTTGAGGGGTCGGCTACGCTGGCGCGCACGAGATTTTGGGCGACATAGGGATTAGTTTGTGCGCGCCACAGACGCCGCGTCCCCCGGGAAATTCGGCGTGTCAACATCGACGATGTCCGCATGGAACAACAGCTCCTTTCATAGAACGTCCGACAGCTGCGTTTGCGCGCGCCGGGAAGGTATATTCGGTCAGTCGAACAGCAGAAGGCGGCTTGGCGGCTCACCAGGCGGGATATTTTTTGTAAGAATTCTGAGCGGACCTCAGTGAGTCAGCGCCTTGTCCGGGCGCGCCAGCGTAGCGGCTGATTGGATTCACCGCAGAGCCGCAGAGGACGCGGAGAGGATTGAAACACGGAAGGAAGGAACCACAGATGGACACGGATCGGAGTAGGGCGCGAGCTGGGCTGTGTCAGCCCGGTGGACGTGAGTGATGAGCGATAAAACGGGACAGGTTCGTTTATTGACTGTGGCCGGGGGGTCTGGTAGTATCCCGTCATGCCGCGGCGGGCTCGAATCGTGCCAGGCGGAATCGTGTACCACGTAATCAATCGCGGCGTCCGCCGCATGACGCTGTTCGAGAATGAGGCCGACTACGCGGCATTGGAGCGTTGCCTACGCCGGGCACAGCAGCTCATTCCCATTGCGCTGTTTTGCTATTGCATCATGCCAAATCACTGGCATCTTGTATTGCGCCCTCTAGAAGCGGGCGACCTCGGGAATTTCATGCAAAGATTTACGTTGACGCATGCGCGCCGGTGGCAGGAGCATCGGCATGTGCATGGAACGGGGCACGTGTATCAAGGGCGGTATAAATCGTTCCCAATCCAAACCGATGAACACTTCCTTACTGTCGGGCGATACGTCGAGAGCAACGCAAAACGCGCGGGGCTGGCGAAGCGCGCCGAGAACTGGCGATGGTGCAGCCTGTGGCGGCGGATGAACGCAACGAACAACCAGCAGGAAGAGACGCCGAAACTGAGCCGCTGGCCGACAGGCGTGCCGCCGTACTGGGTCCGCACGGTAAATGCGGCGCAAAACCGGACCGAATTGAAGGCGGTTCGGCGGTGCGTGAACCGCGGTCAACCGTTTGGCGGAGAACGATGGGTCAAGCGGATCACAGGTGAACTGGCGTTGGAATCAACGTTCCGTCCGCGTGGCCGGCCGCGAAAAGAAACCCAATAAATGGTCGGATGGAGCTACGGATGTAGTTGAAATTGCTGGTTCCGATCAATTAAACGAACCTGTCCCGTTTTTGGCCTGCGAAACGCACGTCCATCCGCACCGATGACTCGTCCCGGTAGGCCGGGACTCGCTGTCAGTGGCACCCAGCCCAAGCCCCCAAGCAGCCTCCGCTTGATGGAATCACACCTCGGATATTGACACGAGAACACAACAGAGGACAATTCGGGGAGTGTGAGGGTGAGAATTGTGCTCTCCGGCTGCACGAGGACACCTGAGTCGAGGGCGGCGGTCCCGATTCCATCGGGATGTGGCCTCTCGGACGGAAGGAGATGCAGGCATGTCGTCCAAGTCGAACTTCGCAACCCGTGGGGTCGCTGCACTTTGTTTGGGCTATATCGACGGCGACTGTGCATTTGGAATCGCCGAACTTCTACTTCTTCTAGACATTTGGGGAGGTCCGTCATGATCACATCACCCTTTATAGGTAGCGTTGGCATGAGGGCGTCGCGGCGGAGACTTTACCGCCAGAGTAAGCGTCTGCTTATACGGCTGGTGGCCGGAAGATGGTCGGGACCACGGCGCGCTCTGGAGCCGGCGGTTCGTGGTTTTCTTCGCGCCCGATCGCGAAGCTACCTATTACACCTGGCTGGGAACCGCGCGTTTGCGCTGGCGGCGGCGGCAACGTTGCTGGCAACGGGATCGGCGCGGGCCTTGCCACCCATCGAATTGTCCGATGTCGTCGCCGGCAACGGGGGCTTCGTCATCAACGGCATCGATTCGTTCGACCGCTCGGGCTTGAGGGTCTCGGGGGCCGGTGACGTCAACGGGGACGGAGTGCCCGATGTCATCGTGGGGGCACGATACGCCGACCCGGGCGGCAACAGCTGTGCAGGTGAGAGTTACGTGATCTTCGGCAAGGCCGACGGGACGCCCGTGGATCTGTCCGACGTCGCCGCCGGCAGCGGGGGTTTTGTTATGAACGGCATCGATCCGGGCGACGAATCAGGCTTCAGCGTCTCGGGGGCCGGTGACGTCAACGGCGATGGGCTGGCCGATCTTATCGTGGGGGCAGTTTTCGCCGAACCGGGCGGCAACAGCTATTCAGGCGCGAGCTACGTGATCTTCGGCAAGGCCGACGGGACGCCCGTGGACCTGTCCGACGTCGCCGCTGGCAGCGGGGGCTTCGTCATCAACGGCGATTCGTACAGCCTCTCGGGCGCGAGCGTCTCGGGGGCCGGTGACGTCAACGGCGACGGGCTGGACGATGTCATCGTGGGGGCACCTGTCGCCAAAGCAGGGGGGAGCTACGGGGGGGCGAGCTACGTGATCTTCGGGAAGGCCGACGGGACGCCCGTGGACCTGCCCGACGTCGCCGCCGGCAGCGGGGGCTTCGTCATGAACGGCATCGATCCGAACGACGCCTCGGGCACGAGCGTCTCGGGGGCGGGTGACGTCAACGGCGACGGCCTGGCCGACCTCATCGTGGGGGCAGTCTTCGCCGCCCCGGGCGGCAACATCGATGCAGGGGAGAGCTACATGATCTTCGGTAAGGCTGACACGACCCCCGTGGACCTGGCCGACGTCGCCGCCGGCAGCGGGGGCTTCGTCATCAACGGCATCGATCCGTACGACCTCTCGGGCAGCAGCGTCTCGGGAGCCGGCGACGTCAACGGGGACGGGCTGGACGATCTCATCGTGGGGGCACCTTACGCCGCCAACCCGCCCGACAACCTCTTCGGCGCAGGCGAGAGCTACGTGGTCTTCAGCCCCGTCGTATGGGGTGATCTTGACGGTGACGGCTCGGTCGGGGTGAAGGACTTGCTGATGCTGCTTGGGGCCTGGGGTCCGTGCCCCAAACCCTGTGTGCCGTACTGCCCGGCTGATCTGAACCGCGACTGCACGGTCGGGGTCAAGGACCTGCTGATCCTTCTGGGAAACTGGGGTTGAGCGCCGGCGGATTGCCCGAGCGATATGCTTTGTCCGACATGAACGCTGACTCCAAGGCCCCGCCTAAGGTGCCGCAGATCGAGGTGACGACGTCCAGGATGTTCAACGCCTGGCTGGCTGGGCAGCGAGCCAGTTTGGTGCTCACCACCTATCAAACGGGGAAGATCTTCTTCATCGGCGTCCAGCCCAACGGACGGCTGTCCGTGTTCGAGCGGACGCTGGAGCGCGTCATGGGGATGCACGCCACCGCCGGGGAGATCCACGTCAGCACGCTCTATCAGATCGGGCGATTCCGCAACACGCTGAAACCCGGCGAGACTTTCCAAGGCTACGACGCCGTCTATGTGCCTCGGGAATCGAGGGTGACCGGCGATGTGGACATCCACGACATCGTCGTCGACGAGGACGGCCGGGTGATCTTTACGAACACACTGTTCAATTGCCTGGCCACGATTGACGACGACCACAACTTTCGCCCGCTTTGGCGGCCGCCATGGATTTCCAAGCTCGTCCCGGAGGACCGCTGCCACCTCAACGGGCTGGCGGTGCGAGACGGCAGGCCACGTTACGCAACTGCGATCAGCCGCTCGGACGTACACGACGGCTGGCGAGATCGGCGCGGCGCGGGCGGGGTTTTGATCGACATCGAGTCCGATGAGATTGTCTGCGAAGGCCTTTCCATGCCGCACTCGCCGCGCTGGCGCCAGGATACGCTGTGGCTGATCGACTCCGGCACCGGCTTCTTCGGTCGCGTGAATCTCGACAAGGGTGAGTTCGAGCCACTGGTGTTTCTGCCGGGGTACGCGAGAGGTCTGACCTTTCTCGGCGACTGCGCGATCGTCGGACTCTCGGATCGGCGAGAGAACCGCACGTTCCAGGACCTGAAGCTGGAGGACAACCTCAAGCAGCGCGACGCCCAGACCCGCTGCGGTCTTATGATTGTCAACCTGAAAACCTTCGATAGCCCCCACTGGCTGCGCTTCGGCGGAGTCGTCAAGGAACTTTACGACGTTGGCGTGCTCCGGGGTGTTATCCGCCCCATGGCCGTTGGGTTCAAGACGGACGAGGTCAGAAGGTACCTGTCGTTTCCCGAGATGGCGGAGTCGTAAGGCAAGTCCACATTCGTAAAAGACCGGGGCCACGACGACGATCTTGATGATGATGATGGGAACGTCGGCGCATCTGACCTGCTTGCGTTGCTCGTGACTTGGGGGCCGTGTCCATAGAGGAAGGCGCTCGGCGTTTGGCGTTATGCATAAGAATCCCGGGGACGGAGTCCCCGGGCTTTGAAGAGAGCGGTCTATTGTGTTTGGAGGTGGATCGGGCCGGTCCGCAGCGGCGGCTCAACTTCACTGCGCGGTTGTGGGTGTTACTTGCGGTGGCGGGTGGTGTTCGTCGAACTCGTCGCCCTTGAAGGTCGAGGCGAGATACGTCTTTCGCACCAGCTCATCGTTGATGATCTCACGCGGCGTTCCTTCGCGCAGGTTCTTGCCTTCGTGGATGATGTAGGCCCGATCACAAATACGTAGCGTCTGCTGCACGTTGTGGTCGGTGACGAGCATGGCGATGCCGTCATGGGCGAGTGTGCGCACCTCCTGCTGAAGGTCCTCGACGGTATGGGGGTCGACAGCGGCGAAGGGCTCGTCCAACAACATGAGCTTGGGACGGGTGATCAACGCCCGGGCGATCTCGAGGCGGCGGCGCTCCCCGCCGGAGCAGGTGTCGGCCCGTTGCTTGGCTAT
>JAZGDL010000157.1:0-2603 GCA_036477795.1 Phycisphaerae bacterium
TGTGGCGCAAGATCCCTCGCTCTCGCAGAAAGGTCGCAACTGTCGATCTGGACTCCACCATCAAAGAGGTCTATGGCCAGTGCAAACAAGGAGCCGACTTCTCCTACAATGGCAAGTGGTCCTATCACCCATTTCTGGCCACGCTGGCGGAGACGAATGAGCCACTTCGCACCATCAATCGCCCCGGCAATCGACCCAGTGCCCAGGACGCCGCGCAGGTTCTGCACGAGGTCCTGCCCATGGTCGGCCGCCACTTCGACAAAGTCTTCGTCCGAGGCGACAGCAAGTTCTATCAGCGTGCGATCATCGCCGAGTGTGAGCGATACGGGGCGAGCTTTGCGTTCGTGATGGATGGATACGCCGTCTTGCACGAACTGGCCGATTCGCTGCCGCCATCGGCCTGGAAGCTGTTTTCGGCACATCGAGCCGACCAAGTGGCGCAGGCGGCGGCCAACAAGAAGAGACGCCGAAAACGCAAGCGGGTTCGCCCCAAGCAAGCCCGACAACGCGGCTACAAGACGCTGGCCACCACGAAGCAATGGGTCGCCGAGTTCGACTACACCATCCCACAGGGGGGCAACTCGGACGACGCAGGTGTAGCCGGCAAAACCTATCGCGTGGTCGTCAAGCGCCAGCAGGTCGACATCAGCGAAGGACAGGAATATCTCTTCACCGAGTACCGCACCCGGTTCGTGATTACCGATATTCCCTCATCTCATATGGACCCGGCTGAAGTGTTCTGCTTCGCCTATGGGAGATGTGATCAAGAGAACATCATCGAACAGTTCAAGAACGGCATCGCCGCCATGCGCATGCCCACCGGTGAACTTCTGGCCAACGGCGCCTTCTTGATGGCCGGGCAACTGGCCTGGTGTCTGCGATCGTGGCTGTCGGCGCTGGCTCTGCCGAAGGAAACCACACGTTGGGAGTGGAAGTGGTTTCGTCAGGCGTTTGTCTACATCGCAGCCAAGATCACGCATGGTGGCCGCAGAGCCCAGGTCTACCTGGCCGGTTCCCATAGGTTCGTCGAACACTTGGTGATCGCGTCGCAACGACTCAACACCTTCACCTTCCAGTGACACGCCCTGATACTTCATAGCGTACAAGTGTCGGATCGCGGCGCCACCGGTGCACCCAAAACGTCGTTTTCAGGCTCCTGCAAGCAAGAGCACGACTCAGATGCAATGCTTTGGCGTACCACGGGTTACACGCTCTACGAATACGTTGCAACTACGGCCGAACTGGCACGCCAACGATCGACCATGCACCCGCGCTCGCTTGTTTTGGGGTTAGCTATGCATTTGCGGAAAAGCAGTGCTGTTCACCCTTTCGATAAGCCTCGGGATCCAGATAGGCGTCGAAGACAGCGGCGATGTTGCGCAACAGAACTCGCCCCAGCGGCCACGTCGCGCGAATCGCGTTGTGGGACCGACCTGGCGAGCCAGCTTGCTGGTCCAGTCGGTCACTCAACGTTACCAGGCCGTCACGTTCCAGCTCCTTCAGGATCCTGACCTCGCGCGAGAAGTGCTCGCCGAAACTGATGCCGAGCCGTTTCTCGATGATCCACGGACGGATCTCGGCCGTACAGTAAAGTTGGCTGATCACTGCCCCTCGAACCCGGTCGTCGAAGGAAAGCCGAATGCCGCGTTCGACGGGCGATTCACCGTTCTCCAGGCAGGCAATGTACTGTTCGGTGCCCTTTACATTCTGCACAAAACCAACGTCGGGAAGGTGACTGATGGATGACGCCCCCACTCCGAGAAGCCGCAGGTCACCGCCGGTAGTCATGCCCTGGAAGTTGCGCTGCAGCGTGCCGTCATTCAGGCTCTGAGAAAGGGCTTCGTCCGGTTTGGCGAAATGATCCAGCCCGATGAACTCATAGCCGGCGGCCCGAAAGCATTCGAGCCCGGTGAGAAACATCTCTAGTTTCGTTTCGCTGTCGGGCAGACGGGTGTTGTCCATGCCTCGCTGAGTGGCGATTTTCTCGGGAATCTGCGCGTAGTGGTAATAGGCCACCCGGTCCGGCGAAAGTGCTATGCTCTTCTCGACGGTGTCGCGAATCGTCCGGGGCGTTTGATAGGGCATACCGTAGATCAGATCGAAGTTGATGCTCTCGAACGCCAAATCCCGACAGGTCGTGACAACATCCCGCACCATCTCGAACGGCTGAACACGGTGAATGTGTTCTTGAACCTGAACGTCAAAGTCCTGCACTCCAAGCGAAACGCGCGTAAAACCAATCCGTCGAATGGATTCCAGCTCTTGGGGTGTGACATGCCGCGGGTCAACCTCCATTGCTACCTCGGCCTCGCCGGACAAGTTGAAACTCTCGGTAATCACGCGCTGAATCCGTTCGATCTGACCGCCGGTAAGATAGGTTGGGCTGCCACCCCCCCAGTGGATTTGTCGCAACGCTCGACTGCCATCGAACGACGCAGCCAATCCGCGTATTTCACGTTCCAACGCCGACAGATAACGCTCCACCAACTCGGAGGCGCCGTGCGAACCCTTGCGCATTATGACCCGATTGCACGCACAGAACTTGCAGAGCTTTTCGCAGAACGGCACGTGTACGTAGAGGGAGAGATCGTGGTTCGATTGCT
>JAZGDL010000158.1:0-5551 GCA_036477795.1 Phycisphaerae bacterium
ATCCCCGTCAAACACGCCCGATCCCGGATCGGTGGACGTCCACCCTGTGGTCGAGCGGGACGGAGTGGTATGAACGGTTCGATCCGTTCCCAGAGCTCATCCGTGAGCAGTGGCTTGGCCATGACCAGGTCCTCCATGACATGTTCTCCTTGTCGATCCAGTCACCGCTCGTTCAACAGGTTTTGTTAGAGTTCCTTAGTCCGATCGGCGCGTTATTGAAGGAACGTGCTAATCGGACTGATTTACGGTTTGAGGATCTGATGCAGGCTGACCTTATCCTGTTTCTGCGCGGTGTAATCCATGGGGATCAATGGTGGCCCTACACACTTGTTTACGCCATACACATGATCGACTACCCTTTCGAGGTGTTCGCCAGATCGCAATCATCGTCGTATTTCTCACGGGCGAAACATGCTATTGGAGTCTCAGACGTAGATGAATTGAGAACTCTAATCCAGAGAAAGGGGGATGATGCTATGCACATGCCCATCTGGCAAGGCCGTTCATTTAACTTGCCATTGCTGGCGAATGTGAAACGGCTCGGCAAACAACCGTGATCGGAAAAGGTGTCGATCGGAAAAGGTGTCAGGATTGCTCTGTGGAAAACCCCTGCTTTCTGCTCCAATTCGTGACATCGCATCTCGGACAGACTCTGCAACACAAGCACTTTTTGAAATCGACCATCCCGCCGAGAAGGCCGTATTCTGGGGTTTTCCACAGAGCATGTCAGGATGATTTATTTGGGGGTAAGAAGAGCGGACGGAAGTTTTTTTCAATATCAGCCGCCAGTCCCCAACCCGCGGAAGTGGAAGGCAAGCAAGACCCTCACCTCGCCACAGCGAGTCGCCTGCGGAGACCCTAACCCCTCTCCCACGGGGAGAGGGGGAGTGGAATGTCAGTTTTCCGAGCTGAACGTTGCTGTATGTGAATAGCGAGCTCCCGATGGAATCGCGATGTCGCCCCGGTTCACGTGAGGGATGGGTTGGCGGTGCGTGGCGCAATGGACGGGGTTTGGTGTGCGGGCGCGAACCGGGTTGACACAACCCGGCTCGCGGATCGACCTCCCTTGGATCGTCAGATTCGGCTTGGAAGGGGGGGCCAAGGGCGGTCTCGGGGAAGTAGCGGCACAAACAGGGTGGATTTTGCGGTGATTAGAGCTTGCCTCTGGGGTGTGGGCGGATTATGTTCCTTGAGTCCGTCTGATTTGGACGGTTGCGGCGTTTTTGGTGCATCTACAGGCTGAATTATCGCCCATCGGCCTGGTCGAGCCTCGACGAGACCAGACGAGCGTCGTGTTCGGGGGGGGTCTGGGGGTCTGGGGCTCTGGGGCTCTGGGGCTCTGGGGGCCGGGGGGCCGGGGGCGTTTTCAAGGAATGCGGCTCCGTGTCCCCGACCCGCGGCGCGTCACCCGAAGTGAGAAGTAAGAAAGGAAGTCCCCAGATGCGTCATACACGGTTTCCCACGCTGGCGGCGATGGTCTGTTCATGCGCAATGAGCGGGGGCGCGTTCGCCCAGGTCAACCTCGCGGGGGGGTATGCCACCGCCGGGGCGGGGATCGGGGCGCTGGCGAGCACGCGCGTGGCAACCGGATTGGAGTGGCCGGTCTTTGCCACCTATGCACCCGGCGACTTCACCCGCCTCTTCATTCTCGAAAAGCGCGGGCGGATCAGGGTCCTGAACCTCAAGACGGGCGTTGTGACTGCCACGCCGTTCCTGAATATCGACAGCCTGGTCGGAGGCGGCAACAGCACCAACAGCGAGCGGGGCTTGCTGGGGCTGGCGTTCCATCCGGGCTATCAGAAGAACGGTTTCTTCTACGTCGACTACACCAACAACTCCTCGAACACCATCGTCGCCCGGTACACGGTCTCCGGGAACCCGGACATCGCTGACGTCGGCAGCGGCGTCCAGATCCTGTTTATCAACCAGCCCCAGACAAACCACAACGGAGGCTGGATAGGCTTCGGTCCCAACGACGGCTACCTCTACATCGCCACCGGCGACGGTGGCAACTCCTGCGACACCGGCTCCGGCCACTCCTCGGGCGGCAACGCTCAGGACATTACCAACAATCTGCTGGGCAAGATGCTGCGGATCATCCCGTCCACGACCGTGGGCGTCGGGGGATACACCATTCCGCCCGACAATCCCTTCGTCGGCATCACCGGCGACGACGAGATCTGGGCCTACGGCCTGCGCAACCCCTGGCGGAGCAGTTTTGACTCCGTGAGTGGCGACCTTTACATCGGCGATGTCGGCCAGGGCGCGCGGGAAGAGATCGATTATCAGCCAGGCAGTAGCACCGGCGGGGAGAACTACGGCTGGCGCTGCCGCGAGGGGGATGTCGCTAGCTCGGCCAGCGGATGCAGCACGGCCGGTTGTCCAGCCCCGGACAGTTTCACCGAGCCGCTCCACGTGTATAGCCACAGTCCCCCGCCCCCTCCGGCCGGTTTCGTCTGCGCGGTCACCGGCGGTTACGTGTATCGCGGCTGCGCGATACCGACCCTGGACGGCACCTACTTCCTCGCTGACTTTTGTGGCGGGGCGACTTGGAGCTTCAAGGTCGTCGCCGGCGCGGTGACGGAATTCACTAATCGGAACCCTGAACTCACGCCCTCGATCGAAGGCTTTGCGGTCAACCAGATCGTGTCGTTCGGCGAGGACGCCCGAGGTGAACAATACATCGTCGATCAAGGCGGCGGTGGCACCTCCGGGCAGGTCTTCAAGATTATCCCGGTCGATCCCACAATCTCGCCGGCAGACCTGGATTGCTCCGGTGACGTCGGCGTGAAGGACTTGCTGTTCCTGCTGGGCAGTTGGGGTCCATGCGACGGCTGTCTGGCCGACCTCGATGGGGATCACTTCGTCGGCGTGAAGGATCTGCTTTCCCTCCTCGGCAGCTGGGGTTGATAAAGAAGGCGCCAAGGCATCAAGGCATCAAGGCATCGAGGGGGAGAAGAAGGCTTGAGGCTTGGGGCCTCCCAACTCCTGACCCCTAACTCCTGACTCCTTCTTGTCCCCTCTGTGTCCTCTACGCCTCAGTGGCGAGTCCTCTGAAGATGGCATCATGGCCCGCCCCGGCGGATCTTCGACATTTGGCTTTCGGGAAGACCTCGAGCGCCGTGTTTCGCCGGCGGGCTTGACCCGCCGTGGCGACCGGAGCAACCTGCGAGCGAAAGAAGAAGGCTTGAGCCCTCCCAACTCCCGACCCCTAACTCCTAACCCCTAACTCCTAACTCCCAACTCCTGCCTCCCCCCTCATCCGTGTCCATCCGTGGTTCCTTCTTCAAAGAGACCCGGACCTTCGCGAAGCCTCAGGTCCGGCTTCGCCGGGCTTCTTCCATTCAACTCCATCCCATCAGTGTTCTATCCTTTTCCTTCTCTCTCCGTGGCCCTCTGTGGCCCTCCGTGTTTCGGTCCCCTCTGCGTTCTCTGCGGCTCTGCGGTGAGTCTTCTGAAGACGGCCGTGTTTCGTCGGCCGGCTTGACTCGCACCGCCGGGCTTTTTTGTGCGCCCACGCCCCGCGCGGCGGTTATGCTGAGGCACGATCCTCCCAGCCGGGCAACGAGACCAAGCCTTCCCTAGGAGTGCACCTCGATGTTGAACCGACAACGACCCTCAGCCCTCCCTCGGCGGACCCCGACACACGTTCACCTTCTCGTGGGAATGATTCTTCTGACGGCGTTCAACACATTCACCTACGCTGACGATGGGGTGAGCGTCACGACCATGCGGGCGCCGAACGGGGGGATTCAGCCGCAAGTGGCGGTGGACGATCGCGGCACGATTCACATGATCTACTTCGTCGGCTCCGTCCGGGCAGGCGACGTCTTCTACATGCGATCAACGGACGGCGGGGAGACGTTCACGCCGGCACTGCGGGTCAACAGCCAGACAAACAGCGCCATTGCGCTCGGAACGATGCGGGGGCCGCAACTCGCGGTGGGACGCCAGGGGCGTGCTCACGTGGTGTGGATGGGATCGAAGCAGGCCGAGCCGAAAGGCCCCGACAATGAGACGCCGCTGTTGTACGCCCGGCTCAATGACGAGCAGGAAGCGTTCGAGCCGCAGCGCAACATCATCCAGCGCCAGCCGGGGCTCGACGGCGGATGCACGGTGGCGGCAGGTGGGGGTGGGAACGTGTACGTAGCCTGGCACGCGCCGCGAACCAAGAAGCACGACGAGCAGGACCGGTGGGTGTGGGTTGCACGCTCCACCGACGACGGCGGGACGTTCTCCGTTGAAGAGGCGGCGAACACCGAGCCGACCGGCGCCTGCGGGTGCTGCGGCATGAGCGCGTTCGCCGATGCCGACGGCTCGCTTCATATCCTGTATCGCTCCGCCAAGGCGGTGGTGAATCGCGACATGTATCTGCTCACATCGTCCGATCGCGGCAGCAGCTTCGAGTCAAAGAAGCTGCACGTGTGGAACGTCGGGCAATGTGTCATGAGTTCCGCCGCGTTCGCGCAGTCAGCAAACCAAGTCCTGGCGGCGTGGGAAACTAGACGACAGGTGTACTTCGCGAAGATGGATCCGGCGGCGAAAACGGTGACGGAGCCCGTCGCGGCCCCGGGGCGGGGGCCCAACCGCAAGTTTCCAGCCGTGGCGAGCAACGACCGCGGCGAGATCATCCTGGCTTGGACGGAAGGAACGAGCTTCGGCAAGGGCGGGTCGGTGGCGTGGCAGGTATACGATGCGAACGGCTCGCCCATCCCCGAGGCTCACGGGAGCGCCCATGATCTACCCGCGTGGGATTGCGTGGCCGTGTTCGCTCGGTCCGATGGCTCCTTCACGGTCGTGTACTAGACTCCCCCGGCCAACGCCACCGTCCGATCGTGCGGGATATACTGGTGCCCGAAACCGGCCGATGACAAGCGGTTGCGTCGCCTCACCGAGGCGTCGAACGGCTCGGGGCTAGTAGCTCAGTTGGCTAGAGCGCACCCCTGATAAGGGTGAGGTCGGAGGTTCGAGTCCTCCCTGGCCCATTGGATTGAAGTGGCGCGGCGCGGACAGCGTCGCGTTCTTGGTGCGCGACGGCCAGCACACGAACTCATTTCTTTCGACTCCGAATGAGATTGTAACCTACCGTGTAGCAGTACAAGCTCGCAGGAACGAAATGCATGCATACGTTCTGCACGGTCAGTTCACCCTGCTTTGTTCTCGTCGTAACAGCTGGATTGTAAATTTGATTCGCGTGGCAGAACGCGATTAAACTCTTGAGTTCGGCTGGCTTCTCATAGTACCGATCTGACCACTTAACCTCGACGGCCCACTTCGGTTTGTTCTTCCTGAGCCAAACAATATCGACCTCGCCCTTCTGCCATCGGGCGTAATGAATGCTAGCCGACGACTCATGAAACCATTGCGCTAATACCGCCGTCTCAGCAAGAGCACCCATGGCCTCATCATCAATGGTGATCGGAGAGAATAGCGCGCTGCGAATAGATGGGTTCGTCAGGTAGACCTTGAAGAAATTTGCGCGTTTAAATCTCTTTGCGTTCTTGTCGATGCGATGCACAACACGTATAAGGAACGCGGCTTCTAGATACTC
>JAZGDL010000159.1:0-12599 GCA_036477795.1 Phycisphaerae bacterium
CCAGTCTGCTCCATTTGTGGCAGATTGGGATCAAACCGGCGACTGAACAATAGGAGCCGGATGAGCGGAGACGTTCACGTCCGGTTCTCGGAGGGCCTGGGGGTGAGATTCCCCCGGGCTACTCGACCGGTCATGGGGTTCACCGATGAACGCGACGCTCGGCGGGTGTTGGACGTGCTGCCGAAACGTTTCGGCCGGTACGGCTTGACACTTCACCCGGAAAAGACCCGACTGGTTCGGTTCCATCGTCCGTCACGACGTTCGGACCATAAGCGTCCAGCGTCGGATCGGGCGCCCGGGACGTTCGAACTGCTGGGATTCACCCATTACTGGGGTTTGTCCCGGACAGGCAACTGGGTGGTGAAGCGCAAGACAGCTCCGAGCCGCTTTACACGGGCGTCACGGATGATAGCCCGCTGGTGCCGGCTCAACCGGCATCGCCCGATTGCCGAGCAACACCAGACACTACGCCAGAAATTGCGTGGTCACTTTGCGTACTACGGGATCACGTCCAACGCTTCGGCGTTGTGGCGGTTCCGGCGTGAGGCGACCCGCGCCTGGCACAAGTGGCTATCCCGCCGCCGACGTGCGGGGACCATCCCGTGGCCGCGTTTCAACCGGCTTCTGGAGCGGTACCCATTGCCTCGTGCGGTAGTGGTCCACTCTGTGTACCGTCGCGCAGCGAACCCGTGACTTGAGGAACCGGATGCGTCAATCGCGCACGTCCGGATCTGCGGGAGCCCTGGGAGGGCAACCTCCCAGGGCCACCCAGCCAATCCCCACTCTTCACTCCTCCGCCGATTGACGCCGCTCCCGCGTTGGTGATACCCTCAGCAGGGGGAAATTCAGGGGACATACACTTTAATTGGGAATTAAAGTGTATGTCCCCTGAATTTCCCCTGAATTTCCCCGAATTTCCCCCCCGCATTGACGGACGACCAGGCCGGCGACATCCAACGCGGCAAGGATTTCGTGCAACTCAAGAACGGCCCGTTCGATCTCGACCTGGTCTTCGCCCCCGACGGCATCGAACGATTTGAGGATGCCTGGCAACGACACGTTGACGTCGAAGGCTTTCCCGTGTGCCACATCGACGACATCATCGCCAGCAAAACCGCCAGCAACCGCAGGAGGGATCGTGAATCGCTGCCCCGTTTGCGATCATTCCGCGAGTACTTGCTAAGACGCAAGGATATAGATGACGGGTGAGCCAAGAAAAGCAAAGACAGAAAAAGAAAAGGTGTCGGGCTGAATTCCTTGGTACGCGCAAACCATCCCGACACATTTCCTCATCGCCACCCACAAGGGGTGGCGCTACAGCATAAGTCGACAGATCCTTCAGGGCCAGTGACTCGCGCCGAAACGGCGTCCGGCGAAGGCGGTTGCGGCGAAGGCAAGCAGGCCGGCCATTCCGGCTTTGCCTGCCTGACCGGCCAGGTTGGCGGGGATCGTTTCCGTAGAGCATTCCAACACCTTCACGTCGCAGGTCCTGGGTTCGCTCGCCCGACGCTTGCGCTCAAGTTCCTCCAGAAGTGATTGGTATCGAACGAGCTCCTGCTCCATGACAGCGAGTTGGCGTTGAGCGGCGGCGGTTGTGGAGGCGGTCCGGATGAATTGGTCGCTGGCGGCGATGGTTTCGGCCAAGCGGGGTTGCAGGGCGATGACTTGCTCGATGATCGTGCCGCAGTCGGTGCGAATGCGCTGCAGTTCTGATCGGGCGGCTTCGATTCTTTCTCGCCTGGTGCTTTCAGCCAGGGAGCGGGCCTCTGTTGCCAGTTGGGCATCGATGCCAGCGATAGTGTGGTTGATGCGTCGGCTGAGCCCGCGGGCGGACTTGATTGCGGAATCCAGACGAAAGTTGTTGCGGCAGGAAACGTCGGAGGCGATGAACTCAAACTGCCGGTGTTCGGCGGTCAGGCGGTGGAACGTACGCTTGACGTGAGCCACCAGGGCATGGTTTCGGGCTGCGTCGTCCGTTTGTTGGTCCAGAAGACGGGCTTGCTCGCTCATCTCCTCCAGCACGAGCCCGGAGCGATATGAATAGTCCGAGAGCAGTTCATGCAGCCGGGACTGAGCGGCGAAGACCCGCGGCGCGAAAGGATCAATCGGCTCCTGACGCATCCTCACAAACGTCTCAGTCCACTTCTTGGCGAATGATGCTAATCTTTTCCGGAAGATCTCGGTGCGCTCAGCCAGACGATTAACGCAACGGCGGTGAGCGGGTGAGGCGGACACAGCCTGGTCGGAAAGTCCGACGCGGGCCAGCCGGGCGGTCACGGCGATAAGCTTATCCAGGCGCGGAGAGGCGTTTTGCCACACCTGCTCGAGCTGCCGTCGGGCCAGCGTCAATTGCACACGTTGCTGCTTGATATCCTGCTGCAGGTCGGTCCGTTGTCGATAGGCGGATTGACGGGTCTGGGCGTCCACGCGCGGCTGTGGTATTTCATTTTCCATTCGCCGCACATGGTCTTGAACCGCCCGCTCGGCTCTTCGCAGGTCTTCGATGGCTTGTGCTTTGGCAGTGAGTTCCGCAAGAACCCGGTCTCGTGCTTGCGGCGGAGTGACGGTAAAGGCGGTGTTATCCTGCTGTTCGAGATTGCCACGCGACTGCTCCACTTGGGCTCTCAGTTGCGCCCCAATCTGTTCCAGGACATCGTAGGCCCCATCAGCCTCTTGCAGAGGATGTTCGGCGGATCGAGCCAGATGAGCCTCAAACTGCTCGGCGATTGTATCAAGCTCGTTGCGGGTTTGCCGGGCATCGCGTGTCGCGATGCTTAGGGCCAGGACGCGGCTCTGGCTCGTAGCAGTCACCCGCCACTGCGGTGAAACCCGTCCATCACGCTGGCCCTGCCACATAAAGTCGAGCAGTTGTCTGCGGCATTCGTCGACGGGGCCGGTGACCTCGAAGAGCGCTGTACCGCGGTAGTGGTAATCGCCTGCGGTGGCGACCACGACCGCTACGCAGAGGGCGCACACCGCCGGCCAGAAGAACCGGAACCCGCTGGCAGTTCCCGCTGCGCCTATTTGCGCCGCCGATGCTCCTGTCGCCGGCTGGGCAGTAAGGGGCTGATCCGCCCGGCGTTCATGAATCCGCGTACGGGGAGGAGGGACGACACTGCGTGCGGGGGCCGTGTCCACGAATGTTTCCTGATGGATGTCGCCGAGCTTGGGGGGTGCCAACGGTGAGACTCCAGGATGTACAACGCCGATTCTACGCGCCCGGGGTGTCGATAACAACCTGATGGCGCGTCCACGGTCGAATTGTGGCCGGGCCATGGGACTCCTTCGCGATGGCTCAGCTAGTTCGTAAACTGACGCTTTGTTGATTGCAGCGTCCTACAGCTCGGTAAAGTGTAGACGTATAAAGATCGGTACAAATGATCACCTGCTGCCCGCATCGGCGGGCGATTCAACTGGTTTTGGGTTTGACAGTCGTTTCAGGTTTCCTATACTCGCGGGATTCTCGGCCAGGCTATGGGCCGGGAATAATGAGCCAACCCGTTGCGGGTATTGCACTTGCGGATGCCCGCGCTAGCGCGTTTTTTCGGCGCTGCGCGGCGCGCGGGAAGGGAGTATGTGCGCAGGAGCGACCAAGAGTGCGACGGCGAGATTGAAACCGTGTCGACAGCAGACGCGCTGCTGTGGCTCAGTTGGTAGAGCGCGTCCTTGGTAAGGACGAGGTCACGGGTTCGAGTCCCGTCAGCAGCTTTGGATCGATTTGTGGATCATAGGCAATTGCTTGTGGCCTCTTGGCGGCAGGGCAGCCATGATTGAGATGGTGGTCGCAGGGGCCGGTTGGCCCTTGTATTCCAATGACACCGTTGTGTCACTTCCTTGGAAGTGATTTTCGATCGGCGAATAAGGCACTCAGCCACGCAGGTTCCATTACGTTGGGTTAGAGTGGAGGACAAGACAGGAAATGGCCAAAGAGGTATTTCAGCGAACCAAGCCGCATGTGAACGTCGGAACAATCGGTCACGTGGACCACGGGAAGACTACGTTGACGGCGGCGATCGCCACGGTGCAGTCGTTCAAGGGTCTGTGCAAAGCGATCAGCTACGACGAAGTGGCGAAGGCGTCAGAGTCGCAGGGGCGCCGTGACGCGACGAAGATTCTGACGATTGCGACAGCGCACGTGGAGTACGAAACCGAGGCGCGTCACTATGCGCACATCGATTGCCCGGGGCACGCCGATTATGTGAAGAACATGATCACCGGCGCCGCGCAGATGGATGGAGCGATTCTGGTGGTCTCGGCTGCTGACGGTCCCATGCCGCAGACGCGCGAGCACATCCTGCTGGCACGTCAGGTGAATGTGCCGTCTCTGGTGGTGTTCTTGAACAAGTGTGACCTGGTGGATGACCCGGAGCTTCTGGATCTGGTTGAGCTTGAGGTGCGGGAACTGTTGAGCAAGTATGATTTCCCCGGGGACGACGCCCCGGTGATTCGGGGCAACTCACTGGCGGCGCTGAATAACCCGAAGGATGCGGAAGCCACCAAGTGCATCGTGGAGATTCTCGACGCGATCGACAACTTCATTCCTGAGCCGGAGCGTATTCTGGACAAGCCGTTCTTGATGTCGGTCGAGGACGTGTTCAGTATCAAGGGCCGCGGTACGGTTGGAACAGGCCGAATCGAACGTGGACAGGTCAAGGTCGGCGACGAGGTCGAAATCGTCGGTCTTGTTGCCGAGTCGCGAAAGACCACGGTTACCGGCGTGGAGATGTTCAACAAGACGCTGAACGAAGGCGTTGCGGGGGACAACGTCGGTTGTCTGCTTCGTGGTATAGGCAAGGAGGAGTTGGAGCGTGGGCAGGTGCTGGCGGCGCCGGCGACGATCACCCCGCACACCAAGTTCGAGTCTGAGGTGTACGTTCTGACCAAGGAAGAGGGTGGGCGGCATACGCCGTTCTTCAACGGATATCGCCCGCAGTTTTATTTCCGTACGACGGACGTAACCGGCAGCCTTAATCTTCAGGGCGATGTTGAGATGTGCATGCCGGGCGACAACATAGCGATGATGGTTGAGCTGGGTAAGCCCATCGCGATGGAGCAGGGCCTTCGCTTTGCGGTTCGTGAGGGCGGCAGGACGGTGGGTTCCGGCGTTGTTACCAAGGTTGTTGAGTAGGGCGCGCGAGATGGCGGTTGGACGATCCCACGTATTGCGCACCCACGGATTGCAATCCGTGGGCTTTAGCGGGAATCCGTGGACCAATCAGCGCTGCCCTGCCCGGCGCCGTCGGGGTGTAGATTATGGCTAAGGCTGCAAAGCGTGAGTATGTGTGGCTTCAGTGTACGGAGACGGGCGACCTGAACTACCGCACCTCGGTGAACGTTCAGGGCGGATTGCCCAAGCTGCAGTTGAAAAAATACTCTCGTCGTTTGCGCAGGCGGACGATACACAAGCTAAAGCGAAAATAGTGATTGACGACGAGACCGCCGGAAGGAGCGTAGCTCAATTGGCAGAGCACCGGTTTCCAAAACCGGCGGTTGGGGGTTCAAGTCCCTCCGCTCCTGGTTGCCGAAAACTTCATCGCGTTAACTAAAGTCGACAGTTGGAATGGCGAATAGCAGTAGTTCATCGGTGGGCAAGGCCGGCGAGGTCCAGCCGGCCGACGCGCGGGCGGGCGGGTCGTTCTTCGAGGTTTATAAGCCGGGCCAAGGCTACTACACGCGCATGTGCACCGCCATCGGAGGCGGCATCCTGGTTCTGGGCGCAGGAAACTTCCTGTTCAAGCAGCTGGAGGCGATGACGACGGCTGAGGAGCAGTGGACGCTGTGGTTGCAGGTGGGGATACCCACGGCGGTTGTCGTGGGGCTGGGACTTTTGCTCTTCTGGCTGGTCGGTCGGAAGCGCGGTTCGTGCGATTTTCTGATCGCCACCGAGGGCGAGATGAAGAAAGTGAGTTGGTCGACCCGCGGGGAGCTGATCGGCTCGACCAAGGTAGTCATCGCGGCTACGGTCCTGCTGGCTGTTTTGCTTTTTGGCGTGGACGCGATGTTCATAAAGTTTTTTCAGCTCATAGGCGTACTGCGAGGTGGAGGGTGATGACCGCAGAGGCGCCGTCGCAACCGGAGCAGACCTCCGTAGTCAAAACGGGGATGGGCTGGTACGTGCTGCGCGTCGCTTCGAACAAGGAGGACCGGGTGCGGGAGACGCTGGAACGCAAGGTGGCCATCGAGGGGCTGGACGACCGCGTCGGTCGGATTCTGGTGCCCACGGTGAAGGAGCGTCGTATCAAGGGCGGTCAGGTGCGGGTGACCGAACGGAAGTTGTACCCCGGGTACGTTTTTGTGGAAATGATCACCGAGGAGGACGGGTCGATCGGAGAGGACGTGTGGTTCACCATTAAGGAGTCGTCGGGTGTGGGCGATTTCATCGCCTCCGCGGGCAAGCCCATACGCATGGCCGAACACGAAGTCGTGGCGATGTTGGCTGCGTGTGAGAAATCGGAGGAGGCCGCCGAGCTGGGCGGGATGGATATGAAGGCAGGTGACCTGGTCAAGGTCACCGAGGGCAGCTTTGAGAACTTCGAGGGCACGGTGGAGTCGGTGGATGAGCGACGGGGCATGGTAACGGTGGTGCTGGAGGTGTTCGGACGTTCGACTCCCGTGGAAGTGGAGTACTGGATGTTGGAGAAATGCTAGCAAGTGTACGAACCCACGGATTAACCCACGGATTGCAATCCGTGGGCTTTATAGGCACGGCGGCGGTCTGACGAGGCGTTTCGGTGGCGAAGAAGAAAAAAAAGGTAACGGCGGTCATCAAATTGCAGGCTCCCGGCGGCCAGGCTACTCCATCGCCGCCGATCGGCCCGGCGCTGGGTCAGCACGGGGTCAACATCGGGCAGTTCGTGCAACAGTTCAACGCGGCGACGGCCTCCCTGAACGGGATGCTGGTGACCGTGGTGATTTCGGTATACGGCGACCGGTCATTTACCTATGAGGTCAAGAGCCCTCCGGCGGCGGTGCTGCTCAAGGATGCCGCGGGGCTGGCCAAGGGCAGCGGTGTGCCCAACCGGGACAAGGTGGGCACGGTGACCCAGAGGCAGTTGAAGGACATAGCCCAGAGGAAGCTGGAGGACTTGAACACGCGGACGGTGGAGGCGGCCGCCAAACAGATCGAAGGGACCGCCCGATCGATGGGGATCGAAGTCGTTGGCTAGTTGACGGAGGATGGGCCGGGGGCGACGTGGTTCTCCGGTCCATTGGAGAAACAGTGCATGGGGTTCAAGAGCGTACGCTACAGGAAGCAGCTCGAGTTGCGGACCGCGGAGAAGCAGTCCGTTTCGATCGAGGAAGGAATCGAGCAGGTCAGGAAACTCGCTTCCGTGAAGTCGGATCGCAGTTACAAGAACGGGAGGAAGCGCAAGCAGTTCGATCAAACTGTCGAGTTGGTGCTTCATCTGGGGATCGATCCCAAGCAGGCGGACCAGATGCTGCGCGGGGCGATTTCGCTGCCCAAGGGCACCGGCAGGACGCAGCGGGTGATCGCATTCTGCGATAGTTCGATGGCCGATGCCGCCAAGGCGGCCGGTGCGATTGAAGCCGGGGCCGAGGAACTCGTTGATAAGATCACCAAAGGCTGGATGGACTTCGACGTGGCTGTCGCCCACCCGCAAATGATGGGCAAGGTGGGCAAACTCGGCCGCGTGCTCGGCCCGCAGGGCAAGATGCCGTCGCCCAAGGCGGGAACGGTGACGCCGGATGTTGAGAACGCGGTTCGGGAGTACAGTGCGGGCAAGCTGGAGTATCGCAATGACGCCGGCGGCAACATTCATCTACCGGTGGGTAAGATGAGCTTCGCGACCGGCGACCTGAAGGAGAATATCGAGGCTGTGGTGTCCCAGATGATCAAGCTCAAGCCAGCCAGTTCGAAAGGCAAGTACATCAAGCGGGTGTGTATATCGGGCACGTCGACCCCTTCGGTGCAACTGGCGGTCGACTGAGGGGCCGCCCCTACGTGGAGCTTGTTGTTGCGGTACGCCGACAAGAGGAACCGATGAGCAAACAACTGAAGTCATTGGTCACCGACGCACTGCGGGCACGCTATGAGGGCATTGACCGGGCGTGCGTAGTGGACGTAAGTGGGCTGAACGTCGAGGACACTATCAAGTTGCGCCGCGAGCTGACGTCCAGGAACATACGTCTGAGGGTGGTCAAGAACAGCCTGGCCCGGCGTGCGTTTGCCGGAGGCCCATTGGAGACGCTGGGCAATGATCTAAGTGGTCCTTGCGCTCTGGTGACCGGTGGCGACTCGGCCATTGACATGGCCCGCGAGATGGTGCGTCTGGCGGTGGAGTTCCCGCAGTTGGGGCTCAAGCAAGGGATCCTGGAGGGCGAGTCGTCGCTGGTTTCTGTGCCGGATCTTGCCAAGCTGATGGGCCGGACTGAGCTGTTGAGTGAATTGGCCGGGCTGTTGAGTTCGCCCGGCAGATCGCTGGCGGGTTGCTTGTCTTCACCGCAGAGCCGGATTGCCGGCTGTCTGAAAGCGATGGCGGACAAGAGTGAGGAGTAAGCGAGCGTTGTTTAACTGAAACCAATCCGCGACGAGGACTGACTGGTCCCGGTGTGTTGGATGAAATGGCGCCGCGTGGGCGTCGCCTATCGGTCCGGCGGTTGGAGTAATACGAGGAGTGGTAACTAATGGCAGAAGCACCCGTGGCAGAAGCGCCCGCCAAGGAATTCAGTTCGGACATCACGAAACTGGCGGACAAACTGGTGGCGTTGACGATCAAGGATGCGCAAAGCCTGGTCGACTGCTTGAAGGAAATTCACGGCATTGAGCCGGCAGGCGGCGGCGTGCTGATGGCGGCCCCGGCAGGCGGCGGCGATGCCGCGGCAGTCGAAGAGGAGCAGACCTCTTTCGATGTCATCCTGGCCGCCATCGGTGACAAGAAGATCCAGGTGATCAAGGCGGTACGTGCGGCCACCGGACTGGGGCTCAAGGAGGCCAAGGGCCTGGTCGACCAGGCCCCCAAAGCGGTGAAGGAGGGGATCTCGAAGGAAGATGCCGAAAGCCTGAAGAGAGACCTGGAGGAAGCGGGCGCCGCAGTGGAAATCAAATGACCGTGCACGGCATGTGCGACGGATGAGCGTCGGCTGGGTCGGTGCCGACCTGGCGGACTAGTGCGAGGAATGCAATCTGTCGGGCAGCCGCATGCAACCGGTCCGTCGTTGAGCGGGACAGGCTGAATGCGTTCGCATGAATGTGGACGCGCGGTGCTCAGTAGGGCATCGTCGGGACGTTCAGTCGAACAGATAGCTCAGACGGCGGCACACGTCCCTTTTCTTGGATTGAATCCGTAGGCCGGTGCGGTGAACGCGCCCCTAGTTGTTTGCGCGCAGCGCCGTGGAGAAAGTCCGGTCGCGGGGCCTCGATTGAAGGCAGGACAACGCAACGATCAACTCAAGGCGACGATTAGAGGGATAGCAGACTATGAAAAACGGGCGGCCGGTGCGAAGCTTTGCGAAGCTGGGCGATGCCAAGCCCATACCCGACCTGATCGAGATTCAGACCGAGTCTTATGCTCGGTTTCTGCAGGCGGACAAGGATCCGCTGGAGCGTGCCGGTCATGGTCTGGAGGGCATCCTGCGGGAGTCGTTCCCGATGGAAAGCTACGACGGGACCATGTCGCTGCACTATGTTAGCTATGAACTGGGCAAGGCGCGATATGACGAGGCGGAGTGCCGAGAGTTGCGGCTGACCTACGGGATGCCGTTTCGCGTGCGCCTGCGTCTGATCCGCAAAGACCTCGATGAGATTCAGGAGGATCTGATCTACATCGGTGAGATACCGATCATGATCGGCGGGGGCGAGTTCATCATCAACGGGGCCGAGCGCGTGATCGTATCGCAGCTTCACCGATCGCCCGGCGTTGACTTCGTGAAGGACCAGGATGAGGGGGACCGGGCCTTTCACGCCTGCCGCATCATCCCCGAGCGCGGGAGCTGGATCGAGATCAACGTGACCAAGAAGGATCTGCTGATGGTGCGGATCGACCAGTCCAGCAAGATCGCAGCCACCACCTTCATCCGGGCGATGGACGAGCGCTACGGCACGGACGAAGCGATTGTGGAGGCCTTTCACAAGACCAAGATGGTCAAGCCCGGGCAGCTCAAGCCGGAGATGTACAGCGTCACCACGCTCATCGACGAGGAGAGCGGGGATGAGATGGTCAAGGCCGGCTGCCAGTTAGGCGACGCGGTGACGCGGATTGCGGAGTCGGGGATCAAGCAGTTGAAAGTGATCGCCAAAGTGAGCGATCCTCTGATTCTGAATACGTTGGCGGAAGACGGCACCCGGACGCATGAAGAGGCCTTGTTGAAGATATACAGCCGCCTGCGTCCGGGCAATCCGCCGCAGTTCGAGAAGGCCCACAAGCTCTTCCACGAGAAGTTTTTTGATGACAACCGGTACCGTCTGGGCAAGGTCGGCCGGTTCCGTTTGAACCGCAAGCTGGAGGCCCACGTCGATGACTCGATCATGATCCTGCGGGTCGAGGACGTGATCGCCTGTGTGAGTTACCTACTGCTTCTGCGCACCGGCGAATCGCGCTTTGAGGTGGACGACATCGACCATCTGGGCAACCGGCGGTTGCGAACCATCGACGAGCTCGCCGCTGACGAGATACGCAAGGGGTTTCTCAAGCTTCGCCGCACCGTACAGGAGCGGATGAGCATGAGGAACCCGGAGCAGATCGGCCGGATTGCGGAGTTGATCAACACCAAATCGGTGAGCTCCAGCATCGAGTTCTTCTTCGGCCGCAGTGAACTATCGCAAGTGGTGGACCAGACCAACCCCCTGTCGCAGTTGACCCATGAGCGGCGCCTATCGGCTCTGGGGCCGGGGGGGCTGAACCGCAAGCGGGCCGGCTTTGAAGTACGAGACGTGCACATCAGCCACTATGGCCGCATCTGCCCCATCGAGACGCCGGAGGGCACTAACATCGGGTTGATCGCATCCTTGAGCATCTACAGCAGCGTGGATGATTACGGATTCCTGGTGACCCCCTATCGCAAGGTCAAGAAGGGGATGGTGTCGTCGGACGTCACCTACCTGCGGGCCGATGAGGAGATGCCTCACATCCTGGCACCGCCCGAGGCCATCGACCCCGACACCGGGCACTTGCGATCGGGGAACCTGATCGTCCGGGCCCACGGTGAGCTCAGTCAGGCGGACAGCAGCGAGGTCAGCTATGTGGACATGTCCCCGAAACAAACAGTGGGTGTGTCGGCGGCTCTGATTCCGTTTCTGGAGCATGACGACGCCAACCGGGCCTTGATGGGTTCCAACATGCAGCGTCAGGCGGTACCGCTTCTGAGCGTGGACCCGCCGGTAGTGGCGACGGGGGTGGAACGGGCCGTCGCAGAGAACAGCGGCATGGTGGTGCGGGCCAAGAAAGCCGGGAAGGTGACCTACGTGGACGCCCTGCGGATCGTGGTGAGTGAGACGGACGAGTACAAACTACGGAAGTTCGAGGGGCTCAACGAACGCACCTGTCTGAATCAACGACCGCTCGTCGAGCTTGGCGAGCGGGTGAAGGCGGGTCAGATCATCGCCGACGGTCCGGCCACCTATCAGGGCGAGTTGGCCCTGGGCAAGAACGTGCTGGTGGGGTTCATGACCTTTGACGGCTACAACTTCGAGGACGCCATCATCATCAGCGAGCGGCTGGTCAAGGAAGACACCTTCACCAGCATCCACATCGACGAGTACGACGTCGAGATTCGCGAGACCAAGCTGGGGCGTGAGGAGTTCACCAATGACATTCCCAACGTCAGCGAGAGGTCCTTGGCCAATCTCGATGAGAACGGTGTGGTGCGCATGGGCACCAAGGTCAAGGCCGGCGATATTCTGGTCGGCAAAGTGAGCCCCAAGTCCAAGAGCGAACTGAGCCCCGAAGAGAAGCTGCTGCACGCCATTTTCGGCCGCGCCGGCGAGGACGTGAAGAATGACTCGCTGGAGCTTCCCGCGGGGGAGCAGGGGATCGTCATCGGGACAAGCCGTTTCAGCCGCCGGGTGCACATGACGGATGAGCAGAAAAAGAAGGTCGATGAGCAGGCCGTGGCGCTCGCCAAGGAGATGAACGCCAGCATCGTGGGGCTGTTCAGGCAGATGTGCGCCGAGATACAGAACACCACGGGCAGCGAAATGGTGGACAGCTCCACGCGACAGATCGTGGGCAAGAGCGATCTTGCCGAAGTGATCATCGAGCAGATTGACGGCTTCGCCCCGCAAGTTGAAGCGCGCGACCTGAAATGGATCAAGCCGGCGTCCAGTCGTCCGCAGGCCATGGAGGTGGTTGATCGTTATTGGCCGCGGATTGCGGATACGATGGAAGAGCGCGATCGAAAGGTTGCGCAGATGAAGCGCGGCGACGAGTTGCCCTCGGGCGTGCTGGAGATGGTCAAGGTGTATGTAGCCACCAAGCGGCACCTGTCGGTGGGAGACAAGATGGCCGGTCGCCACGGGAACAAGGGCGTAATCGCCCGGATCCTGCCGGAAGAGGATATGCCGTTTCTGGAGGACGGCACGCCGCTGGACATCATGCTCAACCCTCTGGGCGTGCCCTCACGTATGAATGTGGGGCAGATTC
>JAZGDL010000016.1:0-16178 GCA_036477795.1 Phycisphaerae bacterium
GAATGGAACGGGTGTTGGGGTTACCGTGGGCGGCGTCCCGCCTCGGCGGAACTTGCCCACGGCTACTGTAGGTCAGCCTTTCAGGCTGTATCAGAGTGGTGGGCTGAAGCCGCCGATTGTGTCACGCGCCCGACGATCATCGGCTCCCCCACCTCCAAAGGACTTGTCGATTTAATACGGTTTCCCGAAATCGACACCCCTTCGATGGCCTGGCGCGCACCCGATACGCTTAGGTTCAGCGACACGAAAGTCCCAATCGGTGCAAGTGGACGCGACTAAATCGACAAGCCCTGGAAGTGGTGGGGCACCCGCTGGTCGCCTCGATTGGGCGGTACGTATGTCATTCGTTCGACTCTGACTGGTCAGACCTTCTTGTCTGACCTGTATGATTTAGGGTTGACTTTCTGCATACGCAGGGTTATTCTCGTGGTTATAGGGCTGGGCGGCTGAAGCCAACGATTCGGATTTCCCATTTGTCATTCATCGTCGAAGCGAGCTAAGCAGCCAAGTCCATGGGGTCGCCGGGCTTGCCGTACGCCGATCGGCTTCCGTAACCGCCCTTAGTGACTTGCTGGCGACCCAGGTGGGACAAGTGGGGAATCCCGGTTTAGGGACTGAAAGGTGGTAGCGCGGATTGACGGCGTACGACGTTTGCCCGCGGGAACCACCGGGAGGATGGAACGATCTGAGCCAATGGTTCGGACGTCCCTCGGAATGCGGAGGTAGATACCATGAGACAGTTAGCACGCTTCAGCGTTTTCTTTTCTGCTCTGGTCGGTCTGTTACTAATGCCTACGAGCGCCATTGGCCAGAACGATCGTGAGAGCGCGGAAGGGGCTGCCGCGCCGCCTTTCCAAATCGCAACGCACAGCGACGATGAGATTACGGGCGCCTATACTCGGGATGCGTTGCGTATCAGTTTCACGAGTCGGCTGGTGACACCTACGCGCGTTGTGCTCCAAGTTCAGTTGGACGGCGCCGTCCTCGATGCTGAGGTCGATCTTGCGCACGAGACGGCCATACTCGACGGCCATGGCCATGCGTTGTCTGTCGAGCAAATCAAGGCAATACAAGCGGTCGGCAATGATCTCGAGCGCTATCTCGATCCGGATCGCCGCAAGCCTCTGCGACACGAGGACATGCTCTACCGCGTGCTCTCCTTCTACACGATGGTACCTCCTGGTATCCCGCTGGAACGTCTCGAAGTTTCAGCAGCCGTCAGCACCTGTTTCCCTGCTGACACATCGGGTGCGGGGGGAATATGCGGAGGGGGAGCCGAGGACCTCTTGGACTGCAATGGCATCGACTCCTGCCTTGACGATAACAATGACGGGATCTGTTACCTTGAGACTGCGTGCGATTGTGCCTACTACGACGTGTGGCACGATTCGTTAGGCCACTGTTTTTGTAGAGAAATCCAAGGAGCCGGAGCTGACCTGGATTCCGGGTGCATCGGCCGTGGCGGCGCCGGCTGCGACGGGGGCCTGATTTTTGGGCTGGACTGCGACTTAGCAGGAAGCAACGGTGAGGGTATCTACACGATCGACTTCGTTGAGCATGATCGTTGTTGTGGGCTGCACGACAGCGAAGGTATCTGCGACAACATTGCGTGCTTTGATGAAGCGGTTGATGCTCTTGACGATTGTCTTTTTGGGGAACGGAACTGTGATGGTGACGTGGTCGCTTGCTGTTTTAGCGACTCTAGCTGCAATGAACAGACGAGCGACCAGTGCGTTGCCGTCGGCGGCGTACCCGGCAGTTTCAGCAGCACCTGTGCCACGCAAGTCTGCCCCATCACCGAGGCCTGTTGCGTGGCCGGTGCCGGCTGCTTTGATATCGAGGCGTTCAAGTGCCTCGGCGGGGGCGGCGTTCCGAGCGGCCCCAATACCGTCTGCGACGCCACGAGCTGCGAACAATTCGGCGCTTGCTGCTTCGCCAGCGCCGCGACCTGTGTCGACGGCGCCGCCGAGACCGACTGCGTCGGGGCGGGGGCGGACTACCTGGGCAATGGATCGACCTGCGACGCGGCTGATTGCAGCCCGCCCGTCGGTGCGTGCTGTCTCGGCACCGCCGGCGACTGCGTGAGCGATGCGGCTGAAGCCGACTGCGTCGCGGCGGGCGGTGTCTATCAGGGTGACGCCTCGACCTGCGCAACCACCACCTGTCCCCGAGCGCCCGTCGGCGCATGCTGTTTCCTGGACGCCGGCGTTTGTGTGCCCGATGCGGTCGAAGCCGACTGCGTCGCGGCGGGCGGTGTCTATCAGGGTGACGCCTCGGCGTGCGGGGCCACCACGTGCCCGGCGGCGGCGGTCGGCGCCTGCTGTTTCGCCAGTGCCGGAACTTGTGTCGACCTCGCAGCCGAACCAGACTGCCTGGCCGCCGGGGCGAGCTACCTGGGCGATGGATCGACCTGCGCGACGGCTGATTGCAGCCCGCCCGTCGGTGCCTGTTGTCTCGGAGCCGCCGGCGACTGCGTGCCCGATGCGGCCGAAGCCGAGTGCGTTGCGGCCGGCGGGGTCTATCAGGGTGACGCCTCGACCTGCGCAACCACCAAATGTCCCGTAGCGCCCGTCGGCGCCTGCTGTTTCGTGGATGCCGGCGCTTGCGCGCCCGATGCGGCGGAAGCCGACTGCGTAGCGAACGGCGGTGTCTATCAGGGTGACGCTTCGACCTGCGACACGGCTGATTGCAGCCCGCCCGTCGGTGCTTGCTGTTTCGTGGATGCCGGCGCTTGCGCGCCCGATGCGGCGGAAGCCGACTGCGTCACGAACGGCGGTGTCTATCAAGGCGACGGAACCATGTGCGAGACCGCGTGCCCATAGCCTGCGGTGAAATCCGTGGACAAGTCGCGCTGGCGCTCCCGACCACGCAAGCCGACTGGCCTGCGGGCGGCAAGCGCGGTCGCGACTTGAGAACCGATCGCCGTAACAGATAGCGCGTACACCCCGCGCTTGAGAGCGACGCCATTCTTGAGGGGCCGTAGCGGCCATGCTCGCCGCTACGACCCGTAGAGTGTCTTTATTCGGCCCATCCAGACTTTGATTATCCGGGCCACCCGCGGGCGGCGACGCGGGCGATCGAATTCGGCATAACGGACGAAATGGCGTACACTGCGTTTCTAGCCGATGACCGTTGCGGTCGTCTCGTTGAAAGGAATCGTCGACAGTGACTCCACCAGGCAAAATCAGAGGGTGAGTGTGACGGCATGATAAAACTAGTTCTTCTGCGTCACGGAGAGAGTGACTGGAACAAGCAAAACAGGTTCTGCGGATGGGTTGACGTCGATCTTTCGGAAAAGGGACGGGCGGAAGCGCAGGCCGCCGGCGAATTGCTTGCCCAGGAAGGATTCGTCTTTGACGTTGCCTACACATCCGTTCTGAAGCGGGCGATTCGCACGCTGTGGCTGACCCTTGAAGCGCTCGATCTGATGTGGATACCGGTGCACCGATCGTGGAGGCTCAACGAAAGGCACTACGGCGGCCTGCAAGGGCTCAACAAATCCGAAACCGCAGCCAAGCACGGCGAGGCGCAGGTCCAGATCTGGCGCCGCAGCTACGACACGCGGCCTCCCTCGCTCACCAAAGACAGCGAGCACTACCCCGGCCGGGACCCGCGTTACGGGGAACTAACCGAGGACCAGTTGCCTCTTACGGAGTGCTTGAAGGACACGGTCGCTCGCGTGATACCCTATTGGCGGGACGTGATCGTGCCGGATATCGCCGCCGGCAAGCGTGTGATCATCGCCGCCCACGGCAACAGCCTGCGCGCCCTGGTCAAGTACCTTGACGACATCCCCGATGACGAGATCCCTGGTCTCAATATCCCGACCGGCGTGCCCTTGGTGTACCGGCTCGGTGACGATCTCAAACCCATCGATCACCGCTATCTCGGGGACCCCAAGGCCATCGAGCAGGCCATGAAGGCTGTCGCCGATCAGGGGAAGTCCAGGTAGCAGCCTCGGACTTGACAGCGATCGCGGTACAGCGCAAAGACGTCCTCTTTCGATTCTCGGAAAGTGCTGGTGCGAGAATCCTTTCAGTGCTGGTGCGAGAATCCTTTCTCGCGCCCTGGAACCGACACCAGCCCACGGGTTGCAACCCGTGGGCTTTTCACAGGTCTGTCCCACACCCCCAGGAGGAGGAACCGAGAAGGGACCTTAATATAATAAGGGCCCAGCGCGACCTTACGCTGCAGGCTTAAGCGCTACGCCTGTCGAACCGATACCACCGTTGGGAAAACACGGTTTGAGGGAGAAGGTGGAAACGCTATGGCCACCGTTCAGTGCCCCAGTTTGACTTGTCGCACGATCCTGCAGATTCCGGAAAAGACCCGCGGCAAGACAATTCGGTGCGGGAAATGCGGAATAACATTCGTAGTTCCCGTGGGCGGACGGAGACCCGCGCCCAGCGCACCCGACCAACCGGCCAAGCATACCTGATCACATTTCGGACAATCGCTTGGAAATCCCGGCGTGAATGTCGCTCAGAATCCGCATGAACTGCTCACGGTCCCCGGGGCTCAGGCTGTGAAGGATGTCGATGGCGAAACTGCGCCGCAGGGCACGGTATGCCCGGTGGGCGTTGCGGCCTTTGGGGGCGATTGCCACATTGATTCTCCGGCGATCCTGGGGGTTGATGCTACATCTCACAAACGCGTCATCGCCCTTGTTCTCCAGAGATCTTATAATACGCGACATCTGTGCCGGTAGAACACCGACGCGCTCCTGAATCTCACCGACGCTCAACGATGCCTGCTGGGTTAGCACGTCCAGGGTAAGGAATTCCGCCTCGGTGAGCTCCTCAGGGTTTCCCGATCTGGCTCGGGCACGAGCGGTGGACGCGATCTTTATCAGCTCGAAGATGTCGTCGGCCATTTCTTCGATTCCCATGGGTGCCTGTCCGCTCAAGCCACTGAAATCCATATGACCACAGGGCTATTCTAATCGGCGGCAGACCCGCGCCTACCAAAAAAATTCGCATGTGTTAATAAATATCTTAGGGAGATATTTTCGATATCGCTGGCAAACCTGAGGCCAGGGTGCGTTCGTACACCGCGAGTACGGGCTTACGCCCCTGTCTACTGGCATTCGCCCGTGGGCTGCGGAACGACCCGCCTAAACTGCCACGGCCCCCGGGTTGCCTGCCCGTGCACTGGCGGACAAGCTGGTAGGGTCCGCCGTGCGGACCACCCTAGCGTTCGTGGTCCGCACGGCGGACCCTACGCGGCTGCGGTTCACTTAGGCCGCCGGGAGCGGCTCTCTTCCCGTTTCGTTGAGCCAGGAGGAGGAGGCTGTCCTGCGGTCCGGCCGGATCAGCTTCTTCAGGATGAAGGCGATCCGCTTGCGATTGGTGCCGATGGCCTCAAGCATCTCTCGGAATCGAAAGTTTCGCAGATAGACCGTGAGATACCCTTGCAGTTGCAGGCGCTCCATTTGTCTGCGAGAGAGGTTCTCGAGCTCCAGCGCCGACCCGATCTGCTTGTCGAATCGCTCCCAATCCATGGTCAACATCTTGTAGCCGCCTTCACCGCGCACGGCCATCTCCCAGACCTCCGTGCCGGGGTAGGGCGTCATGATGCCAAAGGCCACCGAGTCGGGGTTGATGCGGGCGGCCAGGTCGATGCTGCGCCGCGCCGTTTGCACCGTCTCGTGGGGATGACCGATGATGAAGTAGGCGCCGAACTTGAGCCTTGCCTCACGGAACACTCTGGCGGCCCGAAAGACGTCGTTACGATTAACCCCCTTCTTCATACGCCGCATGATCTCAGGATCACCGCTTTCCACGCCGAAGCCGACCTCGGCGAAGCCGGCCTGCTTCATCTTCTTAGCGGTCGGTAAATCGATGGTGTTGGCATGGACATACGACCAGAACCGCAGCTTGCGGTGCAGCCCCTCGGCGATGATCGCGTTGCACAGGGCGACAACGTAGTCCTTGCGAACGGTGAAGGTCTCATCGTAGAAATCCACCCTGCGACAACCGTACTGCTCAACACTTCGCATCAGCTCGGCTACGACATGTTTCGGCGTCCGCTGCCGCAGGGTTCGTCCATAGGGCCGGCTGCAGAAATTGCAACCGAACGGGCAGCCGCGCTGGCTCATAATGGGGTACATTTTTGCCTGGGGAAACAGGTCCCAGGCAGGCATGCCCAGGTCATCAAGGTTTTCAGGAATGCGGCCTCGACCGTTCAGCCGGACCTCCGGTTGATCGCCGCTAGTAGGGTCCGCCATGCGGACCACCCCGTGGCCGCCCACCAATATCGCGTTCGTGGTCCGCACGGCGGACCCTACACGGCTGGCGATGCCCTGCACGTTCGACGGATCCTCGCCTGCCAGCACCGTTTGGACGAGTTCGAGAAACGCCATTTCCCCTTCCCCGACGACGATGTAGTCGAACGCCGGAAACTCGCGCAGGGTTCGTTCCGGTAGGAAGCTGCCGTGAAAACCGCCCAGCACGACAACCGTGTCCGGATGCACCGCCTGGACCGCCCGGGCAACCTTGGCAGCCGTGGCGATCATGTGCGTCATCGCCGTCAAACCGAGAACGCGGGGGCGGTGCTCGACGATGTCGTCGACGGTTTGCTTCACCGTCTTTTTGGCCAGCTTGGCGTCCAGCACCGCAACGTTGAGGCCGTGGCGCTGGAGATAACCGGCGACATAAGCGATCCCGATGTGCGGGTAGTCGGGCGTGTCGTAGCACTCCCGCACGACCTCAGCCGGCGGATTCACCAGTAGGATTCGGTCGTTCATTCGTATTGACGATTAACGATTGATGATTGGGGATTGGAGATTGGGGATTGCGGATTCTCCTTCGTGCCTTCGTGCCTCTTTGCCCCTTCGTCCCTTCGTCCGTCTGTTCCTCCGCACTCGTGTTATCGGCTATCCATGGTGCGCAGTTGAAGCATCAGCCCCGGACATTTTTGATATGCTGGGCGCGGTTTGGCTCAAAGGGGAGGCTTTGGTAGGGCGCTCTCCGAGGTCCGGCAAATGGGAAATGTCGGCTTGGGCGGATCCACCGAGGATAGCCCGTCGGCGGCCCCCGCGGCGATCCTAGCAGCTACTTTGACCAGCGACCTGACCGAACCGGGGCCGTCACCAAGACAGCAAGGAATTCATCATGACACCTTTTCCGGCAGGGCATCTGCCAGGTGTTCAACAATGTGACGTGCGAGGACACCGGTGTGGTAAGCGATCTGATGCCGGCAGCTAAATCCGGATACGGCGATCTCGGCACCGTTGCGATCGCGGACGGCTGGGAAGAGCCGTTGATCGCCAATCGCAGCAGCGACATCATGGTGTGCTTTTTCGTGGCCAAACCCACCGGCCATGCCGCAGCAGCCGCTATTGATCTCCTGGGCGTCGAAACCGGGGGGTTGATTCAGCACCTGCAACGCAGCCGAAGTGCCCACCAGAGCCTTCTCATGACAGTGTCCATGATAGAGTATCCGCCGATTGCAATGCGTGAAGGGCACCTTTGCCGGGTCATGCCTGAAGGCTTCATCAAGGAAAGACGTCAGCGTGCGGGTGAGGGCGGCGATCCTCTTGGCATCGTCAGTGCGAACAAGTTGCGGATACTCGTCGACCAGCGTGAGGATGCAGCTCGGTTCCGTTCCGACGATCGGCGTCTGCAGATCCGCGAAGCCGGCCAAACAGCGGACATTGACGTTCGCCAGATGCCTGGCTTCAGTCAGCAGCCCCTTGCTGATAAAGGTGCGCCCGCAGCATACGTGATCGGGCACAACCACCGAGTAGCCGGCTGCCTCCAGGACACTAACCGCAGCTATTCCAACCTGCGGTGTGAAGTAGTTGGTCCAGGTGTCCACAAAGTAGACCACACGGCGCCCGTCGGCGGATCTGTGGGACAGGCTTTCCAGCCTGTCGATTGACCGGCTGGAAAGCCGGTCCCACACCGATCGGCTCCGCCGGCTGAACCAGTGGCGAAACGTCCGGCGGGCCAGTCGAGGAGGCGGCACACGCCGGTCCAAGCCATAGCGCCGCTCCAGAAAACCTCTCACCGGCCCACAACCCATCAGCAGATTGGTCAAACCGGGAAAGCAGCTACCCAGCCGGGCAAACCGCGGCGCGTCCGCCATAAAACGGTCTCCCCTCGGCACGCCGTGACGCAGATGCCGATGGGCCAGCCACTCCGCCTTCATCCGGGCCATGTCCACTCCGGTCGGGCATTCCGTCTTGCATGCCTTACACATCAGGCAGAGGTCCATCACGTCGTCCAGTGCCGCATCGCCCATGCCGTCCAGCAGGCTGCGATAGTGGTCCGCATGGCGGACCCTACTTGAAAGTGCCAGGCGCAGAGCATTGGCACGGGCTCGTGTGGTGTGCATTTCATCATTAGTCGCCGCAAACGACGGGCACATGGTGCCGACGAGTTTCTGGCGACATTGACCGACGCCGCTGCACATCTCAGCCATACCAGCCAATCCGCCACAGGCGCCGAAGTCCAGATGCGTCTTCACTGAACGCGATCTGTAGGCAGGGCCGAACCGGAGGTTTTCGGTCATCGGCAAGGCGTCGACGATCTTGCCCGGATTGAACAGTCCGTCGGGGTCAAAAGCCTCCTTCACTTCCTTGAACGCACCGGCGATTGCAGGCCCGTACATCTTCTCGATCCAGCACGATCGCACGATTCCGTCACCGTGCTCGCCCGAGTTGGACCCTGCAAACGTAAGCACCAGATCGCTGACGCGCTCGGCGATTCGGTGCATCCGAGAAACGTCATCAGCCGTTTTTAGATTCAACGCCGGACGCACGTGTATCTCACCCACGCTGGCGTGGGCATACAGGGCCGTTTCGCATATACCCTCATCGCGCAGGATTTCAAGAAAGCGTTGGATGTAATCGCGCAGCTTCCCGGGATCGACCGCGGTATCTTCCACAAATGCGTAGCCCCGCACGTCGCCAGGCTTGGCCATCAACAGCCCCAGCCCGCGCTTGCGCATGTCGTAAACCGCGCACTGCTTTTCAAGTTCGAATACCGGAAGATGATTGTATCCCACGTGGTCGGCCGCCAACACCTGCCGCAACCGTGATACACGGTCCTGCAACCCTTCAGAGGTGTCGTCGAAGAATTCCACTATCAGCAAGGCTTGGGCGCTGGTGTCCACGATTTCACACCCGGCTTGCGAACAGGCATCCCGGCTGGCTGCATCGAGGATCATGCGATCAAGTAACTCAACTGCCGCGGGCTGATGCTCCAATATCAACGACGCCGCCGACATGGCCTCCAGCAGGTCGTGAAAATGCACGACCAGCATGGCCTTGTACGCCGGCAGCGGTGTCAATCGCAACGTAGCCTCAACCACCAGACAAAGCGTGCCCTCGCTGCCGCAGATGATCGGAACGGCGTTGATGGGACTCGCCCCGCTGCTGATACCGTCCAGGGCGTAGCCGCTGTTTCTGCGCAACACCTTGGGGAAACGGGCGGCGATCTGGTCATGATACTTCTCCACAATCCGGGCCAGCTCCGACTCGACCCGCGCGGTTAAGTCGCCACTGGTCTCGCTGGACGAGGGCCACGTCGTGACACTACCATCGGAGAGCACCACGTTCACAGAGACCACGTGGTCAACGGTGCGCTTGTACACAACCGAGTGGGCTCCGCATGAGTTGTTGGCGATCATCCCGCCGATGGTCGCCCGGTTGCTGGTAGCTACGTCCGGCGCGAAATGCACGCCGTGCGGCGCCAGAAACGCGTTGAGCTCATCCAGCACTACGCCGGGCTCAACTCGCACCGTGCCTGCGGCAAGGTCCAGATCGACGATGCGGTTCATGTATCTGGAAAAGTCCATGTTCACCCCGCGCCCGACGGCGCCGCCGGTCAGACCGGTCCCCGCGCCGCGCGGCACGATCGGCGTCAAATGGCCGCGACACACGCGGACCGCAGCCACCACGTCGTCAACGTCGCGCGGCATGACCACTCCAGCCGGCGTGATTTCGTAGATGCTGGCGTCGGTTGCGTAGAGGGCGCGGGTGAGTCTGTCGAATCGCACGTCACCGCGGACCACTTCCTGAAGATCCGCTTGCAGGCTCGACATGGAATCCGGCGAACCAGTCATGTGCTCGGAGTCATTGGCCGATCTTGAACGTGGCCCGCGACAGTGCGACCTGCTTGAACACGCCCATGGTCAGCTCAGCCATGGTGCTCATCTGGTGACGCTTCTTGACGTATTCGACGGCATTGGCGGCGATGGTTCGTGCCAGTGCGTGATCGGCGAGCAGGCGCTCAATGGCCGCCGCCAGCGCCTTCGCCGTGCGCTCTTTGCAGACGATGGCAGTCTCTCCATCATGGAAGAAATCAGCTACACCGCCCTCGAAGCAGATGACCACCGTGCCGTTGGCCATCGCTTGCAGCGGCCGGGCGGAAATCGCCTCCTCACCGGGAGGCAGCACGAACAGGTCAGCCCCGCGGATCACCTCAGCCATATCGCCCGACGGCCGGGCGAAGGTCACGTACGACGATTGAGCCCGGTCCCGAACCCGTTTGCGCAGGGCTGCCTCGTGCCCGCCGCTACCGACCAGGAAGGTGAGCAACGCTTGCCCATGGCGCCGTACAATAGCACTCGCGTCGATCACCATATCCAGGCCGCTATCCGGCTCCAACCGGGACGTACAGACCATCGCGGGAATCCGATTCTCATCCAGGAACGTCGTGGGGCCCGAACCCCGCAGCACACCCGGACGAACAACGGTCAGTTGCTCTTGCCGCATGCGGGCGCGTTGCTCCAACATTACTAATAACGGTTTGCTCGCGGCGATGACCTGTCTGGCCTGCCCCGCAGGGATCAGACCCAGGGCGTCCACGTCGCCCGCCGAGGTCACTTGCACCACCAGGTCGTTGTCCAGTGCTTCCGCCAGCCAACCGCCGAGCTGGTACCGCCCCGACGCAAAAGCATATACTACGTTGGGGCGCCGGGCGGACAGCATGTCGACGATCTTGCGGACACGCCGGCGGCGAAGCGGCCAGATCATCTCCGGGTGCCCCAGAACCTCGACCGGTCCCAGTGAGGCCAATGCCGAAGACTCCGGCGACGAAGTGATGATACGAACGCGGGCGCTCAGGTCCACAAGTCCGACGCACAGGTGCCGGATCACCGGGCGCAGCCTGGTGAACGCGTCATTGTCGATGCAGATGGCGACGTCGATGTTGCAGCCCACGGATTCGAATGCGTGGGTTTCCTGCGGGCTCGACGGCGTCGCGGCGGACATGCTTTCAATGAGAATCCCAACCGCACCGGGTGTCAACCGATCACCGGGAAAGCCTCCCCTTCGTGCCTCTCGTATTGACGATTGACGATTGATGATTGACGATTGAGGATTGAGGGTTGAGGATTTCCTTCGTCCCTTCCACCCACGAGGTAGCTGTGAAAGTCGTCCACGGATTCGATGTACCTGATTTGAAGATGGACAAGTCGGTGCTCTGTGTCGGCAACTTCGACGGTGTGCACCGAGGCCACCAGCAGCTACTGGCCCAGGGCGCGATGTTCGCCGCCCACGACAACGCCCCGCTGGTCGTCGTGACTTTCGAGCCGCATCCGCTCGCCATCCTACGTCCCCGCAGCGTCCCCCACAAACTGATGCGCCTGGATGACAAGCTTGACCTTCTAGCCCAACAGGACGTCGACGTTACCGTGGTCGCCGAGACCACGCCAAGATTGCTGGGGATGGAGCCGGAGCAATTTGTTGAAACGCTCGTCGAGAAGTTCCACCCCACGCACTTCGTTGAAGGATCGACGTTCGGATTCGGCAGAGGCCGGAAGGGAAATCCCGCGACCCTCCGGGCCCTTGGTGGACGTTTGCGGTTTGAAACGTGTATCATTGATCCGGTCCAGTTTACGCTCGAAGGTGACCGAACCGTGACCGTCAGCAGCTCGGTCATTCGCAGCCTGCTGGGTGAAGGCAAGGTGCATCTGGCGGCGCTGTCTCTCGGGCGGCCCTATTCGATTACCGGCACGGTCGTCGCCGGCGCCGGGCGCGGTAAAGGTATGGGATTGCCGACAGCCAACGTAGGCGGCATCGAGACGTTTTTGCCTGCCGATGGGGTGTACGCCGGCAGCGCCCGCGTCGGCCGATGCGAAAGCCTCGCCGGGATCAGCATCGGCCGCAGCCCAACCTTCGGAGGGCAGACGCGTAAACTGGAAGCCCATCTCCTCGACTTCCAGGACGATGTTGTGGGCCAGTCCATCCGCATCGAGTTCGACAGATGGCTACGACCGCAGTGCAAGTTCGATTCACCCGAAGCCCTGGCCGCCCAGATCAAGCGTGACCTGCAGGCCGTCGTTGATAATAATGTCGAATAGCGAATGTCGAATAGCGAATTCAGAAAGGGGATCGCCTGATCATTCGCCATTCGCTATTCGCTATTCATGTCGGAGGATGAGTCGTCGTGACCGTTCCGGTGGATGAGTTTCGTCGTATCAGTTCCATAGTGGTCAACTGGCGCCGACCATTGCTGGTCACCCACGTCAGCCCTGACGGTGACGCCCTCGGCTGCCTGGTCGCCATGCGCTCCATACTACGCCGATTCAACGCCCAGCCGATCACGGTCTCCTTCGACCCGGTGCCGCGGCAGTATCAACTCCTCGTTGATCGAGAGCCGATTGCAGTGCTGAACACCGACATCAGTTTATCTGATCTCGATCGCGCCGATGGTGTGTTGGTCTTGGACACCTGCGCACTCAGCCAGTTGGAGCCCATAGCCGAGTGGCTGCGCGAGGCGAGTTGTCCCAAGGTGGCTGTGGATCACCACGTCTCCCGCGACCCGCTGGCCGATGAATACCTGATCGACGAACAAGCTTCCGCGGCGTGCGCCATCATCCACGATTGGGCGAGGGCTTGCGATTGGCCTATCGACGCCGAAACAGCCCAGGCCCTGTACATCGGCACCGCCACCGATACCGGATGGTTCCGCTTCTCAAATTGCGACGCCCACGTCCACCACATAGCAGCCGACCTGGTGGGCCGCGGCGTGACGCCGGAGTTGGTGTACCGCCGCATCTACGAGTCCGAGTCGGCGGCGCGGATGCGCTTGCTGGGGGCTGTGCTGGATGCCATGGAATTGTACGAGGACGATCGCCTGGCCGTTCTACCGCTCACCACGGCGCTGTTCAAAAGGACCGGCACGGGGCCGCAGGATACCGAAAACCTGATCAACCATGCGATGCGCATCGAATCCGTTGAGGTAGCCGTTCTGCTGGCGGAGGCCGGTGACGACCGTGTCAAGGTCAGCTTTCGGAGCAAAGGGCAGGTGGACGTAGCCCAACTGGCTGCCGGGTTCGGCGGTGGTGGGCACGTCCGTGCTGCCGGTGCCCGCATCAAGGGCACGCTCGAACATGTGAAGGAGAAAATCCGTGCGAGTATCAAAGACCATCTTCCATAGTGAACTGACCGCCGCGGTACTGTTGGTATGGTTGGTGACGGCTCCGCAACCCGCTGACGCCGAGTCGCTTTCACAGCGGCTTCCGGGCTCGGCGATATTCTACATTGAATCGACAGGCGCCGACGCCCTCAGCAACGCGCACGCGCAAACACCGTTGGGAAAGATGCTGGCGGATGACGGCGTGGCCAAGCTGGTCGACCGCTTGGTTAGTGCCGGGGGCATCCTGATTAGAAAGGCCGCGGCCGACCAAGGCGAGGCCGAAGTTGCCGAAGCCGCAATGCGCCTTCTCGCAACGCTGTGGCACAGGCCGTGCGCCTTGCAACTGCTCAGTGTGCAGATGGCCGACGCCGGGCCGGCGGTTGAAGCGGTGCTGGTGGTCGACGTGGGGGCGGACGGCGCAGAGCGTTTCGTCAAGGCCCTGGAACGTGTTGTTGCCAAGTATGCACCGTTTGGCCCTCCCGTACCGGACCAGGTCGAGAGTCACGCCTTCCAGCGCTACGATCTGCCCGTTGCCGGAGTGACCCGCTACGGAATGGTCGACGGCATTTTCATGATCACGCTGGGCGAGAAGACGACTGGCCGGGTGTTGGCGACCATGAAAGGCCGCGGCAAATCAATGGCTCAAGATGCGTCGCTTGTGGCCGCACTGAAGAAGATCGGCACCAAAGGCCGCTCAACCCTTGCGGTCTCCCACGTCAACGTGCAAGAGGTCCTCAAGCAGGCTCGCCAGGTGTGGTCGGCCATGAGCGGCGGCACTGAACCCGGTAAACCCGCCTTTCCACCGCCGGTCGAAGCCGTGATCGCGGCTGCCGGTATCGATCGGCTCCGGTCCATGACCGATGTGCTGGAGATCGAAGACGGCGGATACCGCTACTCCGCGTTTATCGCGCTGCCGCCGGTCGACGGCCGGCCGCGATGGATGAACCAGGCGCCGGTCACCAAGGCCCAGTTGTCCATGGTGCCAAAGGATGTCACTTTTGCCAAGGTCGCGAACTTTCGATTGGCCGACCTCTACGACGGTTTGATGCACCTGGCCGCCGCCGCCGGGCCCGGTGCCGAAGCACTGGTTGCCAATGTCCGGGCGATGATTGAGGGCATGATGGGCTTGCGCATCAAGGAAGACATTGTCGATCTGTTCGACGACGGCTGGGTGGTATACGACAGCCCATCCAGCGGCGGGCTGCTGTTCACCGGCTTTACCGTCATGGTTGAAGTCAGGGACCCCGAAGGCGTCCTGCAACTGCTCGGGCGGCTGGTGCGGTTCATCGACAGTCAGACGGGCCCGGGCATCGTTGCCGTCGAGAAGTCCGACTACAAGGGCACCGCAATTCACTTTGCGTCGATCACCGGGCCGCCGATTCCGGTCGCCCCGGCCTGGTGCGTGCATGATCGCTACGTGGTCATCGGCCTCTACCCGCAAGTTGTCATGCGGGCCCTGGATCATCTCAGAGGCGGTGACAACGTCTTGACTCTCCTTGACAACCCCGATTTCGCGCGCGGCCGCAAGATGCTGCCCAAACGATGCTCCGTGATCGCCTATTTCGACACCAAGGCCGGGATGGAATTCGCTTACAAGTGGCTGCTGCCTGTTGCCACGAGCGCCACCGGGTGGGCAAGAGGAGAGGGTGTTCAGATCGACGCGTCCATGATCCCCTCACGGGATGCCTTTGTCGGCGGGATCTATGGAGACGTTGTGGGCATGTCTTCGGACGCCGACGGGCTGCTCTTCACCACGCACGGCCCACTGCCGCTCAACCTTGGCGGCACGGCGCCCGCCGTAGCTGCCCTGGGAGTCTCGATCGCCTTGCCAAGTCTCGCTCGGGCGCGTGAAGAGGCCAAACGCGCCGCCAGCGTATCGAACGTCAAAGCCATCATGGCCGCCTGCCATACCTACGCCAACCACCACAGCAACCAGTTTCCCGGGGACCTTCAAACGCTTGTCAATGCGGGGTTGATTACGGACAAGACACTGTGCTCCCCGCGCGACGAAAAGGGCCGCGTCTCCTACGTTTACGTCAAGGGTCATAGCCCTGACAGCCCACCGGGAACGGTCGTCGTCTACGAGAAGCCCGGCATCGGCGACGGCGGAGGGTCAGCCGTGGGCTTCGCCGACGGGCGCGCCGAATGGCTGGACGCTTCAGAGCTCCGGCGTTCGCTCAAACAACAGGAAGCGTCAGAGCCCGACCAACGTTGAGCCCGTGCGGAGTGGCTGGTGCGACTTTGCCGGTTTCGTCGTGGGGTTGGCATTAGCTGCCGGTCGGCTACAATAAAGGGTACACATGCATAATACGGAAATCAGACATCTGCTCAAAAGGGCACCATTTGAACCGATCCGTTTGGGGCTGTCAGACGGTCGGTCGATTCTGATTCGCCATCGGGATCAGGTCGTTGTTTCTCAGCGGCACGTATACGTCGGCCTGACGCGCGTGCAGCGGTCCAAGCCTTTGGCAACGCCACGGTCTGGGGATGTATTCGCCCCGGACTGGCTCCTGGTGGACTTGTCTCACATCACAACTGTCGAGCCCGCCGACGGTGAGGGTTCCAAACCAAAACACCGCAAACGCAAATAGATGTAGGGTCCGCCGTGCGGACCTTAATTGACGGGGCGCACTTTCAAAAAGAGGTCCGCATGGCGGACCCTACGTTACTTTCAAGAACAAGAAGAGGTCCGCACGGCGGACCCTACGTTCTTTGCAAGGTTGCGAAGGACCATCGGAAGGATTCCCCCGTGGCGGTAGTACTCGACGTCGACGGGGGTGTCGATGCGGGCGGTCATGGTGAAGGTCCTGG
>JAZGDL010000160.1:0-2088 GCA_036477795.1 Phycisphaerae bacterium
ATGTCGGCAAGACGATTCACAGTCCACACCACCGCGAGCGCGCCGACCACAGTGTCGCCGTGCGCCCAGCCATCGCAGGCGATGGGCAACAGCGATTCCAGAGTTCCCCTCCCGACCGCCGCCACCAAGCCATACCTCGCACCCTCACCGATCATGCGCGTGATGAACGCCGACGTCGAGGCCAGCGCCAGCACGCCGACTGCCAGCAGCGTCACCGCCACCATCGTCTCGACGACCGTGAAACCGCACCTCCCGGTTCTTTCCGACCCGGCCATGAGCCCTCCGATACATCGTTTAGCGCAACGTAGGAGACTTCGGCGGGGCCGCCGTCACCCTGTCAATGCGGCTAGTAGCGATTCATTTCGACCGGCCGGTGGTCGATCCGGTGTGTGGCAGAGCCGCCGAGATGGCTCGGCGGGGCCGTGGCGGAAGGAGCTGAATATGGCAGCGAGGACGGGCAGACCTACCTGGGAAACATATTCCACCCACGAACATTCACGAGCACTTCACTTGCCCCTCTTCAACCGCAGGTGCCGTCACCGGCGCAGTACCAAAAAAAATGGCGCAGGTCTCGACGATCTGGGTGTGGCTCGTGACCGCCGCCCAGCCGCCGGCCGTCACATTGGAAAGCGTTATTGAGACCCCTGACGAGGGATCGTAGGTGAGCTGGGCGGACGGCAGGGCGCCGTCATAGTAGGTGGCGTTGTCGTAGAAGTACGCCTCCTGCGCAGTAGCCAGATTCCGCAAATCCGACTTCATGGCCGCCATGTACGCCTTTTCCTTCGTGTTGGAGAACTTCGGAATGGCGATGGCCGCCAAGATGCCGATGATCACCACGACGATCAGCAATTCGATGAGCGTAAAGCCTGTGTCCTCGGTATGCATAACACCCCCAGCCAGGCGTCTAACCGATCAGCGGTGATCTAAAAATTGGGAATATCGCTCGTCCAGGACCAGAAGAGCTGCTTGCCAACCTCAGCTGCAGCCGGCCTCGCCAACCCGGGTGAGGCGGCGGGCAGAAGCCCGCCGGCGCTCACCCCAGAGAGGTTGACCTTCGATGCATCAGAAGGTCAGGTGGTGCACTTAGGCTCACCCTCGTTGTCAGCCGGAGCGACTGCGGCGACGATAATGTAGATCGCGCACGTCTTCGCCGTACCGGTATGGGTCGTGGTAGCGCTGTACCCCACCGGGGGGCCGGCGGTCACTGCTACGACAACCGTCACGCCAGCGGACCCGTTGTAGCTCATAGCGGTCTGGTTGGTGGTGTACGTCGTGAAGTCGGCAAAGTACGACTCCTCAGCCGTGATGAGGTTGCGCAAATCCGACTTCATGGCCGCCAGGTACGCCTTTTCCTTCGTGTTGGAGAACTTCGGAATGGCGATGGCCGCCAAGATGCCGATGATCACAACCACGATCAGCAGCTCGATCAGGGTGAAACCCTTACGGTTCAACATGAACTTCCTCCTTGGGGCAAAACATCAAAACCAAATTATCTGCTGGCACGCAACAGAAACGGTGAAGGCCTGATTCGCAATCTCCGTGCCCAGCTCAGCGAAAACTGCGCAATCGCTTTTACCACAAGGGGTTAACCTGCGTCAAACGGAGCGGAGTCGCCCTCGCCATGTGATCCTCCGCACTCATTTTGCAAGGCGTGCGGACACTCGCAATACTACCCCTACCGGCCACAGCCGTGATTTCGGCTTTCGTTCGGGGATTCTCTAATCTCTAGTACTCCGGGCCAGAATTGCGGTGACGTATTCACCGCAGACCGCGGAGGGCGCGGAGATGAAGCGGGTGACTCAAGACAGACCTCCCGCGTCAATGAGCTTCCAGAATGATCTCTGCGCGCTCTGCGTGCTCCGCGGTGACATGGTCAATATGTCACCGAACATAAGGAAACGGAGTACTAGTCTGTCGGGTGCCGGCCTATGGGGACCACTCAGCCATCGACGGGATCTCCAGGCAGGTCGCACGGGAGGCGGGCCGATTCGACTAATTCCGCCAGGCTGTCGGCCACAGATGGGCGCAGGGCCCGGATACCCGGCCACAAGGTCTCCAACTCGAGACACCATTCCTGATCCAAGACTT
>JAZGDL010000161.1:0-6486 GCA_036477795.1 Phycisphaerae bacterium
TTTCGAAAAGGATCCGAAGGATGCCACCCGCAAAGAGCAAAGCCGAAGTCACCGCCGAGGCCGATGCCAAGTGGTGGAACGAGGAGTGGCTCAAATTCCCCACGGTGAGCCTGGACGACGAGGGCAAGTGGCATTACTGGGACGTGACCGGAGGCAGCCGCATCTACAGCGACGACCGCTCCGTGGGCGAGGCCCTGGCCCGGGACACCGTGGCCCAGATGCAGCGTTTTCCGGAGGGCAGTTCGGTGTTGCGCCGGATCATGCGCGAGATCGATCACAACTCGATCGTGGCCCAGGGTTTCTTCAACCGGCTCGAGGACATGCTGACCAATCCGGAGGTCTATCTGGAGTCCCTGGAGCCGGGTTCGGTCCAGGCCAAGCTGCGCGGCGCGCGATAGGATCGTAAACCTAGCGTAAATGACATATCACAAGATCAGGCGTGCAATAACACCACGTGGCTCTCCGCGTCTCCGAGAATGCCCGCGAGTTTCCTGGCCCAGGACTCCAGAGCACGCTGTTGACGGTACTTAGATTTGTTGTTACCAGCGGTGACCCCTCTACGAGGGCGATTCAAAACCAGTCCAATCACTTCGTCCGTGAAGTCTAGGTCGCCCATTCGGGTGCCATACCTTTCTTGGACGCAATCATGCGATGCGTCGCGGCCAGCTACTTGTGCAGCGGATCTTTGCGGCGTTCGTAGAGTGTGCCCACGGTCAGGGTGAATGGCGTGCGGCAAGCGTGGCCCTGGTATTGGCCGGGCCGATGGGATTTGCCCTTCATAAGCGTTGCTTCGCCAATCGTGCCGCAATGTGGGCAGATCGTATCTTTGGGCCAAAGGCGGGCCCCAAGCTATTTACGGGCCTTGGTTTCGTTGTGGAAGATAGGGTTTGAAAAGTCACTCATCGGGGTATTCCTTATGGATTATCTTCTAGGCCGAGTGACAGATATTGCAGTTTTGTCGAGTCAATGTACCGGCGGTAGGAAAGGTGTTGAGAAGACTTGTGTGCCGTCGATGAAGAGCGTGATTTCGTCCGGGTTCCAACTAAATATCACGGACAGTTCGGGGCCTGCGAAGTCGGCAATTGGTCCGGAGAAGGTGTCGGAATGGTGTCCGAAGGCAATCCGAACCTCTAAGGATAGGTCGGAATTTTTGAACACGGTGACATCGAGCGTTTTTCCATCGCCGAACGGGCCAAATTTGTAGCTTTGGGAGTTTGTCATCCAGTCGGCATGCTCATGGCTGATCTTGAAGCTCATCGTGCCGTGATCTTGCATAAGACATCTCGCGTATCTTGAAATATTCGTTCGTGTCCAAGGGCTTTAGAAAAGACGGTTCAGAAAGAGGCTACTACTATGTCAGGCTACATCGCAATGTCCGGCAAACGGAGCGCGGTGCGTTTGCATGAAAAGCTCGAAAAAAGAGGGTCGTAAAGCGCCCTCCTTTCGCACCTTCGGAAAAGTGGCGCGCCAGGCACGATTGGGTGCCGCTCGCCAAGGAACATGACCAGAAAGCGGCGAGCGGTGTGGCCGCGGAAATCGCAAAAGACGCGACCGCTCAGGCGGTCACCCGCGCCATGCAGTTCGACACGCTTGCTACCGAGACCCTGAAGATGGCCATAGACGGCCTGGCCAAGGTCGACATCGACAAGCTCAAGGCCGGCGACATCCGCGCTCTGGCCGAGATCAGCGAGCGTGCCACCAAGATGTACGAGTTTATCGAGGGTCGCGCCACCGCTCGCACCGACAAACTGACGCGCGGCAAGATGGACGAGCTTATCGAGGAGATGAACCAGCAACTCGAAGAAAGGCTGGCGCGTGTCTCAACCGTCCATTGATGCGCTGACGGGTTGCGACGCGGGCACGGGGTAACGGGGCCCCTACCGCCCGGGCGACGCAAAGCGTTGTAACCGCCGTCGCGATAGCCAATTTGAGCCCACGGCAACGACAGTTCACCCGGCAGGCCGTTGGGGATGCTGGGACCCCTGGCCGGGGTTGGTCGGTTCATTTCCGTAGACACCAATCCTGGTCATCACTCGTGCTAGGGTCGTGATCCGCGGGCAGTCGGCCATGAAACTACCCGGCCTCATGCGCGCCAAACCGACATATTTCGCAGGGAGCAAAGCTATGCCGATCTATATCAGCCTGATGACTTACACCGACCAGGGCCTGCGCAACATCAAGGAGTCACCCAGCCGATTCGATGCGGCGCGAAAGGTGGCTGAAGAGCTTGGCGGGAATATGGGGCCCCTCTACCTAACGATGGGCACTTATGACCTTGTCGCCATCTCCCAGTTTCCGGACGACGCGACGGCGGCCACTTTCGTCCTCAGGATCGGAGCGCTCGGCAACGTGCGCACCACCAGTGTCAAGGCGTTCCATGAGAAAGAGTACCGGAAGATCGTCGAAGCGGTCTGAGGGACACCGGCGCGCGCCACCAACCTCCTCGTGAAGCACCACGGCGAGGACGCGTCGATCGAGGTTGCCGCGCGGGCGGACGCCATGCTGGAGAAGGGCGACCTGGATGGTCGCGCGGTGTCAAAGCGGGTGCTGCGGGCGGTGGGGAGTTGCAGCGAATTGAGCTTGTGGCGCGGGTGCATTGAGCGCCATCCTCGTGATGGCGCCTTTTTTCTTGCATCGACACTCGAAGGTCCGGTTGAAGTGGCCGGGTAAGAGCAGACGTCAAATAAGCGGATATTTGAGAATCAACTGACTTCGGAGCCCTGAAAAAGCCATCCATTAACCCCCACTATTCCTAGGACTGAACCGGCCTTTCAGAGGAGCCTGACGACCTCTGTTGCAAACCGATTTGCAAACGAACTGGGTAGAACGAAATGCTACGGTACGGGACGGCTTGACACCTAGGCCCTTGATTGCGCAAGCGAACCGGCATCAGTCAGATTAGGCCGATACAGGGCAACACGGCAGCCTTCAAACTCGAAAACCGTTGTGCGCGCGAGCGCACCTTGGGTTCGAATCCCACCCCCTCCGCCAATGACTAACACGTTGAAATACTAGAATATTAGTGGCAGATTGAACGATTGTAATACATGACATAAGACATGTGACAGAGGCTGCTCGTTGCCGTTCCGGACCTAGCCCACGGGCGCAACGGTGATCCTCAATGCGCACCGCCAGCGCCTCGCGGGCATCTCCAATCCGCGTGTCTGACGACAAGGTGTCCGGAGTCGTCCGGGCCACGGGCCGCTTGTAAATCCGCAACAATCACCCCTAGATCATCGGCTATATCGGGCGTGACGGCGCTCAGTCCAGTAGCATTCAGATTGTCGGCAGGACAAATATTTGCTAGTTGGGCCGGGGTGCGTCCCCGTAGCGTGAAATCGTTCTCGACTCGGAGTTTCCAGACCACCCGGTGGTAAGCAAATGAAATTATTTCAGAAAATTGCGGTCGGATACCTATTATTTGTCGCTGTGCTCGTTTTGGGAGTGATGATCGGCCAAAGTATGTGGCTTCCCTTTAGCGTGGCGCGGGAGATAAAGGATTTCATCGACTACTCCGCAGGCAAAGATAACAGCGTTTTTGAGAAGCTTCAAAGTGATTTCGGGGGAACTCCACACCGCTTCCTGTACGAGTATGAACCGCTTGCCGCAACCGGCATGTTGGAAATGAAAATCTTCGGTTTGAAAGATCGGCGCGCACAGCCATTGTTGCGCCTGTCCCAAGACGCGCCCCGAGGCTACCGTGTCCTGTTTGGCGCCTTTGACTTTGAAGACACATTCTGGGGGGCGGTGCTGATCGATTCGAACGGCAAAGTCATAAACACTTGGCATCTTTCCACCGACGGACTTCCACTCAGTTCCGAGCCCGACATTCGTAAGAACATGTATGGGGTCGATATTCTAGCTGACGGCTCCGTGATTTTCCTGATGCAAGAAGAGGGGGGCGGGATCATAAAAATCGACTACTGCGGCGACATCGTTTGGACGCTCGATGGCAGTTACCACCATGCCGTATCGCTGACTGGGGAAGGCAGTTTCTGGACCCTCGAAGGATCGCAGGGTGCTTTCGATCCCATTCTTGCACTAATCGATGTAAATACGGGCAAGGTGTTAAAACGGATTGATATGAGAAATGTGCGCGCCGCCAACCCAGACACTCATATCTTCGATCTGCAAAGACAAAAGAATGCTGACCATGCCGCCCACGGCAATGATATTGACCCGTTGCCCAAACACCTTGTTGCGGAGTTCCCCCAATTCGCTCGCGGCGATCTATTGATTAGTTATCACACGACCAACCTTGTGTTTGTCCTCGACCCGAACACGCTAAAAATAAAATGGTGGCGCATCGGACCATGGGATCGCCAGCACGATCCAGACTGGAACCTAGGTGGTTATATCAGCGTCTTCAGCAATAACCAAAGGGGAGTGGGCGAACACTCGAATATCATCGCTATCGACCCACAGACCATAAAGTTCGAAAATATGGTCGCCGGATCAAGGTACGAGTTTTTCTCTCGTATCAATGGTATGCACGAAGTGACTAACGCGGGGACAATCCTGGTGACAAGCACTACGCAGGGCCGAATTTTTGAAGTGAACGGAGACGGGAAGGTAGTGTTTGATTTCGTTAATCTCTTTGACGCAGACGTGAACCAAACGTTGCATGTCTCAAACGCCCGATTTTTAGGCCCTGAATTTTTCCAGTTTGAAGAGCTGCCAAGCTGTGAAGATCCCTGACATGAAAAGAATCATGTTTATTTCCATCCCTTCAGCAATGTTCTTACTAATTGGTTCTCAACTAGCGATAGCGTATGTTGGGCCTGGCTCGGTCTTGGCGCGATTGGGACTATCATAGATGTTGTGTTCTCGGTTCTATTGGCAATATTTGCGATCTTTTGGTATCCCATTCAGCGCTGGCTGGGTATCGGCATGAGGGTCAAACCGCGGGTCGATCAAGGTCGAAAAGACGAACCGTAGATGACGGCTTTTGCCGATCACCTCGACCGGCGAAATTTGCCTCCTGCGGATCAGACGCGCGAGTTCGGTGGCAGTGGCGTGCGCGAGGTCGGGGTCGGACATTTTCGAAGCCTCCTTGGGACGTGGCGTGCCTACTGATGGAGCTGAATCAGACACGTGGCTTCAGCTAACCGCCGCGCTCTACCGTGACGCACCGAATGTTGAACAAGCTGGCGATCGGTCATTGCGGTTCGGATTGCCGAAGCGGCAGTTCGTCCACGTCAGCGCCGTTGGCACCGCCTGGACCCTCTACAACACGTGCTTCATTATCCTAGTGAGTTTCACGCCGGATGTTTTGGCCGGACAGGGCCATGAATCGGTCGCAGCGAATTCCATCGGCAGTATCGCTATGTGGGCGATGCTGATCTCCATCCCCTTCGGCGGCCGCATCCTGGAAGATTTCGGCTGGATCACGGTCTCCATCGCGGTGACGTTGACGGCATCGGCCGCTGCGATGATGGCGCTTTCGCAAGGCATTGCGCCAGAGGTTCTATGGGTCGCCTTTGGCGTCGTCGCAGGTATTCCGGCTGGCGCACTGATGCGCTGTCGGCTGGGGCGCGCCCTACAACACGGGTCAGGTTTCGCGCCTGTTGCGCGACAACATGTTCGCCCCGACCCGATCGAGCCGTGCGCTCCCCTTCCCACCGATGCGCTCCTATGCCCTCCTGCGCCCGGCGCCGGCATGGGAGCAGATCGGCAGCCGCTGGTTCCCGGTCTTCGGCGGCATCGCCGCTGGCTATCTACGGGCTGGTCTGCACGGGGCTGACTCCCGAACCCGGCGCATTCCGGGCTATTCCGCATTGTGCTGGTCGAGCTGTGGCTGCATTTCAGTGGTCGCGGACGGACATCTCGTCGCCGTCGAGCCAGACCCGTCCCATCCCACGGGGAAGTCGCTCTGCGCCAAGGGACGGGCCGCACCCGAGCTGGTCCATCACAAGGAGCGCCTGCTCCATCCCTTGAAACGCACGCGCCCGAAGGGCGACGCCGACCCCGGCTGGCGGCGTATCGGTTGGGACGAGGCGCTCGATACGGCCGCGACCGCGCTCACGCGTCTGGCCCGGGAATCGGGGAGCGAAACGGTCGCCTTCGGCATTGCCACCACCGCCGGCACTTCGATGCAGGACGGTTATCCCTGGGTCGAGCGATTGCGTCACGCGTTCGGCAGCCCCAACGCGGTGGCCTCCCTCGAAGTTTGCGACTTTCACAGGGAGGTTATCCACGTTCACACCTTCGGTGTGGCCATGCCCATGACCGACGTCGCACATACCGGCTGCGTCCTGTTGTGGGGCCACAACACGAGCATGACCTGGATCGCGCATGCGACGCGCGTGGCCGAAGCCCGGGCGCGCGGGGCCAAGCTCGTGGTCGTCGACCCACGACGCGTCGGCCTCGCCGCCAAGGCGGACCAGTGGCTGCGCGTGCGCCCGGGGAGTGACGGCGCGCTGGCATTGGGTATCGCCGGCGTGATGATCGAGGAAGGCTGGTTCGACCGGGTATTTATACGCGACT
>JAZGDL010000162.1:0-16446 GCA_036477795.1 Phycisphaerae bacterium
ATTCAATGAGTTCAGATTCCAGGCTTTCGGACATCACAGCGTTGTTGATTCACCCCCGACGAGTTCTATTCTCCCTTTGCGTCCCCCGCCCCTGGAAGGGGTGGGGCACCCATTTACTCCATGATAGACTGACTCGGGCGAACCCGCATGTGGTGCCGGGCACCTCACGTCTGCGGTGCCCGCCGCAACGTTTCTGAGGGTGGTCGCGGTAGGAACGCGGGTTGACCCGGGCCCCCCACGCAGATCCGTACGTGCGGCACCAACTCAGGACAATTCGAAGTGGCCGCGGTATTGGTCGGCGGGGTACTTGCTCTCGTTCCTCTCCATTTTTCCGGCGAGGGCCGAGGCCAGGTCGATGCCCATGGTGCCGGCGAATGAAAGCACGTAGGCAAGAACGTCAGCCAACTCCTCACGAATTTCCGCCATCTTTTTTTCGTCGTCGCGAAGATCGTCGAGCTGATCGCTACGAAGCCATTGGAAATGCTCCATCAGCTCCGCCGCTTCGATGGCGATGGAGGCGGACAGGTTCTTGGGGTCGTGGAACCGCTGCCAGTCGCGCCGGGCGACGAAACGATCCATGATCTCGCGGAGCCGGGCGACGGTAGCGGTCATGTCGTTGAAACCGAAAGAGTGTTTGCCGGCGTTGCGGATTCGAGTGCCGCGGACGGCGTGTTCGGTCAGAATGGCTACCACTTGCTCCGGCGACTCGGCGCGGTGAACATGCCGGACCGACGACTCTCGATAAGAGCTCATCAGGTCAAGCAGGCCGTCCCAGCTTCGACCGGCCAGTACAATGGGCCTGGGCGGGATGAAGCTCTTGTTGACGTGCTCCCAGACGATTCCCAGTTCGCAAAGCGTGCCGGTGCCGCCGTCCAGCACCACGAAGCCGCCGCTGAGCCGCATCATAATGTTGATGCGGGCCAGCATGTCCGGTGCGGGCAGTACCAGATCGAGGTAGGAATTGTGTTTCAAAGGGTTTCGCCCGTCGGTGATCATGCTGGGGCAGGTGACACCGATAGTGAATCCGCCGGCCTCTTTGGCGCTCCGGCTGGACGCCTTCATGGTGCCGTCGTAACCACCGTTGAGCACTTCGAACCCGGCCTCCGCCAATAGAGCGCCGAGCCGGCGGGCGAACACATATGCTTCACTGCCGTCGGTGGCGCTGTTGCCGCCGAAGATGGTCACGGTCCTGGTTTTGGCTGTCGGCTGATCGGTCTGGGTCATGGGCGTTCGCTGCTCCGAAAAACCGGGTGTGCGCCGGGCGTTGTTGCAGGATTTAGACCATTGCCCGCCGAAACGCAAGCGCTGAGGCTGCGTCTGCCAAACGACAAAGTCACTGCTGGGGTCGGCTCGGCGGGTGCGCTGGGCTTTGGTAGCCGCCAAGCTGATTTTGGGGTAACATATCCGCGGATGAAGGTATTCATATTCCGCTTCGCGGTTTCAGGAGAGCACGATGGAGTCGCCGTTCGCCGAGCGCGTTGAACAGTTGCAACAATCCGATATTCGCCGGTTCTCGGCGTGGTGCGCGTCGATCGGCGGTGTCAATCTTTCGCAAGGGGTCTGCGATCAGCCGGCGCCGGACGCGGTCAAAGCCGCCGCCAAGCAGGCCATCGACGACGGTCACGCGACCTATACCCACATGCGCGGCATCGTGGAGCTTCGCCAAGCGATCGCCAGAAAGGCCAAGGAGTTCAACGGCATCACCGCTGATCCGGAGCAGGAGATCGCGGTCACCGTGGGGACGGCTGCCGCGTTCGCCTGTACGGTGCTGTCGTTGATGAACCCGGGCGACGAAGCGATCGTCTTCTCTCCTTACTACAGCTACCACGTCAACCTGTTGCGGTTGTTCGGTAACCGGGTCCGCTTCGTTGACACCCAGCCGCCGGATTGGGGCTATGCCTCCGGCGAGCTGGAGGCGGCGTTCAACGCACGGACCCGCATTATCCTGATCAACACACCAGCCAACCCCAGCGGCAAGGTCTTCAGCGAGGCGGAACTGGCCGAGATCGCAGGACTCGCCAAACGGCACGGCGTCTGGATCGTCACCGACGAGATTTACGAGTACATCACCTACGGTAAGCCGCATATCAGCATCGGCCGGCTGCCTGATGCTGCGGGCCGTACGGTAACCATCAGCGGGGCGTCCAAGACCTATGCGGTGACCGGCTGGCGGGTCGGCTACGCCATCGCCCCGGCTCCGTTGTGCGATAAGATCGGCGTGGTGAGTGATCACCTCACCATCTGTTCGCCGGCGCCCCTGCAACACGGCATCGTTGCGGGGATGGAGCTGCCGGACGATTATTACCGGCGCATGGCGGAGGATTATCTGGTCAAGCGCGATATGTTGGCTACGACGCTCCGCGAGATCGGGTTTGAGCCCTACGTTCCGCAGGGCAGCTACTACATGCTGGCCGGTTTCGAGCCGGGCAGGTATCGCGACGCGACGCACGCGACGGAGACTATTCTCCAAGAGGTCGGGGTGGCCACGGTTCCGGGCTCCGCGTTTTATCGCGATTCCAAAGACGGCGAGCATCAGTTGCGATTCTGCTACGCCAAACAGATGGCCGACTTGGAGGAGGGCTGTACACGCCTACGCCGGTTGGGTTAGAGACTAGAAACTAGACGCTAGAAACTAGAGACTAGAAGGAGCGTGGAAGCGTTCCCTCGAGTTTCGGGTGTCTGGTGCCGTTTTCGGTCACACAGTTTCGTGACCATGGAGGCCGGGTGGCCCATGTCCTTTGGACATGGGGAAGTCGATGATATACGCTCAGGGCCATGCCCACCCATCTTCGCAGATATGACGAACCGGGTGACTCCCACTTCTGGACGATCTCCTGCCGACGGCGTCTGACGTTCTTTCACGACGACGGTCTCAAGCGAATCGTAGTGGAGGGACTGCGTGTACTGCAGCGACGATTCGGCGTCTGCCTGATCGGGTACGTCATCATGCCCGAGCATGTGCATGTGATCGTATACCCGCACGCTCGTAAAAATGATGACCCGCCTACGATCATCGCCTCCCCCACCTCCAAAGGAGGTGGGCCACCCGGCCCCGTCTATCCGCACCCTCGTGGAAATGATGCCCCGATCCCGGTTTCCAAGTTGCTTCACGCGTTCAAGAAGCATGTCGGGTTCCATGGGAAACAGCAGCTGCGCGAAGTGTGGCGTGTCCAAGGCGGGCTTTGGTCGCAGCCTCTCAATGCCTGGGCAACCGGCGGCAAGAACGAACAGACGATCTGGAACGTTCGTGGGTACGATTTCAACGTGCGCAGCCACAAGTCGCTGCTTCAGAAGCTCGACTACTGCCACAAAAACCCGCTCACCAGAGCCCTGGTCGATCGCGCTGAGGATTGGGCTTGGAGCAGCTATCGCTACTACGAGTTGGGGGACGAATCGGTGCTGAGAATGGACTGGGACGGAAGCTGGCCGATCCTCGGGTGATGCGGTGCGCCCACGATCATCGCCTCCCCCACCTCCACAGGAGGTGGGCCACCCGCCGATCCTCTGGTGATGCGATCCGCCCACGGTCATCGCCTCCCCCACCTCCAAAGGAGGTGGGCCACCCGACCGCTACCTGAAGCTAGATAAAGTACTAACGGACACGTGCTGGAGAGGGCCGTAGAATCGGGGAACAATCGCCTTGATTCTCACCGATCCGTGTGCGATACTTATAGTAGAAAACCTGCCTGCGTTAGACCTGCCAGGCTACCGCAGGCGCTGATAACCAACCCCGCCTAGGAACCCGCAACGGACTACGTGGGGTTTTGCTTTTTCCGGCGATGTCACCGCCGGGTGGCCCATGTCCTTTGGACATGGGGGAGACGATGACATACGCTCCGAGTCATGCCCACGATCATCGCCTCCCCCACCTCCACAGGAGGTGGGCCACCCGGCCCAGGTGTGCCGCTCGACCGCCGCCGCGGCTGCACTTGTTGATTTTGGCGGCACCACCGCGTAAACTGGGTCGATAAGTGATGATGGCTAGAAAACTAGAAACCAGAGACTGGAAACTAGAGAATAGCGTTCCCTCTAGTCTCTAGTTTCCAGTCTCTAGTTTCTAGAGTGCTGGGGGTTTCCGTATGCTGTGGCATCGAGTTCTATATCTGGCGGTTTCGTTGTCCTTGGTGGCTTCGACGGTTGCCAAAGGGCAGCCGTTGAAGCTTGGCGACCTGGCGCCGCCGCTGAAGATCAGTGAGTGGATCAAGGGCGATCGGGTTGATCTGGCCAAGGGCCGGGGCAAGGACGTTTATTTCATTGAGTTCTGGGCGACCTGGTGCCCGCCGTGCATCGCTTCCATTCCGCATCTGACCGAGTTGCAACGCAAATACAGGTCCCGCGGGCTGACGGTGATTGCCGTGTCCGGCCCGGGTAAGGGAGAGACCCTCCGTGTCGTCAAGCGTTTTGTCCGTAAGCGCGGCGACTCCATGGACTACACCATCGCGTATGACGGCGCTAACAAAACGTCCGACAAGTACATGGGGGGTGTGGGGGCCAACGGGATTCCTTATGCGTTTCTGATCGACCGGTCGGGCGCTCTGGTGTGGTACGGCCATCCGGACGACCCGGTGATGGATGAGATCATCGATCAGGTAATCGCCGGGAAGTATGACGCTTCGGAAGCTATCCTGCAGGACAAACTCGGACCAATGTTCGATCGTTTGAACCGGTTGCACATGATGCGGAACTGGTCCGGCTTCACCTCGACCGCCAAGAGCATTCTGGACCAGGACAGCAAGAATGAGGCTGCCCTGTCCGCCCTGGTCTATGTCTATCTGGTAGAGACCGAAGACCCCGAGGGCTTGCGGGCCTTTGTCGATTTACATATCTCGGCTCACGGTGACGACTCCGAGTCGATGAACGCCCTGGCTTGGACATTGATGGGGATCGCCGAGTTGGGCAGCCGCCACCCCGATTTGTCCCTGCGTGCCGCAACGGCGGCATACAAAGCCAGCAACGGCCGCGACTTTGCGGTTATAAACACCTACGCGCGGGCCGTCTTCGAGATCGGGCTGGTGGATCGGGCCCTGGAACTTCAGGAAAAGGCGGTGGCCCTGGCCGACGGCGATGAGCTACGGGACTCGCTCAAGAAAACTGCGGAGTTCTACCGGAAGTGCAAGGCTCTTCAATCAACGGAACGGGCCGTCGGCGGCTAGTGCTGCGACGCACGTGATTTGATGGGCCGTGATGAACCGAGCCGCGACCGTGAGGGAGCGGACGAACGAAAGTCTCCGATACCGCTGCAAACCGCTTCCTTACGGGCGCGGCTCGGATTACTCATCGATTCAGGCGTGTCGGAGCATTAGAATCATTCTGACAAGGAAACGTGCCGTCAGCATGTGTCTACATCACCTCCTCCGGGCCTGGCCGGTCGTAGTCATCTGTCTCGGCAGCACTTGGGCGACAAAGGCCGAACCGCCCATCCTCGACGCAGAATCGCTGCGCCAGGTCGGGTACGGCGTATTCTGGGATTCGTCGCTGCCCAGCGGTAACGACCCGGTATTCAGCGCCCACCTGCTCGACGAAAACCTGTACGTCATAACCAAGCTCGGCGTCATCTACGCCGTGCAGGCTGATACGGGCCTGCTTCGATGGGCACGGCAACTGGACGAGACGGTGTACCGCGATCGGGCCCCCACGCACGTGGCAACGCCTTCGGACGACGGCCCGGTGTTGTTCGTGACCCATTCCAAGGTTACTGCGTTCGACCGGTACAGCGGGGAAACCTTCAAGGAACTACAGTTGCCGTTTCCAGCCGGCGGCGGCGCGGTGGCGGACGGGTTCCTGATGTACGTGGGCAGCGCCGGTGGTGAGTTCTACACCTTACGCTGGTTGTGTGATCCGCGTTGCATTCCGTTGACCCGGGCCCATGTCGATGTCAATGGGGTGATCACGTCGCAGCCGATTGCCGCGTTCGGTCGGATCTACTTCACTACCAGCGTCGGCGAGGTGTACTGCGTGGAGCCCGGGGGCAAGGTGCTGCGTTGGGCTTACGCCACCGGTGGTGAGGTTTCCAGCGGGATTCAGGTGGACGATTCCGGGGTCTATGTAGCCTCCACCAACCGCCGCTTGTACGTTCTGGACCCGGACACCGGCCGGCGCATCCGGTCTTATCGATTCCCCGGCCCTCTGTTCGACAGGCCGGCAGTGGTTCAGCGCACCTGTTACCAGTATTGCCCGCCCGACGGCTTGTTCGCCTTCGACGTGGACACCCGCCGACGGCTTTGGGTGCGTCCGGATGCTCGGGAATTCGTCGCCCGGGCAGCGGAGAACCTGGTGCTGTTGACCACGACGGGCGACCTGATGTTCGCCGAAAACCAGACCGGCCAAGTGCGCGGCATCCTGGATTTGCCTGAGGATGTGATCGCGGTGACCAATACGCGGGACAATGTTTTGTATCTCGTGGGGCGTGATGGTGGCCTGCTCTGCGCCAAGCCCACCGGATTCGACTACCTGCGCCGCGACACCGTGACCACCGCACGGGCCCGCCTGGGCCTGAGCCCGCGAGCCGTACAGGCAACGCTCGCCGGCCTGGCCACGGGTCCATTGACTACCGGCGCGGCAACCGCAGCCGCCGTCGACGACCCGCTGCGCAGCAAAACGGGGCCGTAGACCGACGTACCGCCTGGCATTCGTGGTCCGGACGGCGGACCCTACATCAAGAGGGTTGCCTTGACAGTCGCTCCGGCGCATGTAGGATCGCGCCTGAATTGCGGATGTTTGTCGCCACCGAGTGCGGCTCGGGGCGGCTGGCTGCGCCGCGCGTGTACGGGCGCGGATCGTTGTCCATTACATCCGACCCCGGCTTAGGAGAAGGTCGATGTCTGGGGCTACAGACTACCATGGTTTCGCCGACGGGCGCAGGGTGCGGTGCGTATTCTCGGCGGCACTTTCCCTGTTGATCGCCGGTTGCGCGACCACTACGGGTGGCAGCTACCACGAGAACCTGAGTCTCTCGGTCCAAGTTCAGTTTTATGCGCCGGACGGGGCCACGGTGGTCATCCGCGACGCGGAAAACGCCGAAGCCGTGATACGGACAGCCGGTCCGTTGGCTGATCGGCTGGAGCATGACTTTGAGGACTTCGCTGTATTCGACCTGGCGCCCGGGACCTACGAATTCGCCTACGCCGACGCTCCCGGAGCCGAGGGGGCAACGATTTACGGTGAACTGGAGATTCGTGAGCCGGGCGATGAGCGAACTCGACGCTTCGCCGCCCATGCCTTCGTTCCCATCAGGCTGGCCAGTGCGATGGGCCAGGAGGCTGAGCACCTCCTTCCGTCGCGGGACCTCTCCTATACACAAGGGCTTGAGGACCGCGAGTTCGCTCACTTGAAGCAGGGCGATTTGTTCGAGCAAGTCTACTTCATCGCTGATCTGGAGCGGTTGCAGCAGGAGCACGACGTCCATTTGTTTCAGGCGGTCAATGACGTCGATCGGGAGTTGGCCGTCCTGGATGATCGGGAGGAGTATCTTGACATACGGTATGAAGACGCCCGTCGCCGCAGCTCTTTCCGCAATCCGGACGTCAACGTGGCGGACCGGGTGGCCCATCAGAGGTTTGATAGATGGGGCATTGAAGAGCCCTACGTCAAGATATCCCGCAAGCGCCAGGCGCTGCAACGCGAGCGCGAATCGCTGATGCTGGAAAGGCGGAATCTCGAAGCCCAGCGCGACCGCCGCAACGCGCTGTTACGTTCCATGAAGATCGTGCACCGTGCCGGCGCCCTGGTTCTGGCTACACCGGACCTGAAGCTGCCCTTCCGCGACTCCGTTGAGCAGGCCTCGGAACTGGGCGAGGTGCTGGCGGTGGTGCGTATCGGCGGCCGGCATCAATACTGGGCCTGGGCACCGCAAGCAGACGCAGCAGAAGACGCCGAAGAAAACACCGCCTCGGAGACAACTCACCAACCCGCAGCCCATGCCGCTACGCAGCGCTAGCCATAATAATTCACCGCGGAGCACGCAGAAATCGCAGAGACGGGGTAGACGAGAAGTTAGCCAAGTCAGAGACTCGTCTGTCACAATAGCGAATATAGGTAAATAGGGTTGCTTCTATTGGAGTAGATTAGTGCCGCGTCAACGTTGGAATCGTGGGTTGGATTACGGGGTGAGGGAGTGGGGATTAGGCTGTGGAACAGGCTTTCCAGCCTGTCATTGACCGGCTGGAAAGCCGATCCCACAACAAAGTCACTGCCGGCGTTAACCCGTCAATCGAGCTGTGACGGAGCACCAGCCACCGTACAGCCGTAGATACGGCGCGTTATGGCATGCGTTCGATGGAATCGACGACCTTCGTGACGAGTCGGGTATCACGAACGGTGAGGAACGTATCGCCGGAGAGTAGCTGGACCGAGAAGGCCATGTCGCGATCGATTCCGACGGCGACGATGATGCCGCGGGAATCGTCTTCCATGCGTAGGCCCGGGAAGGGGCCGAACCGCGCTCGATAGACGCGGTCGGGAGGCCGGGCGAATAGGCCCATGAATCCGGGATAGCCTCTACGAACTCGGATGGATTCGGCGATATCCTCCGGGCGGTGAAAAGCGCGGTTGTCGATCTGTTCGACGATGAGGAAAGGCCCCTTGCGGCTGGCATCCGGGGCAGCGAAGACGATTTCATCAGCGGCCCTGATGGCGGGTGAGCGGACGCGGTCCCAGCTCCTGGGCGCCCGGAAACTGATCGACCATCCACTATTGTGGATGCGTTCACCCAGGACGATTGATCTCCTGCTGAACGACAGCAAGGCGGCAAGCGCGCTGGTTGCCAGTAGCAAGAGCAATGCGGTATAGACGGTGCTGCGGGGGCGGACCGGGGCGCTGGTTGAATACGAAATGCTCATCGGCTGTGAAATGTTAGCGGCCCGGCGGGGTGGTTACAACGGTTGACCATATCTGCTGATATCCTTACATTCCGGTATCGGCGAGGAATGGCCATGGTAAGTAGAGAGTTCAAGCACTTCTTCATGCGTGGTCTGGGCGTGCTGGTGCCGACCATCGCGACGATCGCGATTCTGGCGTGGGCGTATCGTTTTGTGGATCAGAACGTGGGCAGTCACATCACCCGCGGCCTGGTAGCGGTGTATGCTTGGCAGGGGAAGACGCCTGGTTGGATGAAGATCGGGGATGAGGCTGCCCTCCAGTTCGGTGACCCTATCGACGAATGGCATGAGCAAACCGGTCGGCGCCTGACCGCACAGTACAAGGCGATGCACGCGAAGGCGTTAGACGGACCTTCGAGTGACATGACGGAAGAACAACGGGAACTGGCCGTGGAAGCACGGGAACGGGCCCTAACAACCAGTTACGCAGCAATGTGGGAGCTGGCCACGCGGAAATGGAAATTCTTCAGCGTGATCGGTTTTGTGATCGCGATTCTGCTGATCTACTTTACGGGGTATTTTCTGGCCAGTTTCATCGGGCGTTGGAGCTGGCAGATGGTCGAACGGACCATCCGTCGCACTCCGCTGATATCGGCGATCTATCCCGCAATCAAGCAGGTTACGGACTTCTTCATCTCCGACGAGAAAAAGACGGGTTTTTCCGGAGTGGTGGCGGTTCAGTATCCTCGGAAGGGGATCTGGTCGGTGGGCCTGGTGACCGGGGCTCCGATCCGGGCGATCTCGCAGGACGATCCCCGGGAGCTTATCACGGTTTTCGTCCCAAGTTCGCCGACGCCGGTTACGGGATATACCATCACGGTGGCCCGTGCGGACGTGTTGGAGCTTCCCTTGACCATCGACGACGCCCTGCGCTATGCGATCAGCGCCGGGGTCGTACAGCCCGACCACCGCATGAGCCCGGCGCAGCCGTTGGCGAGCCGTTGATGTTATAGTAGAGTGGTCCTGGCGAGATCGGCGGATTACGGAAAAGCGATGGAAGGAGAGATGGCGTGCAGATTACAGTAACCGGGCGGCATGTGCAGGTCTCCGAAGAGATGAAATCATACGCCCGGGAGAAGACGGAAAAGCTACTACGATTCTTCGATCGGATTCAGTCGATCGACGTAGTGATTCAGAATGAGGGTGAGGAGCTTTCGGTGGAGACAATAGTCAGCGCTGGAGCCCGGACCGAATTCGTAGGCCGCGAGGTCGGCCCGGACGCCTTCACGTTGATCGATCAGACCGTCGCCAAACTGGAGCGGCAGATCACCAAGTACAAGGAACAGTTGCGTAATCGCAAGCATCCCAGCAAGTAGCCCCGGGCCGTACGCCGGTGGAATTGCGCCCGACGTACGGTGTTATCGAAGCTGGGCCCCGTGGTCGGTCGCGCAGCCGAGGATTATCATTACCCATGAAGCTGTCTGATTTTTTTGTATCCGAATCAGTGATTCCGGAACTCGAGGCGACGGACCGCAATGGCGTGATCCGGGAGCTGGTGGCATCATTGGCCGCACACCGGGCTGTCGATCCGTCGCAGACAGACACCATCGTGCGGATCGCCATTAAACGGGAAAACGAGGGGAGCACCGGATTCGGAAAAGGGGTTGCGGTGCCACACGTGAAGGTTGACGGCGTTTCAAAGATGGCAGCCACCATCGGGCGTTCCAGCACGGGCGTGGATTTCGCGGCTCTGGACCGGGCCCCGGTGTACACGGTGGTTCTGCTGGTGAGCCCCAAGGACGACCCCGACGGGCATCTGGCTGCGATGGAGCAGATTTTCCGGCATCTTCAGCGGGACAATTTCCGCCGATTCCTGCGGCAAGCGGACACGGCGGAAGCGATTATCGACCTGATCAAGGAAGCGGATGAACTGACCGGGAGTTGACGCGGCGGTAGTGCCCTTTGTCGGCTGCCCTCGCGCGGCATGGACCGGGCAACTCTGAATCGTAACGTTGGGCGCGGAGGCGAACCGTGGCTGAATCTGCTGAATCCGTGGTTCGCGAGGTGACCATCGCCCATCATGAGGGATTTCACACACGTCCGGTGATGACCTTCGTCGATCTGGCCCAGCGATTCGACGCCAAGGTGCGGGTGGTCTCGCTGAACAAGCCTGACGAAGTGGTTAACGGCAAGAGTGCGATGGAATTAATGCTGCTGGGGGCGACCGAAGGGACGACACTTCGCATCGAGGCCACCGGTCGCGATGCCCACGAGGCGGTTGAGGCTTTGGTCGGGCTGGTGGACCGCTGTTTCGACATCCAACCTTAGATCACCACACCTTGCAAGTTAAACCGGTTTCCCAGACGGTCGAACAACCGGCTGGAAAGCCGGATCCTCAAGCTCTCTGCTACAGTCTCTTCGGGGCCACGAGGACAAACGGGAGTTCTGCTGTTCCGGCGTCTGCCAAACGGCAAGCCACTTCCGGCCTGGTAGTGGTGGTAATTGTGTGCCGCGGCATGATCGGCTAGGATTCCGGGCGGCGGAAGGCTGTTCCTTGCGGACGGGGGCGGAACATCCCAAGCGAATCGACCGGTCACGTTGCCTGGCAGTTGCTCGATGGAAAAGCTAACTGGAATCGCGGTTTCACCCGGCATAGCCATCGCCGAAGCGGTGGTTTTGGACGCGGAAGAGCTGCGCATCCCTCGGCGGATGGTGGACGCGGAGGCGGTGGGCGGCGAGATTGCACTCTTGGACCAGGCGATTGCATCGTCGATCGAAGATTTGCAGCGACAGCGGTCCAGCGTGCGTGAGCGGTTGGGGGAGGCTGCGGCTGCCGTCTTGAACTGGCATATCGGGGTGCTGGAGGACCGGTCGCACCGCGACAGTATCGTGTCGCTGATCGAGGACAAGCACTATTCCGCCCCGTACGCAACCAGCACGGTGATGCGTGGTCAGCAGCGGCGGTTCATGGCCATGAGTGATCCGCTGTTGGCCGAGCGGATGCGCGACGTGCAGGATATCGAGCGGCGGTTGCTTCGGAACCTGCTGGGGGCGTCGGGGGAGGACATGGCCCATCTAACGCGCGAGATAATACTTCTGGCCCATGATCTGTCGACATCGCAGACCGCCCTGCTGCCGGAAACTCGGGTGGCGGGTGTGGCGTTGGATGTGGGCGGGCCGACCTCGCATACGGCCATCCTGCTGCGGTCATGGGGCCGGCCGGCGGTGGTGGGGCTGAAGAACCTGACCGAACTGGTGAGCGGCGGCGACATGGTCATCGTGGACGGCGTGAACCATGTGGTGATCGTCAATCCCGATGAGCAGACGCTCGCGGAGTACCGGGCCCGACAGGCCAGCTTCACCCGGTTGACGGGCGAGTTGGACGACTTGCGGTCATTGCCGGCGGTGACCCAGGATGAGGTGGTGATCGAGCTGCTGGCCAATATCGAGTACCCGCGTGAGGCACAGATCAGTCTGCAAAAAGGGGCGGACGGCATCGGTTTGTACCGGACGGAGTTTCTCTTCCTTCGGGGCACCGACCCTGATGAGGATGAGCAGTACGAGGCCTACTGCGCCGCGATCCGGGGCGCGGGGGGCAAGCGGGTCACGGTGCGCACGTTTGATCTGGGGGCGGACAAGGTCACTCAGGAGAAGACCTTCGAGCCCGAGCGCAACCCCATGCTGGGGGTGCGCTCGATCCGCTACAGCTTGCAACACCTGGAGATGTTCAAGGTCCAGCTTCGAGCGATGCTTCGTGCGTCGCTGGAGGGCGATGTTCGGTTGATGTTCCCCCTGATTTCGGGGCTGATGGATCTGCGGCAGGCGAAAATGACGTTGCGGGACGCGATGGAAGATCTGGAGGAGGCGAACATTGCGTTTCGGAGCGACATCGCGGTGGGTATGATGATGGAGACTCCGGCGGCGGCCAGCCTGTGCCGTCTTTTCGCCCGGGAAGTGTCGTTTGTCAGCATCGGTACGAACGACCTGACGCAGTTTATGCTGGCGGCGGACCGGGGCAATGAGCGGGTTTCGCGCTACTACAGCCCGGCTCATCCGGCGGTGATTCGGACGATCCGCGACATCGTCCGCACTTGTCACCGGGAAGGTACCGAGTGTAGCCTATGTGGTGAGATGGCCGGCGAGCCGGTCTATACTCTGCTCTTGATCGGTCTGGGGCTGCGTTCGCTGTCGATGGCACCGAACAACATCCCGGAGATCAAGAGGTTGATTCGGGCGTGCACGATGGCCAAGGCGGAGCGTGTGGCCCGGCGGGCGCTGATCTTCGAAACCGACCAGCAGGTACGGAACTACCTGCGCTCGGAGACGAAAAAACTTCTGCCGCACGACCCGATCTGATGGACTTGATGGACCTGTGGGACCGGCTTTCCAGCCGGTCGAATGACAGGCTGGAACGCCTGTCCCACATACAACGTGTAGAGAACGATATTGCGAGTGCGCCGCCGTGTGGCAAAAGCGGCTGCGCCGGACCACGAGAAACCCCCTGCAAGAAGTCGAGCGGAAACAATCTCGGGGAAAAATACGCGGGGCGGTCGATTTTGCCGTCGACGGCGACATCCGTTTTGTTTCGCATCTGGAGATGATGCGGCTGTTCGCCCGGGCGTGCGCCCGCGCTGGTCTGCCGGTGCGCAGAACCGAAGGGTTCAACCCGCGTCCGCGTATCATGCTGCCGCTACCGCGCCCCGTGGGCATCTCCTCGGATGCCGAGTTGGTGGTGATCGAGCTGACCGAGCCGCTTGGGGCTGAATCGCTGATCGACCTTCTTGCACCGCAGATGCCGACAGGTATGGAGATGCTTCGAGCACGGATGCTTGATCCTTTAGACCGTTGCGTGCCACGGCTGGTCCGCTACAGCGTGGCCACCGAGGGTCTGGATCAGGCGGCGTTGGCGTCGACGGCGTCAGGTCTGTTGGGCTCGGCATCGATCCGGTATGATCGCTACGTGCACAAAGCCGGCAGGCACATCCGCGTGGATTTGCGCCCGTTCATCGAATCGATCGACGTCGCCGGCAAACAAGTGCGTTTTTCTTTGCACGTAACCGGCGAGGGCTCCGCCAAGCCTGCGGAAATCTGCGAGGTGCTGGGTATCGGGAAAGAAGTCAATCACCTGATCCGGCGCACGGAGGTAGTATGGCAACGGAGCTTCCGGCAGGAGGCGCGGTGAGCAAAGCCCGACGGCGTCAGCGCGCCGGCACGGGCGGGAATCCAATGACAACACCAAAACGATCAAGAAGAAAGAGATCGAGTCGACCGCCGGCTGACGGCGCCGCCCATTTGGGCAAGGCCAAGTCTTCACGCCGCTGGCCGGCCGACCAGCGCCGCCGCGGGCGCCCCAGAGGCACCGAAAAGGGCGACAGCGGCAGCCATGTTGCGCCGGCTGAATTGTCCGAGGACGTGAAGCGACATATCGAAGGGATGAGCGCCGAGGACACCGCCGCGTACCTCAAGGTTCAGGTCTTAGGGAGGGAGGCGACGCCCCCGCCCCAGAAGCATCGCACAACCAGTTCCAAGCATGTCTCTCCAAAGACGTCGAAGGAAGAAATGACGCCCGAGTCATCAAAGAAATCGGTGCCGGCGAATGCAGACAAGTCGGCCCGCAAACGTAAGAAGACGCGGCGGTCCACTGCGGTAAAGTCGGAACCAGACACCCGCCGAGCCAAGGGCCCCGCCGGCGCGCGGGCACTGGCGGGCAAGCCGCCAGTGAAACCCCCGCAAGCTGAGAAACCGACAACCGGCAAGTCCTCCGTCCAGCCGGACGACGGCAAGCTGTCGAGGGTGCGAGAAGGGATTCTCGCACCAGCGGCGAGCACACCCGATCGTGCGGCACCCGCGGTTCGGAGCGATGAACAGGCCCGCCCGTCAGCCTCCAAGAGGGAAGCCCCGCGACAGGCTGGAAAGCCTGTCCCACGGCATCCGCAAACGGGCCCCGGGCGGGAAATGGTGATCAACAGCGCCTCGGGCGACGAATGCCGCATCGCCATCCTTTACGAGCGCAAGCTGGAGGAGTTTTTCATCGAACGCAGCAGTGCGGTGTCGCACGTCGGCAACATCTACAAAGGTCGGATAGCCAACGTCGAAGCGAGCATCCAGGCTGCCTTCATTGATTTCGGTTTGCACAAGCATGGGTTCCTGCATATCTCCGATGTACAGCCGCAGTATTTTAGTAAGGACGGTGCCGAACCGGAAGGCGTGGGGCGAAAGGTTCCCCGGCGCGATCGACCTCCCATCCAGACGTGCTTCAAACGCGGGCAGGAAGTGATCGTGCAGGTGATTAAGGAGGGTCTGGGCACTAAGGGGCCGACGCTGTCCACATACCTGTCGATTCCCGGCAGGTATCTGGTGATGATGCCGGGCATGACCCGCCTGGGGGTGTCGCGCAAGATCGAGGATGAGGAAACGCGACGGACCATGCGGAGCGTCTTGAGCGAACTGACCCTTCCCAAAGATATGGGCTTCATCCTGCGCACCTCCGGTGAGGGCCGGACCAAGCGTGATCTTCAACGCGACCTGACCTATCTGCATCGCCTGTGGAAGCTGGTCGCCGAACGGGTGCGCAGCACGAAAGCTCCGGCGGAGTTGTATCGCGAATCCGACCTGGTGATACGGACTATTCGCGACGTGTTCACTGCCGACTTCGACCGCATCATCGTGGACACGCCGGAGACGGCCAAGAACGTGCGCGAGTTTCTGCGTATCGCCCTGCCCCGCACGCCGGAGCGGATCGTCGAGGAATACGATGGCCGTGTACCGATCTTCCACTACTACGGCATCGAGGATCAGATCGAAGCGATTCACGCCCGTCATGTGCCGCTTAAGAGCGGAGGCAGCATTGTGATCGACCAGACCGAAGCCATGGTGGCCATCGATGTGAACAGCGGCCGCATGCGCAATGTTGGAAATGAAGAGGAGATGGCGTTCAAGACCGACATCGAAGCGGCCCAGGAGATCGCCCGTCAGTTGCGTTTGCGTGATCTGGGGGGTTTGATCGTATGCGACTTTATCGATATGCGTCTGGACCGTCATAAGCGGGCGGTGGAGCGGGAACTTCGTGAAGCCTTGAAGAAGCACAAGGAGCGTGCCCGCATCCTGCGGATGAGCCAGTTCGGTCTGATCGAAATGACTCGCCAGCGGCAGGGCCCCTCGATCAAACGCGGGATCTATACCGATTGCCCGCACTGTAAGGGAAGCGGGCTGGTGAAGTCACCGGAGTCGATGACGCTGCACGTATTGCGCAACGTTCAGAAGGCGGTTTACCATGATGACATTGTGAAGCTGGCCGTCACGGTATCCCCGGATGTCGCCTACGTCCTGCAAAACCGTAAGCGCCACATGCTCCATCAGTTGGAAATGGACACGGAGAAGTCCATCACCATCCGCAGTGAGCCGAGCTTCACCTGGGACCAGCACGAATACGAGGCGGAGGATTTTCGCGGGCGCAAAGTGTCGTTGTTCAGCGATAAGTAAGAAAAAGTGGACGCAGCCAAAACTGTTCGGCACGGCAATTGCGTTGGGGTTCGCGGAGAGTGACGGTCGAGTGGCATTTCAGGCAGGGAAGGACCAGCGTGGGCATCGGCGACGCGGAGGTGGGCTATGTGCGCGCAGCATCAAGGGC